>NZ_JBXUGI010000001.1:0-368209 GCF_057180465.1 Chryseobacterium sp. HNCC26DJ238
CAAACAATTTATATTAATGAAAATTAATATCCGAAGATTTCTTCAAGTGTCACTTCTTTGAATTCTCCCATTTTATTAATAGAATCCATATTCAGATTTTCTTTTTTCCCGATGATAGCAGTATTATATTTCAACGGTTTAATATCTGAATTGTAAAAGCCTGTCAGCTGTGGCAAACTTAAATTCTGAATCTCTGCATACACATCCTTTCTGATATCATAGTCAACACCCAGTTTTTTCAATGCCAGTTGGTTGTAGAAAATATTTGTCCTGTTAACTCTGTTAGAAGCAATCTGCTTTAAAGCCGAACCTTTAGAATTCTCAAACTGTGCAGGAATTTGTGGAAAATCTGCCATCAGATCATTCATCGCATTTACAGCAAGAGGCAATTTATTAGCCTGGGTTCCTATATAATTGGTCACATAATTGGGGTGATCCTTTTCAGAAGCATTAGCGTAAGAAACATAAGCAGAATAAGCCAGTGATTTACTTTCTCTGATCTCCTGAAAAACAATAGAAGACAGACCACGGCCAAAATACTCATTGAATACATTGGCTTTACCGAAGTTTGAAAGGTTAACATTGCTGCCTTTAGCCACTTTAGCCATTTCCATCTGCACCATATCATAACCCGTAAAATATACTTTCCCTTCCGTTGCAGGCTCTGCATATATTTTCGCTATTACAGGTTGTAGTTTTGTAGTGGCAACAAAAGGTTTTACTGCTTTTTCAAGACCTTTCTGATTTTCTCCATAAAGGAAAATCTCGTAAGGATATTGGTTTAACGTTTTTATTTTAGACATGAGTTCGTTGACATTGATACTTTCCATACGCTGTCTGGAAATAATATCCGTCAATCTTGAATCCTTCCCATATTTCGCATAATTGGAAAGTGCGGCCATAATTCTTCCTTTATCCTTTTTCGCTACCTCTCTTGATTCAAGGATTGTTTTTACTGTCTGATCATAGATGGCTTGATCAGCTTTCACATTCGTCATCCAGTGATTCAACAATTCAACTCCTTTTTTCATATTGTTTTCAAGTCCGCTCAGAGAGATAATGGTCTGATCGTTTGAAGTTCTGAAGCTGTTTGAGATTCCCAGTTTGTAGAATTCTTCTTTCAGCTGTTCCGGAGTATACTTATCGGTTCCTAAATACTGTAAAACGCTTACCCCTAAGCTTAGCTCTTTATCATTATCGGTTCCGAAAGGAAAGATATAATTCACCTGAGCAACTTTGTTGTATTTGTTTTCAACGAAACTCACCTTCTTGTCTTTTATTTCAGAAGTTGTTATTGCTGTTTTATAATCAATAAACTGAGGTTTGATGTCTCCCGCTTTTGTGCCTAAAATATCTTTAAGGAAGGGAGATTGAGCTTCTCTGTTAAGTTTAATTGGGGTGATTGCAGGATTTTGTACACGTACTAATTTATCATTCACTCCTTTTTCTTTATAGACCACAACATAATTATCTTTAAAAAACTCATTCGCAAATTTTACGATGTCTGCTTTGGTGATTTTTTCGTAATCATTGATCTCATCCAATTCCTGCTGCCAGGTTCTTTCGTTGATGTAAGCACCATATAAAGTAGTCGCAAGGCCGTCCGCTGTTTCCCAGCCTTTCATACGCTGAACTTTCATATCATTAACAATTGCATGCAGCATCCAATCCGGGAACTGACCTTTTTTAACTAAATCGATCTGTCCAAGCAGTAATTTTTTAGCCTCATCAAAGCTTTGTCCCTCTTTCGGTACAACGTATAGGGTAAATGCTCCATAAGTTTTGTAAGGAGATTCATAAGCTCCTGCGCTTAGGACTTTCTGCTTTTGGCTGATATTTAAATCAATTAAACCTGCATCTCCGCTGTTGCTTAAGATTTCACCAACCATGCTTGCGAGTCTTGCGTCTTTTGTTCCGTACGAATCAGATCTCCAAGCCATCGTCATTCTTGGTGCAGACGGACTTTTCACAGTTCTTGTCACTACCTGAGTCATCGGCTCTTCAGAAACCATTTTCTTCACCGGAAGTTCTTTGTATTTGAACGACCCGAAATATTGGTCAACTAATTTTATCGTTTTATCGAAATCTAAATCTCCAACCAATACGACCGCCATATTATTAGGCACATAATAAGTGTCAAAATATTTGTGAATTGCCACCATTGACGGGCTCTTCAGGTGTTCTGAAGTACCGATTGTTGTCTGCTGTCCGTTCGGATGTTTTGGAAAAAGCGCTTCCATTAAAGCATAATTTACCAAACGCCCGTCGTTATCCTGCGCTCTGTTGTATTCTTCATAAACCGCCTCCAATTCTGTGTGGAAAAGTCTCAGAACCAATTCAGAGAAACGTTCTTTTTCTACTTTCAGCCATTTTTCCAATTCATTAGCCGGAATATTGTTTTTGTAAACCGTTTCGTCTAACCAGGTGTGAGCGTTGGTTCCTGTTGCTCCTAAAGATGAAATTGCTTTGTCATATTCATTAGCTATGGCAAATTTTGAAGCTTCCTGAGAAACCTCATCTATTTTTTTGTAAAGTGCTTTCTTCTTTTCAGGATCTTTCTCCGCTTTGTGCTGCTCATATAGATCAGAAATCTGCTGCAGCAAAACTTTTTCTTTGGCCCAATCCTGAGTTCCCAAATGAGAAGTTCCTTTGAAGACCATGTGCTCAAGATAATGGGCCAATCCTGTATTATCACTCGGATCGTTGTTTGAGCCAGTTCTTACAGGCACATACGTCTGGATTCTGGGAGCATCATCGTTCTTTGCGAGATACACTTTTAATCCGTTTTTTAAAGCATAGACTCTCACTCCTGTCTGATCATTTTTCACAGTTTCGTACGTATAACCCTGACCGTCAGTCACTGTCTGCGTATCAAATTTCTGTGCCACTGCATTGATCATAAAAAAGAATGAAAGAGAAATAAAAACTTTCTTCATAGTAGTATTATATAATTATGTTAAATAGGTAGGATTATAAAGACGTTTGTTACAGTCCATTAATATTATATTAAATCTAACAGAAGATCCAACGAACTGACAAGCTTTTTCTTTAGCGACAATAATTTTTTACATTTTTTCCTCACAGATATCTTATAGAAAAATACAAAAGTCGCATTTTCAAACAATCAAAATTCCAATGAAATTATTTTCACTCTCTCCGCAGACACGACAGATGAAGTTGAGGAATGGGCAAAACCGGTGAGACAAACTGGCGGAAAAACAGAGTCTGGACTAAAAAAATTTGGCGATAACCGTTATGGTTTTGTATTTTCAGATCCAGATATTCATACGTTTAACGTATTTATGATGTGATGAATAAAATTCACAATGATTCAGATAGAATTCTATTGAATTTTAAACAATTACGGCCTTTACATTTCATTATCCTATGTCCTGCATTTTTATTATTTTAGCGCATTGAAAAATCAGCTACAACAGATGCATAAAATATCATCTGTTTATTTTAACATCAATCTTTTCGGGTGAAAAAACAAGACATTCCACAAGACGAAAGTAATCTTCAATCAGCAAATATGACCGAAATGTTATATGTAACTGATGAAAATAACAATTACACCACTGCTCAAAGTATCGGGTGGGAAGCTAAAAAAGCTGCCCTTGACGAGTCCATGGAGCTCATCAATGAAAGAATTGAGGAGGCAAAACAAAACGTCGCCAACAACACTGTGAGTCCTATCATGTATTTCATGGAACTGAATAAGATGGATTTACAGGTTCTCGCAGCCTATGTTGGAAAATGGCAATGGACAGTCAAAAGACACGCAAGACCGAAAATATTTAAAAAACTCAGCGATTCCACTTTGAAAAGATATGCCGACACATTCGGAATTTCGGTAGATGAACTCAAAAACTTCGACGGTAAATAATGAAGATCAACTTTGAACACCACCAGACAGCCCACTGCGAAAACGGTGTTGCCTCCAATCTACTTCTCAACAGAGGTTTAAAACTCAGCGAACCAATGATTTTCGGAATCGGTTCCGGATTATTTTTCGTGTACCTGCCTTTTTTGAAAGTGAATTTTGCACCGGGGTTCAGTTATCGTCCGATGCCTGGAGCTATTTTCAGCAAAGCCGCAAAAAGACTGGGAATAAAAATAAAAAGAGTTAAATTTTCAAATCCTAAAGATGCTCAGGCTGCTTTGGAAAAAAATTTAGAACAGAATATCCCTACAGGCCTGCAGGTAGGTGTCTTTAACCTGACGTATTTTCCTGAAGAATACAAATTTCATTTCAATGCCCACAATCTTGTGGTGTACGGTAAAGAAGACGGAAAATTCCTAATCAGCGATCCGGTAATGGATTTTGCAACAACATTGACTGAAGCTGAACTCGAAAAAGTACGTTATGCTAAAGGTGCACTTGCCCCGAAAGGTCACATGTATTTCCCGATTCACATTCCGGAAAAGGTTAATCTGGAAGAAGCTATTAAAAAAGGAATCAAAGACACCTGCAAAAATATGCTTGCTCCCGTTCCGATTATCGGTGTGAAAGCAATGCGTTGGGTAGCAAAAAGCATCCCTAAATGGGCTGAGAAAAAAGGCACGAAAGTAACCAATCATTACCTTGGACAACTGATCAGAATGCAGGAAGAAATCGGAACCGGCGGAGGCGGATTCAGGTTTATTTACGGAGCTTTTTTACAGGAAGCAGCGGTTATTCTTAAAAATGATGAATTAAAGGAATTATCTAAAGAAATTACTGCAATCGGTGACCTTTGGAGAGATTTTGCAGTAGATATTGCAAGAGTCTACAAAAACAGAAATTCTAAAAGCGACATTTACAATCAGCTTTCAAAATCAATGTTGCATATCGCTGATTTGGAGGAGGCTTTTTATAAAAAACTGAGAAAAGCGATATAGTTTGGAGAATATCATCGAAATAAAAAATCTCTACAAGAAATACAAGAACTCGGAAGACTTTTCGGTTAATGATATTTCTTTGAACATCGGTAAAAACGAAATCTACGGAATTCTCGGCCCTAACGGAGCGGGAAAAACCACGTTGATTTCTATGCTTTCAGGTTTGATTAAACCGACCTCAGGAAGTTTCACCATCAATGGTTTGTCGCCAAAAAAAGACAGTTCAAAAATCAAACAAATTATCGGTGTCGTTCCTCAGGAATATGCACTCTACCCGACTTTGACCGCAAAGGAGAACCTTTTGTTCTTTGGAAGTTTATATGGTTTGAAGAAAGATTATCTTCATAAAGCAATTGACGAAGCTTTGGAATTGATGGGCTTGACAAAATTTGCCAATAAAAAAGTCGACCAGTTTTCAGGCGGAATGAAACGCCGTTGTAACCTGATTGCCGGGACTCTTCACAATCCGAAAGTTCTGTTTCTGGACGAGCCGACCGTTGGCGTTGATGTTCAGTCGAAAAAAGCGATTATCGACTATCTTTTAGATTTAAATAAAAAAGGAACGTGCATTATTTACACCTCGCATCATTTATCTGAAGCTGAAGAATTCTGCACAAAAATCGCTATCATCGACCACGGAAAAATTCATGCGACAGGAACACCCGAAGAATTGGTGGAAAGAGTTGCGAATGCGGAAAACCTTGAAGATGTTTTTATTTCATTAACCGGAAAAGAATTGAGAGATGTTGTATAAATTGTGGAGAAGTTTCATTAAAGAAATTCAGTTATTGAAACGTGATTCAGGCGGGATTGTCATTATTTTCCTGATGCCGCTGCTGTTGATTATTACCATCACTTTAATTCAGGATTCGACCTTTAAAAATCTGGAAGGATCTAAAATCCCGATTATTTTCATTGATAATGATCAATCTGAAGTTTCAAAAGTCATCAAAAAAGAACTGGAAACCAGCAAAACATTTGAACTCGTTACTGATTACACCGAGAAATCAGCTGAGCAAGCGGTATTCACGGGAGATTATCAACTGGCCATCGTCATACCTGAAAATTTATCGAAAGATTTAAATTCAAATATAGATTCGAAAGTTCAGACCATTATAAGTTCGTTCGGTTTGGAAACTGATTCGGCTTCCACTAAAACTGTGGCTTCAAAAACTAAAGACATTCATCTCTATTTCGATCCTGCAACCAACGCAGGTTTCAAAAATTCTGTAATGAATGCCATTAATAAAATGGTCTTTGAAATCGAGAATAAAAAAATATACAAAGCCTTCCAGGATCAACTTGGAACAACGGAAGATCTTGAAAATAAAAGTTTGATTACCTTCAAAGAAATCACACCAAACCAAGGTAAAAAAGAAGAGATGCCGAATTCGGTACAGCACAACGTTCCTGCCTGGGCACTGTTTGCTATTTTCTTTATCGTTGTTCCATTGTCAATAAATCTGGTAAAAGAAAAAAGTCAGGGAACGAGTGTAAGAGTTCGGGTAAGTCCAACGCCCTATTATATTCATATTTTAGGGAAAACATTCACCTATCTTATCATTTGTGTCATTCAGTTTCTGTTGATGGTGGCTGTAGGCATCTGGCTCTTCCCGCTGATGGATTTGCCTCAGTTTGATGTTTCAGGAAAAATGTTCCACCTCCTGATTGTTACAATATTTGCAGGATTGGCAGCAATTGGATTTGGAGTTTTAATCGGAACGGTCTCTGATACTCAGGAGCAGTCAGCACCTTTTGGAGCGACTTCAGTGGTGGTTTTGGCAGCGATTGGCGGAATCTGGGTCCCTGTCTTCCTGATGCCTGAATTTATGCAGAAAATTGCGCAGTTTTCTCCCATGAATTGGGGACTAAACGCATACTATGATATTATTCTAAGAAACAGTGACATCGACGGAATTGCGAAGGAACTGATTTTTTTATTTTTATTTTATATCGCAATGGTAACGATCTCTCTGCTCTACGAAAGAAAACAAAATAGCGTATAATTTGTTTAAGGATTAGGAACAGATAGATTTCTAATTTGTGACCTTTGTGAATACCTTTGTGCACTTTGTGGTTTTTTAAACACTAAGAACACTAAGAACACTAAGATTTTTCACTAAGAGCACAATAATAATGAACCCATTAATAGTATGATTTTAATTGGTGATCTTTGTGATTACCTTTGTGCACTTTGTGGTTTTTTAAACACTAAGAACACTAGGGTTTTTCACTAAGAGCACAATGATGAACCCATTAATTCATTAACAAAATGATTTTAACTGGTGTACTTTGTGAATACCTTGGTGCACATTGTGGTTTTTTAAAAACTAAGAACACTAAGATTTTTCACCAAGAGCACAATGATGAACCCATTATTTCATTAACAAAATGATTTTAATTGGTATACTTTGTGAATAACCTTGGTGCTCTTTGTGGTAAAAAGTTAAGCATTATAGAAAAATAATTTCTAAAAAACACAAATAATATGAATGAGAATGAAATTTCAAAGATTGTATTTGATGCAGGATTGAAAGTTCATCGTCAGCTTGGAGCAGGGCTTTTGGAAAGCGCTTATGAAGAATGTCTGTATTTTGAACTAAAAAAATCCGGATTATTTATAGAAAAACAGAAGCCAATGCCACTAATCTACGATGATGTAAAACTTGATATTGGTTATAGACTCGATCTTTTGATTGAAAGAAAAGTTGTTATTGAAGTAAAATCAGTCGAATCTTTAAATGATATTCATATCGCTCAGGTTTTAACATATTTAAAATTAAGTAATTGCAAATTGGGTTTGCTTATCAATTTTAACTCGGTTTTATTTAAGAATGGAGTTAAGAGATTGATTAACGGAACAATTTGATTTGACATATCAAGAAGTAATTAAAAAAAACTCTCTTTAGTGAAAACTCCTGTTCTCATTGTGTTTTTTTTAAACACTAAGAACACCAAGATTTTTCACTAAGAGCACAATGATAAACTAATTATTTCATTAATAAAATGATTTTAATTGGTGTACTTTGTGAATACCTTTGTGCACATTGTGGTAAAAAAAGAAAATAAAATGCAGTCTAAAAAAAATTTAACCTGTACCGAAGAAATACGTGTACGATTTAACGAAACAGACCCGCTGGGAATTGTTTGGCACGGACATTATATCGTTTATTTTGAAGATGGGAGGGAAGCTTTTGGCCGGCAACACGGTCTAACCTACCTCGACGTTCAGAAAGCCGGGTTTGTAACCCCAATTGTAAAGAGTACGTGTGAACATTTTCTTCCGCTGAAATATGGGGAAACAATTAACATTGTAACAACTTTCGTGAATTCTGTTTCGGCGAAACTGATTTATAAATACGAGATTTTCAATCAGCAAAATCAATTGGTTTGCAGTGGGGAAACCATTCAGGTTTTCCTGGATTCTGACAATAAATTATGCCTGTATAATCCTGAGTTTTTTCAGGCTTGGAAAGATGCGATGGGATTATAGTTGGCTTTTTGCTTTTCAAGAAAGATTCAAAAATTTCAGCAATTAATGAACAAAGAAATTTACATTACAGATTACAGCTGCGTCACGCCTTTGGGTTTTGATGTGGAATCAAACTGGAAAGCTCTTCTGGAGGGAAAATCAGGTGTTGCTTTACATAAAATCACTGAAAATCACGAACCTTTTTTTATTTCTAAAATTGATTGTGAAAAACTGGAAGAAGAATTCAACAGACACTTTAACAATCAGAACTTCACGAGACTTGAAAAAATGTTTTTGCTGAGCTTGAAACCTCTGGTGGAAAGACATCATATTTCAGACAAAACGGCTTTTATTTTATCAACAACGAAAGGAAATATCAGTTTATTAAAAAACGAAACTACTTTACCGGAAGGGGTCTACCTTTCAAAATTAGCTCAAAAACTCGCGGATTTTTTTGGATTTAAAACCAAACCGATTGTCGTTTCCAATGCTTGTGTTTCCGGAGTCATGGCGATTTCAGTTGCGAAAAATATGATTCAGACAGGAAAATACAAAGATGCTTTTATCGTTGCCGGAGACGGAATTTCTGAGTTTGTGATTTCTGGTTTTAATTCTTTTCAGGCCATAGGAAGCGAACCGTGTAAACCTTATGACAAAAGCCGTAATGGAATAAATTTAGGCGAAGCGACCGCTGCAGCGTACATCACTTCAGAATTAGATCATAACGAAAAATTTAAGTTTAAAGTCCTGGGTGATTCTGCAATCAATGATGCCAATCACATTTCCGGACCATCTAGAACCGGCGACGGATTATTTACCAGCGTTCAAAATGCAATGAAAGAAGCAAAAGTTTCAGCAGAGCAGATCGATTTTATTTCCGCCCACGGAACGGCAACACTTTATAACGATGAGATGGAAGCCATTGCTTTCAACCGAATGAATCTACAAAATGTTCCTCTGAACAGCATGAAAGGTTACTACGGACATTGTTTGGGGGCTTCAGGACTTTTGGAAAGCATTATTTCTATGGAATCTGCTTTGAACAATACGTTAATTCCATCCAAAAACTTTGAAGAAATGGGCATTTCTCAGGATTTAAATATTATTAAAGAAAATCAGTCGGCAGAAATTAAGTATATTTTGAAAACCGCTTCGGGTTTTGGTGGTTGTAATGCAGCTATTGTTTTGGAAAAAGCATAGAATAATTTTGTAATTTTGATAGAGTTAAAGTTTTAGGAAATGAAATCTACTTTAGAAATAAGAAAAAGAATTCACGACTACATAAATATTGCAGATGAGAGAATCCTTCGTATTTTAAATGGAATTATCAATGCTGAAGAGCAGGAAGATAATTATCCTGCAATTCCAGATTGGCATTATGATGAAATAAATGAAAGACGAGAAAAATTCTTAAGCGGAGAAAGCAAATTTTACACTTGGGAGGAAGTCAAAGAGAAAGCAAAATCAGCTTTGAAATGACTTATGAGTTAGTGTTACAGGAAGATGCACAAAAAAGTTTGGAAGAAAAATTTATGTAACATATGGAAGAATATTTACGTAGAATTCAAAACAATCCAAAACATTTTCAGCTTAAGAAAAATTACAGAGCAGCTTTCATTCAAAAATTTCCTTTCTTCGTAGTTTATGAAATTATTGATTATAAAATCATCATACTCTCTGTTTTCAACACATATCAAAACCCAAAAAAAGCCTTAAAATTTTTGAAAAACCTCAATGAAGAAAACAGACATTTGCACCATAGAAAACTCAAAAATAACGGTCAACAAACAAATTATTTTTGAAGCTGAAACTGAAAATTTCGCAAATTTCGCAAAAGAAGCTTATAAAAGTTTAGAACTGAATTATTCTAAATTTCATAAAATGGATCATCTGAGCAAACTGGCTTTTCTTGCTTCCGAAATGATTCTAAAAAACGATGATCACAGTAAAACCGCATTGGTTTTTGCCAATAAATCGTCAAGTCTTGACACCGATTTCAAATACCAGGAAAGCATCAATTCTGAAGAAAATTATTTTCCCAGTCCCGCCGTTTTTGTATATACCTTGCCAAACATCTGCGTCGGTGAAATCAGCATTAAACATAAGATGCAGACGGAAAATGCATTTTTTGTTCTGAATGAATTCGATGAAGATTTTCTAAACACTTATGCGGCACAGATTCTGCAGTCAGGAAAAGCTGAAAAAGTCTTATGCGGATGGGTCGAACTATATCAGGAAAGTTATAAAGCTTTTGTATATTTGCTGACTTTGTAACATAATAATATAACAGTGTGAAATATGGAGGTATGATAATGTAACAATTTTAAAAAGTATAACAATACAGCTATTAAGTTTCAGCTGTTTTTGGTAACCATAAGCCATAGTAAATTGATCATTAATACATTTTCACATTGTTAAACTGACACCTATTGATACATTGGTACATTGAAACATCGAAAAACCGATACATAGATAAATATAAAAAAATGGAAGATTTAAAATTAGAATTAAAAAACAAAATCATAGAAGTTCTTAATCTTGAAGACGTTGCAGTAGAAGAAATCAAAGACACAGACCCTCTTTTCGGTGGTGGTCTTGGTTTGGATTCTATTGATGCGCTTGAATTGATTGTTCTTCTTGACAAAGATTACGGAATCAAATTATCTGACCCTAAAAAAGGAAAAGAAATCTTCCAGTCCATCGAAGTTATGGCAAAATATATTGAGGAAAACAGAACAAAATAAAGTTAATTTACCAATATAACAATGTTACAGTCTGGCAATAATCGGTAAACTTCTACATTGCAACATTACTAAATTGATACATTGCTACATTGTTAAATTGATACATTATTATCATTGTTACATTTATAAAAGATGAGTCAAAAAATTGCCATCACAGGAATAGGTATCATTTCCTCCATTGGTAACAATGTTGAGGAAAATTTTATTTCTTTGACATCCGGTAAGCACGGCATCTCAGATATTCAACTGTTTGATACCCGTCATGCAGGGAGCATCAAGACAGGTGAGATAAAACTTTCCAATGAAGAACTGGCGCAACAGCTTCAGCTTCCTGAAGACAACAATGCGACCAGAACTGCCTTATTGGGAATGGTTGCTGCAAGAGAAGCCGTAGCAAGTGCAGGAATTTCGGATATTAACGAATATAAAACGGGACTCATTTCTTCCACGAGCGTAGGTGGAATGGATATCACCGAAAAATTTTTCTATACTTACGAAGATTTTCCTGAAAAGCAAAAATATATTGATGTTCACGATGCCGGAAATTCATCGCTTGCCATTGCAGACCTGCTTGGTCTTAAAGGAATGGTCTCTACGATCAGCACAGCATGTTCTTCAGCAGCCAATGCCATTATGATGGGGGCAAAACTCATTAAAAACGGTATTTTAGACCGTGTTATCGTTGGTGGGACTGATTCCCTTTCAAAATTCACTTTGAATGGGTTCAATACACTGATGATTCTCACCGACTCATATAATACCCCCTTTGACAACGACAGAAAAGGCCTGAACCTTGGGGAAGCTGCTGCTTTCCTTGTTCTGGAATCTGATGAGATCGTTAAAAAACAAAACAAAAGGGTTCTTGCTTACCTTTCCGGTTACGGCAATGCCAATGATGCGCATCATCAGACTGCTTCGTCAGAAAACGGACAGGGTGCCTATCTCGCAATGGAAAAGGCTCTTAAAATTTCAGGTCTGGACAAAAAACAGATCGATTACATTAATGTTCACGGAACTGCTACCCCTAATAATGATTTATCAGAAGGTATTGCAATGATCAGAATATTTGGAGAAAACGAAGTTCCGGACTTCAGCTCCACGAAAGCGTTTACCGGTCATACCCTGGCGGCGGCGGCAGGAATTGAAGCGGTTTATTCGATTTTAGCCATGCAGAACAATGTGATTTTTCCAAATTTAAATTTCAGAACAAAAATGGAAGAATTTGATTTGACTCCGGTCACTGAACTGAAAGAGAAGAATATCAGTCACGTTCTTTCCAATTCGTTCGGATTTGGAGGAAACTGTTCAACCTTAATTTTTTCTAAATAATGAGTGTTGTTTACATCAACAGTGCAACCTGCATCTCTGTTCAGGACACTTTAAATGAAAATTTCTTTGGAAATCTTAAATCTCAGAATTCAGTTCAGGTATTGAAAGCGATCGAACCTAATTACAGAGAGTACATTCCACCGGCCATGAGCAGAAGAATGTCTAAGACTGTAAAAATGAGTTCGGTAGCTTCTACAAAAGCATTACAGGAGGCTGGGATTGAGAAACCTGATGCCATTATTGTAGGAACCGGCATGGGATGTTCTCAGGATTCTGAAAAATTCCTGAAAAATGTTTTGGAAAATAATGAGGAATTTCTGACACCCACATTTTTTATTCAGTCAACACATAACACGGTTGCGGGACAAATTGCTTTGGGCTTGCAGTGTCATGGATATAATTTCACCTATGTCAACCGTTCATCTTCATTGGAATTTTCAATGCTGGATGCCAAACTTCAGATTCTTGACGGTGAAGCGGAGAACGTTTTGGTTGGTTCCACAGATGAACAGACCGAGAGAACAATGCAACTGTACAAACTGAACAATTCTATTAAGAAAAAAGAAAATCTGCCTGTTGATTATTTAAATTCAGAAACCGAGGGTGTTATTTGGGGCGAAGGCTCTGGCTTTTTTGTATTGGGAAAAGAGAAAACAGCAAACTCTTACGCTCAATTGAAAGATATCCAAATTATTAATACATTAGATTTAAATGAAACTCAACAATTCATTGAGGATTTTTTAGCTAAAAATAATTTAAAAAATGGAGATATTGATGCTGTTATTTTAGGTTTCAGCGGAGATGCAGATTCTGATGTTTACTATCAAAAAGTGTCTGAAATATTTCCAGACTCCTCATTACTCTATTACAAACATTTAAGTGGAGAATTCAATACTGCAAGCAGTTTTTCGACTTTTATGGCGTGTCACATCCTGAAATCCCAACAGATCCCGGAAGTAATGATGATTAATTCTGTAAAAAAAGAAAATATTTCAAATGTCCTCCTGTACAATCATCTGGGAGGTAATGATCATAGTTTGGTTTTACTGAAAAAAGCTTGATTTTAAATAAAAACTCCATAAGAAAGATGAAACATTATCCATTTATTATCTTTTTTCTTTTTTTAAACCTTTTGATTTTTGCATTTCAGGGAACAATTTGGGTTTACTTGTTTTGCTTTGTTTTGTTTTCAGGGGTTATCGTCTGGGGCTCATTTGATATTCAACTGGGATACTTTGTCAATAGTTTTACCCATAAACGAACAAAAATCAAAGAAGTGGCTCTCACTTTTGACGACGGACCTACAGAATTTACGCCTAAATTTTTAGATATTTTAAAAGAAAACGATACAAAAGCGACATTTTTCTGCATTGGAAAACAGATTGAAAAATATCCCGAAATATTTCAGAGAATTATCGCAGAAGGTCACACGGTTGCAAATCACACCTATTCCCATTCTAACAGTACAGGGTTTTTACCGGCTTCAAAAATGACCGGAGAGATTGAAAAGTGCGACGAAGTTATTTCTAAATACGGAAATATAAAGACTGATCTTTACCGACCGCCATTTGGAGTCACCAACCCCAATATTGCGAAAGCCATCAGAAAAACAAATAAAAAAAGTATTGGCTGGAACGTTCGTTCACTGGATACTGTGATAACTGATGAAACGAAAATACTAAAAAGAATAATGAGAGGCCTGAAAAAAGGAAGCATTATCCTGCTTCACGACACGTCAGATAAAACGCATCGGGTTTTGGTCGAATTATTGTTATTTTTGGAACGTGAAAAATATTCAACTTTCACTATTGATTCAATGATTAAATCTAAAAGTAATGATTAGAAATATAGCACTGGGAACTCTTTTATTGATTTCAAATTTGCTTTTTGCGCAAAATACAGCAATGACAAACGCTGAGGCAAAAACATTCGTAACTAAAGTATCGTCTGAAACACAGCAGATCAAAACTTTGCAAAGTGATTTTGTTCAGACCAAAAAAATGGATTTTCTGGATAAAAACATTGTAACCCAGGGGAAGATGTCTCTGAAATCGCCAACCACGCTGAGTTGGAAATATACAAAACCTTATCAGTACAGCATTATTTTTAAAGACAATAAAATTTTCATTAACGATCAGGGAAAAAAATCTTCGGTCGATGCGAAAAGTAAAACATTTGAAAAAATCAATAAACTGATTGTGGGAAGTTCAAACGGAAAAATGTTTAGTGATCCTGAATTTTCTGTTATTTATTTAAAAAATACAAACTCAAATATTGCGAAATTCACCCCTAAGTCTACACAGTTACTGAAATACATCAAGCAGATCGAGCTGTATTTTCCTAAAAATCAATCAACTGTATCACAGGTCAATATGACAGAGGCTTCAGGTGATACTACCAATATTGTTTTCAAAAATACAAAAATCAATGCGCCGATCCCTGCTTCTGAGTTTTCTTTATAGTTCACTTTTTTTGCATGTTATGTCATGTACATCTTATCAACTCAAAGATGTAACATCTGTTTCAAAGATTCAGAAGACTGCTGAGAATCTGTACTTTTCATCCAAAGCAGATTATGTCTATAAATGCCAGATGGACATTTATAAAAATCATATCAGTGGAATTGTAATTATCAAAAAAATCAATGATACGACCCACAGGGTGGTTATGACTTCCGATTTTGGCAATAAAATGATTGACTTTGAAATTTCTGAGAATGATTTCAAACTTCATTATGTTTTGGCAGATCTGGATAAAAAAATGGTTATTAATTTTCTGAAAAACGATTTTCAGGAACTGCTGAAGCAAAAATATCCGGTAAGTGAAAGTTTTGAAAATAATGATTCTGTTATCCATCTTTCAGATAACGGCAAGAAGAGATATTACCTGTTTTTTGATAAAGAAACAGGAACGCTCAGTCAGATCATCTATACGCTGAACAATAAAGAAAAAATTGATTTTAGTTTTGAGGCAAAAAAACATACTTTTGCAGAGACCGTAAATCTACAGCACAAAGATTTTAAGATCAACATCAAACTATTTCAAATTACTGAAACTGAATAAATCATGCAAACGATCCTTACCGATTTTTATACTTTAGAAAACTGCGAAAAAACAGAGAACGGAGGTTTTATCGCAAAAATACGTCTCAATAAAGATCATGACATATTTAAAGGTCATTTTCCCGGAAACCCGGTGACTCCTGGAGTCTGTATGATGCAGATGGTAAAAGAACTGACAGAAGAAGTGACCGGTAAGAGATTATTTTTAAAATCAGCCTCCAACGTAAAATTTATGGCTATTATCAATCCTTTTGAAACGCCGGAGCTATCTCTGAAACTGGAGCTTAACGAAACGGAAAATGAAATCAAGGTAAAAAATACGACCTATTTTGGCGAGACAATTGCATTGAAAATGTCAGTTAATTATACTAAAATATGAAACTTTTATTATCACTCCTGACCGTTCTATCTTTATTTTTCCAAGGTGATCTTGAAACTTTGAGAAGCAGCTATTCAAAAGCAAATCAATCGGTTGAAGGTGCAAAAAACTTTATTGCATCAGCAGAAAAGAAAACATCTTCCGACCCTGTCATCAGCGCTTACAAAGCAGCAGCAGAGATTCTTGAAGCTAAAGTTACTACCGAGAAAAACAAAAGAAAATCATTTGTGAAATCCGGGGCAACACATCTTGAAAGCATCATAAAAAACAATCCAAATAATACAGAACTGAGGGTAATCAGAATGAGTGTTCAGGAAAACATTCCTAAAATTGTAGGATATTCAAAAAATCTGAAAGAAGACAAAGTTTTTATCCTCACCAATTATTCCAAACAGAATCCGGCACTGAAAACGTACATTAAAAAATTTGCCATGCAGTCTAAAACCATGACGGCAGCAGAAAAAAACAGTCTGAAATAAATGATGATTCTCTCAGAAGTTCAAAATGCAATTGAGCAAAAGAAAATCTGTGTACTTATTCCCACCTACAACAATGAAAAGACACTCAGAAGAGTTATTGACGGTGTCGGTGAATATACCCAAAACATTATTATTATCAATGACGGGTCTACTGACTCTACTGACGCTATTTTAGCAGCCTACCCTCAACTGACCATCATCAGTCTTCCTCACAACAAAGGTAAAGGAAACGGCCTGAAAACCGGATTCAGAAAAGCAAAGGAACTTGGCTATGACCATGCCATTACCATCGATTCTGACGGACAGCATTATCCTGATGACATCCCGGTTTTTGTAGATGCCTTATCAGAAGAAAAAGAAGACGTCCTTCTGATTGGCAACCGGAATATGTCTCAGGAAGGAATTCCGAAAAAAAGCAGTTTTGGAAACCGTTTTTCTAACTTCTGGTTTTGGTTTGAAACTGGAATTAAGCTTGAAGATACTCAATCCGGGTACCGTCTCTATCCACTACATAAAATACCAAAGAAATATTTTACCCCAAAATTTGAATTTGAAATTGAGATCATTGTAAGAACAGCCTGGAAACACATTCCTGTAAAAAATGTTCCTGTCAGAGTGCTTTATGATCCAACAGAAAGGGTTTCTCATTTCAGACCTTTCAAAGATTTCACGAGAATCAGTATTCTAAATACAATCCTGGTGCTGATTACTTTACTCTACATCGTCCCCAGAAATTTCATCCGTAATTTCAGAAAGAAGAGTTTTAAAAGATTTATTAAAGAAGATGTTCTGGAAAGCGATGGAAATAACCGCACCAAAGCATTTTCGATTGCTCTTGGAGTTTTTGTAGGCTTTTCGCCTTTCTGGGGATTTCACACATTGCTTGTTATTTCTCTGTCAGTTCTGTTCAAACTGAATAAAGTTTTGGCTTTTGTGGCTTCAAATGTCAGCCTGCCTCCTTTTATCCCATTTATTATTGCAGCATCCCTGTTCCTAGGATCCCCTTTTATTGCCGGACACGGAGATATTTTCAGCCAGGAATTCAATTTTGATCTGATTAGAAACAATCTTTTTCAGTATGTTATCGGAAGTTTGATTTTAGCCAGCACAATGTCTGTACTATCCGGTGTTGCAACATTTTTATTTTTAAATAAAGTAAGTCCTGATCAAAATTGATTTTTAGGTTCAACAACGAAGCGGACTGATTGATCATCTCAATTTCTTCAAAGTTTTCTTAAGATATTTCTCAATATTCTCTCTGTCCGGGACTGTTGTAATTTCCTTCGTCAAAGCTTTTAGAAATTCATTTTTTGCTTTGGAATATTCTTTCCGTTTAAAAAAATATTTCCCGGACTGATAATAGACCAGCCAGAAATCAGGGTTTAAAGATTGATAATGCGGAAGAAAGTCATCTGCCAAGATGGCGGAATCATCGTCAATAACTCTCTGTATATATTCATTGGCAGCCTTAAATTCTTCATACCCTTTAAACGCTTCAGATTCACTGAAAGGATCTTTGGGAATGTTGAATTCTGATCTTGAAAAACTGCCGTCTTTCAGTCTTTGATCCGAAAAAATTTCATTCAGGTCATAGCAGACAAATTCACCCAGTTGATAAGGATTTGAAGAAACCCAAACCCGTTTTTTTTCAGGCGAAAAGATAACTGCATGATGAGCCAGGAGCTGATTGATTGCTTTTTCGTTACCTAACCCTATACTCTTGTTTTCTATACCCGATCGATCTCTCAGAATAGCAGCCATTTTTTCAGGATTGAGTTTTTTATTTTCTGCTAAAAGTTCCTGAAGTTTTTCATAGCGGTATTCTGAATGGCTTTCTGCGATATGCTTTTGATTTCTTTCATCCCCTTTATAAGCGTCAGATTGAAAATGATTAGTACAGATCACCCTGCCTGAATTGGGAGCATCATAAACACCGAAATTATTTGGTGAAACCTCAATAATGACCGCTTTATGATCCTTTGCGCTTCCTATCAGAATGGATTCAGAGACAAAAACCTTTCGCTTTTTCGCAATAGTTATGGCCTCATCAACCGTTGAAGCATACTGCAAAATCTCTCTTGTAACAAGGGAAATCGGAGTTTTTGCAGTCAGAGGAATTTTAGATTTTCCGGCATTGATCGTTACCGAAAGTCCTTCTTTATTCATCCCGGAAACGACTCCAATCATGCCCGGCCAGCTGACTGACAGGTACGGAATACCGCTTTCGGGTTCTACAAATTCTATTAATTTATTTCTTGCAAAATCTTCACCGACAGAAAAGTCAAAATTTCTTCCGATTAATAAATCCCCATCTTCTGTATTTTCGTTCCAGACTGCCAGCGAACTGCAGCCGACAACCATAAGATCCTGCATCGCATGGCCTATATCATGGGCACCATGGAGATACATACTTCTGCGGAATTTCGGCGCAATAAAATCATAAGCATCCGAAGAATACCGAGACATTCCGTATAATTCTGCCTGAAAATCATTATTCACATTCAGATACATTTTACGGTTGTACCATTTCAGAAAACCGCGCAGAAGATTCTGCCTGAATTTTGACGGAACAAAACCTTCTACTTTTGAGAAGAAAATTTCTTCCTGCTTCTGCATCAGATCCTTTGTCAGCGCACCATTGTTGTAGCCCAGCTGCAGCGGATTACCTTTGATATACAATTCCCAAAGCTGCTGCCTGTTTTTGGTTAAATAATTTTGTTTAAATCTAAATGTGGAATCATTCACTTTAGTGACCTGCGGAACTTCCAGAACGTACTGTTCGATATCAGGAATATGTTTAATGGATTTTCTGACTCCACAGGAGGTGAGTTGAAAAAAAACGGAAAGAATAATAACTATATACAGCTTATTATTCTGACAATCCGGTAATCTCCATTCAACAGATTCTTTATGCTTTGTCTGACCAGGAATAACAGGTTTCATATCAATTACAGCTTTTCGATTTGATCTTTCTTTATGACCTGCTTCAAACGCTCATCCATCAGCTCTTTTCCCAAAATTTCCGCGCAGGTATTGAAAGCACCGATAGTACATCCTAAAATCCCGTGCATATTCACAGACTGCCCTGTCAGAAAAAGATTTTCAATTTTTGTTCTTGGAGACACCATTGTTTTTAAAGGATTTTCTGAACTCTTAATGTATCCGTACATATTTCCCTGATAACTGCCGATATAATCGCGATAGGACAGTGGAGATGAAGTATATATACTTTCTATAGAGTTCCTTACATGTGGTATTTTCTTTTCAAGTGCGGTAATCATCTTTTCAGCCTTTTCATGTTTGAATTTTTCATATAATTCATCTCTTCTATTATGATCTGTAAACGTGTTGAATGTATTTTCCCAGTCTTTGACTTCTTCAAAATCCATGTAGGAAATTGCAGTTAAGCTCTCTGCAAATACAGGATTATGCTTTGAAGGCGTTGAAGAAAGCATATAGGTTGAAGGCCAGCTGTCTCTTTGATAACGGTATGCCTTCCAGACTGATTCTGATGAATAATGATAAACATTATAATTAAAATTGGGAACAGACTGAGGCTTTAAAACCAAATACACACTGAAGCATGAAGAAACGGGCTGCCAGCTTAAAATTCTGTTGAGAAAAGATTTTTTAAGCCTTTTTTCGCCAATCAGCCGGATGGCAGTACGGATTTCTATATTGGAAATAAACTTTTTGGCAGTATATTCTTTTCCTTCTTTTGTTTTTACTGCTGTCAGGGTATTGTCATTATTGAAAATAAATTCAGAAACTTCGGAATGCTTGTAAACATTAGCTCCATATTGTCTTAATTTTTTAATGAGCAGCTTCGAAATCTGGCTGCCTCCTCTGACACACTTATAAGCACTCTGGATATACGAATTAATCGTCAGGGCATGAACGTAAAACGGAGTGTTCTCAGAATCCCCTGCATACAGGAAATTTGATCCTAACAAAACGGCCTGAAGTTTTTCGTTTGAAGTAATGGACTCGATAAATCTTCTGGTATTGAGATGCAGAATCTCTTCTTTATAATTGTCTTCCCCTATAACATGATATCTTGGAAAAAAACTGCATATTCTCTGAACTTCTTCACAATAGTTTTCCAGGTTTTCTTTTTCATCCGGGAAAAATGCTGACAGCTGCTTTATAAAATTACGGTATCCCTGAGCATGAGGATATTCATTTTCATCATCTGCAAAAGTGATTTTATCATAACCGTCTTCATCCATTTTCTGAATTTCGAGGTCATCCATAATTTCTAAATAAGAAAAGAACTGATGCAGATTCTGCCCGTCCGACAGTCCTCCGAGATAATGAACACCGGTATCAAAAATCAATTTGTCTCTTGAAAAGGTCTGAAGATTACCGCCATATTGATTGTTTTTCTCAAGCACGCAGACCTTAAGGCCTTCCTTTGCCAATATAAGTGCAGAAACAAGACCGCCGAGACCGCTGCCGATTACCAATATGTCGTATTGTTTGTTCAATTTCTGATTATCGTTTTAACGGCAAAAGGTACAAAAGTTTATCAAACAGTCTGGAATAAATGTTTTTAAAATTACATCGTAAAAAACAAACTCCACGTAGCTTTTTAAAAATTTGTATGTGTTTTTTTATGATTGCAATCGTGTCAGGCTTTGCTTCGCCAACCAAAATTACTTTCCAAAGACAGCACGGATATCGCAGATTTTACAGTCTTATTAATACCCCTGAACTGCTCGCAGCCCGACCTAAGTGAAGCTCTTTTTATTTGGAAGGGTTGGGGATCGGGAAATAAAAAAGCGGGAACGGAGGGCGGAAACAGCTGCCCAAATCTAACTCTGCAGCATAATCAACTAAAAAAATCAGTCTGCATCATCCCAAAAATCGAAGTAATTGAACCATTGCAATGGATATTTCTTAACCATCGATTCCAGATTTTGAGTATATGAATTGAGAAGTCCCTGTGCATCTCGCTTTTTGACGTGTGGGGCGACTCTTGCGTACAGGTGATAATGTAGATTTTTTTCTTTCATTACGTAAACATATACCACGGGAACGCCTAATCTTGAGGCTATAAGGAACGGTCCGGCCGGAAATTTTGCATTTTCACCTAATAAATCTGCTTCCAGAAATTTCGAACCCTCAAAATACCGGTCACCGGTGAAACAGATAAGCTCGTTTTTTGAGAGCGCTTCATTGATATCGAAAATATGGGACATATCATCTTTCACGTAAATGAATTTGATATTGGTCTGCTTGACAGAAACGCTTTCGAGATATTCTTTGATGACTGTAACTTCCTGGTCTGTCGTAACCAGATTAATCTGACAGTCGAAATCTATATCTGCAAAGAAATGTTCTGCAATTTCAAAATTACCGATGTGGGCACTGATCAGGACTCCTCCTTTTTTCTCCGCTAAAAGATTTCTCAGATTTTCTATTCCGTCAAATTCATAGGTATACTGATCCCTCAAGCCTGCAGAAATCGCAGTTTTATCAATTAAAACAGTCCCAAATGTAAAATAGCTTTTGAATATTGAGAATTTGGTCTTCCAATAACTATATTTCAACCTTTTCTGAAAATAATAGGAGATATAATGATTGCTTCTTTTTTCGAAGATAAAATAATAGGCCGCAACAAAATACAGAACAAAATAAGAACTCCGGATTCCTGCATTTTTGATGCACCAAACGAAGATTCTGTAACCTAAGATTGTGCCTTTAGACCTGCCTTTCCATTTGTTCATATTTCTAATTTAACAATATTCCAGCATAACAGTATAACAATAACCTAAAATTGGTAAAATTATAACATCGATCCATTGGTACATAGACATATTGATACATTGTTACATTATTACATTGATACACTATTAAATTGGTACATTAATACATTAGTTCACCGTTACATTTTTAAAGAGACCTTATTTTCAATTGCCGTGTAAAAATCGTTGAACGTGATGATGTTTTTGAAATCTGTTTCACCTAACTTCACACCAAAACTGGATTCGATCACTACCACCAGATCGATATAATCTAAACTGTCTAAGCCCAAAGTCTTTTTAAAATGGGCATCATTGCTGATTTCGTCACCATCTACTTCAAATTCATTGATTAAAAAATCATTAGCAATGGCAACAATTTTTTCTCTTTCCATGTTTTTACTCAAATTTTTTAACAATTAATGCAGAATTTGTTCCTCCGAATCCGAAAGAATTGGACAAAAATACGTCAATTTTTTGATTTTTTGTTTCTGAGATTAAATTAATCATTTTAGCGTCTTCATCAGGATTTTCCAAATTAATATTGGGTGCTATAAAATCATTCTGCATCATCAGGATTGAATAAATTACTTCACTTGCTCCGGCCATCCAGCACTCATGTCCAGTCATTGATTTTGTAGAACTTACAGGAACTTCACTGCCAAAAATTTCATGAATTGCTTTTGCTTCATTGGCATCGCCAATTGGTGTGGAAGTTGCATGAGCGTTGATATAGTCAATATCTTTCACTTGTAAACCTGACTGTTGCAGAGCACGGTTCATTGCTAATGCAGGACCGTCAATATTAGGAGTGGAAATATGTCCTCCGTTTGAAGAAAAACCATATCCAACAATCTCCCCTAAAATGGTTGCTCCTCTTCTCTGCGCAGATTCCAGGCTTTCAACAATTAATGAAGCTGCTCCACCACTTGGAATTAAACCGTCCCTTTCAGCATCGAACGGTCTTGATGCTTTTGCCGGCTCATTTTCCCTGACAGAAAAGACACCTAATCCATCAAAACTTGCCATCGCATATTTATTGGTTTCCTGGGCACCACCACAAACGATCATATCCTGAAAACCATTTTTTATCATCATGTAAGCCAATCCTAAAGAATGAGAACCGCTGGCACAAGCTGCGCTGATCGTCAGATTAATTCCCTTTAGCCTGAAAATGGTTGAAAGATTCATGGTAACGGTAGAATTCATTGATTTGAAAATCGCTCCGGATCCCATTAAAGCCGTGTCTTTCTTTTCTCTTGCAATGTCTATAGATTCTACCACTGCTTTAGAAACACTGTCATTTCCATATAAAATACCTACCTCATTCCGGTCTAAAAAATCCTGATCTACATCTGCATGTTTTAATGCATCAAGTGTTGCTAAATACGCGTACTCACTTTCCTCGCCCATGCTGATACGCTGGCGTCTGCTGAGAAGATTTTTCAGATCCGGTTTTGGAACAACGCCCGACAAACCTGACCTAAAGCCAAATTCTTTTCTTTCATCCACTAAAACGATTCCTGATTTTCCTTGATACAGGGATTCTTTCACCTCTTTCAAAGAAGTTCCGATGCAAGAATAAATTCCCATTCCGGTAATTACTACCCTATTTTCCATTTTTTTTTAATTTACCAATGAACAAGATTGACAGTGTAACAATACAATTAATGTAACAGTTTAACAATGAGGAAAATGTAACAGTTTAACAATGGGATAAATGTAACAATGATGCAAATGCAATAGTTTAGCAATGATATAAATGAAACAATTTTACAATATGTAAATTATGAATGACGCTTTTAATGATGTATTGGGTACCAATTATTAGTTTATCATTCTGAACGAACATTTCTACAATATCAAACAGTTACATTGACAAATTATTACATTTTTACATTTAAATCATTGGTAAACTGCTACATTTATCCCATTGGTAAACTGTTACATTCCTCCCATTATTACATTGTTACATTTACATCATTATTACATTGTTACATTAAACTACTGTTACATTCCTACATTAATACCAACTTACGAATAAATTCCCCCATTGATATTGATCACTTCCCCTGTGATGTAAGAAGATTTTCGTGAAGCTAAAAATGCCACCAGATCTGCTACCTCTTCTGCTTCACCAAAACGGTTGACAGGGATCATTGCTTTCAGCTCGTCTTCATTGAAATCCTGGGTCATATCTGTTTTGATAAAACCCGGTGCAACAGCATTTACCGTAATATTTCTCTTAGCTACTTCCTGTGCAAGAGCTTTTGTAGCTCCCACTAAAGCGCCCTTCGCTGCGGAATAATTCGTTTGTCCTGCTGTACCTTTCACTCCTGAAACAGAAACCATATTAATAATTCTGCCATATTTGTTTCTTAACAATTTCTGAATGAAAAAGTTAGTAACATTATAAAAACCGTTCAGGCTCGTATTGATCACTGAGTTCCAGTCTTCACTAGGCATCCACATGAATAATCCGTCTCTTGTGATTCCCGCATTGTTGACAATAACCTCAACAATTGCTTTTGGATTGTTTTCCTGCCACTCCCCTAAAACTTTCAATGTTTCCTCAGCATTTCCTACATCAAACTTAAGGATTTCACCTGTTGCTCCCAATGCCTCAACGCCAGCCAGCGTTTCTTTTGCTGCAGCTTCGTTTGAAGTATAATTGATTAAAATATGGTATTTTTTATCCTCTGCCAGTTTTATACAGATTGCTCTGCCGATACCTCGGGAACCTCCTGTTATGATTGCACATTTCATCTGTTGTAACTTAGTTTTTGATGTTTTAAATATAGGATTTTCATCCTTCTGTCTGTTAATCCCCTCAGGGACTTGTAAGAAGTAGGTTAATGATTTTCTGCCCCTAAAGATTTCACCTGTTCATCTCGTCAGACTTCTTAGACGTCTTATTTTTTCAGATAGTCCTTCACTTTCTGAAGATACGGATACATCACCATATCTTCAGAGAATACAGGAACCAGGTTTCTGATGTCATCATACAATTCCTTTGTTTTTGACGAAACTTTATCCTGGTAGCCAAAATATTCTATTGCCTGAACCACTGTTACAGCTTCAATTGCCAGAACTTCAAATGCATTTTCGATGACCTTTCTGCAGATAACCGCAGCATTGGTTCCCATGCTTACAATATCCTGGTTATCATTGTTATTAGGTATACTGTGAACATACATCGGATTGGAGAGCATCTGGCTTTCTGCCGTGGTAGATGTTGCGGTGAACTGCACGCCCTGCATTCCGAAATTAAAGCCTAATTTCCCTAAATTTACAAACGGAGGAAGAATCTCATTAATTTTTGAATTCAGCAGATAATTCAACTGTCTTTCAGCCAGCATTGTCAGTTTTGTCACTACAATTTTCAGCTTATCCATTTCAAGAGAGACATAGTCTCCATGGAAATTTCCACCATGATAAACATGTTGGTCTGCAACGTTGATGATAGGATTGTCATTGGCTGAGTTAATCTCATTTTCGAGGACTTTCTCAGTATATTCCAGCGTATCCAGAACAGGTCCCAGAATCTGAGGAATACATCTCAAAGAGTAATATTCCTGCACTTTTTCTTTAAAAACCTTTTCCTGCTCTTCAAAATGCGTATACAGATGATCAGCTCTTTTTCTGATCAATTTGCTGTCCGACAGGTGAGCACGCATTTTCTCTGCAATCTTCTGCTGACCTGTGTGAAGTTTTGTTCCGTTCAGTACTTCTGAAAAATGGTCATCATATGCCTGAACAATTTCGTTAATAGCACATGATAATTTCAGTGAAATCCCGGTTAACTGACTTGCTTTGTAAGCATTAACGATACCAATCCCTGACATAACAGAAGTTCCGTTCATCAAAGCCAGACCTTCTCTTATCTCAACCTGAATAGGCTCTAAACCTTCAATTCCAAAAACTTCCTTCGTTGACTTTCTTTCCCCTCTGTAAAAGACTTCTCCTTCACCAATTAAAACTAAGGCTAAATGAGCCAGCTGAACGAGATCTCCGCTTGCACCAACACCGCCATGCTCAAAAATCAAGGGCGTAATATTTCTGTTGATCAACTCTTTAAGTAAATTTACTACAGATTCATGTACGCCGGAATTTCCCAGTGACAAAGTATTCAGCCTGGCCAGCATACATGCTTTTACCTCATCCGCAGGAAGCGGATTTCCAATACCTGAGGAATGACTTCTGATTAAATTATATTGCAGCTGATGGGTATCTTCATCACTGATTTTAAATTGCGCCATCGGCCCAAAACCTGTATTGACACCATAAATTACTTTGTTCTTTGAAAATTCTTTAAGAAAAGAAAAACTTTCATTCACCCTGTCGAGAAGTGAAGGATCCAATTCTATGCTTTCATTTTCGATAATTATTCTCTGAAAATCGCTCAGTTCTAAAAAGTTATTTATTTTCATCAATTAAAAGTAATAGTATATAATTTTGTAAAATATGATTAATTGTCACTAATTTTGCGCAAAGATAAAAAGTTTTATTAAACAAATGGACAAAGAAATTGTTGATGTTTTAGTAATTGGAGCCGGACCTTCCGGATGCGTATCTTCTGCCTATTTAAAGAAGAACAACATCAATGTGAAAGTGGTTGAAAAAACTAAATTCCCGAGATTGGTTGTTGGTGAAAGCCTGATCCCAAGAGTAATGGATCATTTTGATGAGGCCGGATTATTTCCGGCTTTGGACAAAATGGGTTTTGAAAAAAAACTGGGGGCCCGTTTCATGCGGGGAAGTGAGGTCTGTATTTTTGATTTCAGCAACAAGTTCGGTGATGGCTGGGACTGGACATGGCAGGTTCCGAGAGCTGATTTTGACAATATATTAGCACAGGAAGTCATCAACAAAGGAATTGACCTTGAATTTGAAACGGAGGTGATCGGTATTGAATTTAACGGTACTGATTCTGTAACCACTGTAAAAAATAAAAACGGAGAAACGAAGGAGATTCACGCAAAATTTGTCATTGACTCCAGTGGATACGGAAGAGTTTTACCAAGACTTCTCGATTTAGAAAAGCCATCCAAACTTTCACCTCATTCTGCAATATTCGCTCACGTAAAAGATGTTAACCGGGAAGAGGGTGAAGAGGGAACCCTCATTTCATTTGATATTATTGAAACCGAAGTCTGGCTTTGGGTAATCCCTTTTTCAAATGGAAATACCAGTGTCGGAATTGTAGGGCCCACTGATTATATTGAAAAACTGTCTGAAAGCGGAGATCCCGCTGAAGCTTTGAAAAAAGCCATTTCACTTTCTGATTATTATGTAAAACGTTTCGGAGATGTAGAGTTTCTTTTTGAACCGAGACACCTGAAGGATTATTCCTGTTCGGTAAAAAGTTTATTCGGAGACGGATTTGCTTTGACGGGAAATGCATCTGAATTTCTTGATCCGGTTTTCTCATCAGGAATGGCTTTCGCCACAGAATCCGGAATGCTGGCTGCAAAATTAGCGATCCGGCAGCTGAACGGAGAAACCGTAGATTGGCAGAAAGAATACGCGGACTATATTTTATACGGAGTCAACGTTTTTACAACCTATGTTAAAGAATGGTACACAGGAAATCTTCAAGAACTGTTTTTTCATCAACCGGAAAATCCTGATGTCAAAAGAAAAATATGCGCCGTTTTAGCCGGATATGTCTGGGATAAAAAAAATACATTCGTGAGAATACACGATACTGCGATAAAGAATCTTGCCGATTTTATAAAGCTGGAAAAGAAGCAGGCATAAAAAAAATCGGTCTGAGAATTTCAGACCGATTTGTATTTTATTGTAAAGCTTTTTTAATTTCTTTTCCTAATTCCCTGCCTGTTTTCTCATAAGCAGCAGAAATCCTTCCATATTCCATTCCGTAATCCACTTTACTTCCAATTCCTTCAATTTTATCCACCTCCACTGTTGCCAGGACATTTGAAGGGTTTGCTGTTTCCACAAAGCTCAAATCAGCCGACAGTTTTCCCGGCTGCAGGATAAAACCACTCCATCCTGCATACATCCATTTAGGCTGAATGATCACGGTATATCTGGCATCAATATTCTGACCAAATTTTATTTTCTTTGATTTATTCAGTCCAACAACAAACTTTTCTGTCCAGATTGTTTCAGCATGCTGTTCCCAGGCCTCTATCCAGTTTTTCCAGGCTTCTTCGCCTTTCTTAGCGACCGTTTCAGTATGTCGCCGTTCAATATACTGAGTTTCTGTAAAATTCTCTGCCTGAAAAAGAGGTTCTCCGTAGATACGCTGAACATTAACTTCAGTCTGATCTTTTAAAAAATTTAAATTCCCGGATTTTACAGTCAGTTTGTTTTGAGCAAAGATTGCAGTGTTCATTGAGACAATGAGAAAAAGAAACACTTTTTTCATAGTTTATCAAAATTTTCAGCAAAGATAATATTCAACATCAATAAAATTTTAATGGAGTAAAAATATTTCCATTTAATTTGAATAATTAATTCTGCTTATCTTAAATCTAAAAAGTTAATTGGCTTTCTGCTATTGGGATTAAAAACCGTTTTAGACAAGATATCAAAATCTACCATTTCAATTTTTGGGCTCACTCTTAGTTTTGCTCTAAAATGATCTCGCACTTCACCTTCAAAACTTTCTTCAGTTCTGTCGGTACTGATCCTGATAATAATTTCATCAAGACCAATTTCGTTTGCCTGGATCACAATCTGATAACACTGAATGCCTTCAAAGTCATTGAGGATATCATTCATCGCAGGTGGATACAACGTCGTTCCTTTATACTTGATCATCTGCTGTTTCCTTCCGACAACCGGACCTAATCTCATTGTATTTCTTCCGCAACGGCAAGGCGTGTAATGTGCTTTAACTAAATCTCCCGTTTTAAACCTTAACAGAGGAACCGCCTCAACCCCTAATGTGGTAATAGTCAATTCGCCGCTTTCCCCGTCCTTTACAGGATTTCCATTGTCATCAAGAATTTCGGTAATAATTAATTCCGGGTGTTGGTGACCTCCAGCCTGAAATTCACATTCGGTAAAGGCAGTACTCATTTCTGTAGACGCGTAGGTAGAATAGAGTTGAATATTCCACTTCTCTTTAATTTTCTGCGAAAGAATATTATCTGTAAAATCCTGATTCTTGATACTTTCACCAATACATACCGCTCCATAAACACTGCAATTCTTATAATCAATCCCGTGTTTCTCAGCATAATCAATCATTTTTAATAAAAATGAAGGAACAGTGATCAGATATTTAGGTTTATACCTGAAAATAGAATCCCATTGAAGTTCAGGGATTCCCGGCCCCATTCTTACCACGCTGGCCCCCATTTTTCTCAAGCCTAAAAAATAAGCAAGACCTGCCATGAATCTTTTATCAATCGTAGTTATCATTTGTACGACATCGCCCTTCCTGATGCCGGCACAGGCAAAAGAAACGGCTTCGTTGTAAGCCAGTCTTTCAAGATCATGATCTGACAGCCCAAAAGTCACGGGATCACCTAAGGTTCCTGAAGTTGTACTGTAATCGACGATTTGATCTTGAGGAATGCAGAAAAAATCATCATTATTCTGCTGGATATCATTCTTTGTCGTTGCTGGTATTTTCCACAAATCTTCCAACGTCTGAATATCAGAAATCCGGATATTGTTTTCTTTGAATAACTTCTGATAGAAAGGTGATTTGTTTTCAAGATACTGTAAAAGCTCCCGAAGTTTTTCCTCCTGAAAACTTTTTATTTCCTGAATGCCTGATTTTTCGATAGATGGGAAGAGTTCCAATTAGTTTAAATTTAGACAACAAATTTATTTAAAATGAAATGAATGAAGCATTTCATTTTAAAAAATCTTTTGAAATCTCCTGTTACAATTTAACGGCCCCTGATTCAACAGATTTGTACCGGATGGCTTATGTAAAATTAATCTGTATGAGCCAAGGATAAGCTAATAATCATAACTGCTAAAATGATGACTGAAAACCATTACTAACGAAATGAAATCTAAAGTTTCCATTGATAAAAAGTGCTCATTATTACCATTGAAAATTTATTCCATCAATTCATATTTACTCCTGATCATTCGTGAGGTAAACATTTGTTTTTGTTTCAATCTTTCCATAGACCGAATCAAAATAAAACATATCTTATAAACCGACAAAAATCACTAAATTTGCCAACTTGATTAATCAACGAAATTGAGAAATTACAAATGAGCCAATTTAAAGAATATAAAAACCTCAACCTTATAGATGTAGCCGAGAATGTTTCGGAATTCTGGAAAGCTAACGACACTTTTGCAAAAAGTGTGGAAACACGCCAGGGAAATCCTGAGTTCGTATTTTATGAGGGTCCCCCTTCAGCTAACGGAATGCCTGGAATCCACCACGTTATGGCAAGAGCGTTGAAAGATATTTTCTGTCGTTACCAAACGCAGAACGGGAAGCAGGTTTTCCGTAAGGCGGGTTGGGACACGCACGGACTTCCGGTCGAATTAGGAGTTGAAAAAGAACTCGGAATCACAAAAGAAGATATTGGCAAAAAAATTTCGATTGAAGATTATAACAAAGCCTGTCGTGAAGCAGTAATGCGCTACACAGATGTCTGGAATCACCTGACCGAAAAAATTGGTTACTGGGTTGATCTTGAAGATCCGTACATCACGTACAAATCAAAATATATGGAGACGGTTTGGTGGTTGTTGAAGCAATTGTACAGCAAAGAACTGTTGTATAAAGGGTACACCATTCAGCCTTACTCCCCGAAAGCAGGAACCGGACTTTCTTCACATGAATTGAATCAGCCCGGCACTTACCGTGACGTAACCGATACAACGATTGTTGCTCAGTTTAAAGTTAAAAAGAATTCTTCTGAATTATTCAACGATATTGACGGAGATATAAACATTCTTGCATGGACGACAACCCCATGGACTTTACCATCAAACACCGCTTTGGCAGTAGGTAGAGATATTGAATATGTTTTGGTGAAAACTTTTAATCAGTATACTTTTGAACCTATAACAGTCGTTCTGGCAAGAGTTTTACTTGAGAAAAATTTCGGTAAAAAATTCGTGGAGGGAACAGACGAAGATCTTGCAAATTATACTTCAGACAACAAAACCATTCCCTACAAAATTGTAAAAGAATTTACAGGAGAGAAATTAGCAGGAACTCAATACGAACAGTTGATTCCATGGTTTAAGCCTGACGAAACTCCTGAAAAAGCATTCAAAGTAATTATTGGTGATTTTGTGACTACGGAAGATGGTACAGGTATCGTTCATATCGCTCCTACTTTCGGTGCAGATGATGCGAGAGTTGCCAAAGAAAACGGAATCCCGCCAATGCTGATCAAGGATGAGAATGACAATCTGGTTCCGTTGGTTGATCTTCAGGGGAAATTCATTAAGGGAAATAATGTTCCGGAGACATTCTCAGGAAAATATATTAAAAACGAATACTACGACGAAGGAACTGCACCGGAAAAATCCTGGGATGTAGAGCTTGCTATCGTTTTAAAAACAGAAAACAAAGCCTTTAAGGTTGAAAAATATGTCCACAGCTACCCTCACTGCTGGAGAACTGATAAGCCGGTTTTATATTATCCGCTCGACTCATGGTTTGTAAAAATGACCGCTGTCAAAGAACGCCTGGTGGATCTGAACAAAGAAATCAACTGGAAGCCAAAAGCTACCGGAGAAGGTCGTTTTGCCAACTGGTTAGAAAATGTAAACGACTGGAACCTCTCCCGTTCAAGATATTGGGGAATTCCTTTACCAATCTGGAGAACAGACTCTTCTATCGGTTCAGGGCAGGCTGAAGAGAAAATAATCGGTTCTGTAGAAGAATTATACAATGAAATTGAAAAATCTGTTGCGGCAGGTTTAATGAAAGAAAACCCGTTTAAAGGTTTTGTGACCGGTGATATGTCTGAGGAAAATTATTCTTTGGTTGACTTACACAAGAATATCGTAGACAAGATTGTTTTGGTTTCAGATTCAGGAAAAGCAATGAACCGCGAAAGCGACCTGATCGACGTTTGGTTCGATTCAGGATCTATGCCTTATGCACAGCTTCACTACCCTTTTGAAAATAAAGAACTGATTGATAATCATAAAGCTTTCCCGGCAGACTTTATTGCGGAAGGGGTAGATCAGACGAGAGGCTGGTTCTATACACTCCACGCCATCGGAACAGCAGTTTTTGATTCGGTTGCTTATAAAAATGTGATGAGCAACGGACTTGTTTTGGATAAAAACGGTCAGAAGATGTCAAAGCGTTTAGGAAATGCCGTTGATCCGTTTGAAACACTTGCAATATACGGCCCCGATGCGACACGTTGGTACATGATTTCAAATGCCAATCCATGGGAAAACCTGAAGTTTGATATTGAAGGAATTGATGAGGTTAGAAGAAAATTCTTTGGAACCCTTTACAATACCTACTCATTTTTTGTTTTATATGCGAATGTTGACGGATTTAATTATTCTGAAAAAGATATTGAAAACCGTCCGGAAATCGACCGTTGGATCTTATCGGAACTGAATCTTTTAATTAAAGAAGTAAAGGCATTTTATGAAGATTATGAACCGACAAGAGTGGCAAGATCGATCAGCAATTTCGTGAATGACAACCTGAGTAATTGGTATGTAAGACTATGCAGAAGACGTTTCTGGAAAGGAGACTATTCTGATGACAAAATTTCTGCTTACCAGACTTTATATACCTGTCTTGAAACAGTTGCCAAATTATCCGCTCCGATCGCTCCGTTCTTTATGGATCAGCTTTATCAGGATCTAAACAAAGTAACAGGAAAAGAAAACTGTGAATCTGTACATTTGACAGACTTTCCGGTTGCTGATGAAAATTTAATTGATCAGGATCTTGTTGAGAAAACCCATCTGGCACAAAGCATTACAAGTATGGTGTTCTCCTTGAGAAAAAAGGAAAATGTAAAAGTACGCCAGCCATTACAGAAAGTTCTGATCCCTGTTTTGGACAAAAAGACGGAAGAACAGATTTTAGCGGTTGCAGACCTGATCAAACAGGAAGTTAATGTTAAAGAATTACAGTTAATCAATGCTGAAGAAGCATCCCACTTAATTGTAAAACAAATAAAGCCCAATTTTAAGACTTTAGGTTCAAGACTCGGGAAAGACATGAAAACCGTTGGCAGTGAAATTACCAATCTTTCAGCCGAGCAGATCTCCCTGTTAGAAAAAGAAGGTAGTTTAGAAATTCAGGGCTATGAAATTACAACTGGTGATGTGGAGATTTCAACGAAAGATATTCCGGGATGGACGGTAACTTCTGACGGAAAAACAACTGTGGCATTAGATTTGAAGATGACTGATGAGTTAAAATCAGAAGGAATCGCAAGAGAGTTTATCAACCGGATCCAGAGTCTGAGAAAAGAGAAAGATTTTGAATTAACAGACAGAATAAACATCATTTTGGAAGAAAACAGCCCTTTTTTGGAGCAAATCAGACAAAATGAGGAATATATTTCATCAGAGGTCTTGTCGAATAAAATAGAAATTGTATCTTCACTTTCAGATTTTAACGAAATCGACATAGATGAACTAAATTTCAAGGTAAATGTTGAAAAAAATTAATATATAGTTATTGTTTTTTCAAAATCCATTTCATAATTTTATTAAAAAAGAAAAAGACCATGCAAGACGAAAGAGTAAGATATAATGACTCTGATTTACAAGAATTTAAAAAAATAATCAGAGAAAAAATAGATAAAGCAGAAAAAGATCTTCAATTGATCAGAGAAAGTTTTATCAACGATCAGAATAACGGAACCGATGATACCTCACCTACTTTCAAAGCTTTTGAAGAAGGTGCAGAAACATTGAGTAAAGAGCAAAATTCAATTTTGGCAGGAAGACAGGAAAAATTTGTAAGAGATCTTAAAAATGCCCTGATCCGAATTGAAAATAAGACCTACGGAGTCTGCAGAGTAACAGGAAAACTAATTCCTAAAGAAAGACTTTTAGCAGTTCCGCATGCTACTTTGAGTATTGAAGCTAAAAATATGCAGAGATAATTATTTTTATCTTATTTTTGTAAATAAATAATTGGGTTTATATGGTGTTTCTAAACATTATATAAACCTAATTTTTAATTATATCTATGAGCGAATATTTGATTTTAGGTATTATCCTCTTGGCAGTTTTATGGTATTTTAATAAAGATAGGATCAAAAACAGATTCTATCCTGATAAGCCTGAAAATCTGACTATAGATCAAAAATTCAATTCGGACAAAAGAGAAAGAGAAAAGGAGATCGACAGACTTCTCAGCAAAATGGGAAAGAATGGAGTCAATGACCTGTCTGCAAAAGACAGAAAAAGACTGGATGAACTTTCCAAAAAATAAAAAATTTAAATAAACAGAAGATGGAGGCATTAATTGTACACCCAAAGAACCAAATGGAGCTGAATGCGCTGAAAGGTGTAATGAAAGAAATGGGAATTCGATACGAAAAATTTCATACCAGAGGAGCAAAAACTCAAACCTTTGAGCCAAGGACTCCTGCAAAAAAAGAACACTCTGCAAAAAACAGTAAAGACAAACCAAAGACGAACCTGTAATGAAGAAGATTGCACTTATCACTTTTCTTATTTTATTAATTGATCAGGTTTCTAAAATCTATGTGAAAACGCATTTCGAACTGAATGACAGCATTGCTGTAATGCCAGGTTTTAGATTGACCTTCGTGGAAAATCCGGGTATGGCCTACGGTTTTCATTTTGGCGGTATGCTGGGCAAATATTTTCTGGTCATCGTACGTGTTTTTCTTATAGGCGGAATGATCTACCTGTTTAAAAAATGGTTATCCAGAGGCGAGTCTAATTATCTCATTATTCCGATGGCTGTTATTTTCGCCGGAGCAATAGGAAATCTTCTGGACGGGATGTTTTACGGTCTGATTTTCAACAGTGGGATGGTCTATGATGAGAGCGTTAATCAGTGGATAGGATATGGAGGAGTTTCAAAACTAGTTCCTTTTGGTGAGGGTTATTCTGCGTTCATGAAAGGATGTGTAGTTGACATGCTTCATTTTCCATTAGTTGACTGGACTGTTCCTGAAAGCTGGCCTTTGATCGGCGGCAGACACTTTGAGTTCTTCAAATATATTTTCAATGTTGCAGATTCTGCAATTACGGTGGGTGCTGCATTTTTATTGATTTTCAGAAAGAAAGCATTCCCAAATGGCTTAGAATTTTAAATAATGAAAATTTTAAAAAAAATATTGTACATCGGACTGGTATTCTTAGGAATATCAGCCCTTTTTATTTTATGGGCAAACCTCAAAATAAATAGTGAGTCCGAAGATTATATTACCTCAGAATTATCCAAACTTCCTAATGAGAAAACGGGGCTGTTACTGGGAACCGGCAAGACACTTTCAAACGGAAATCCGAATGCATACTTTTTCAACAGAATTACTGCAGCAGCTGCACTTTATAAATCAGGAAAAGTAAAAAATATCATTGTCAGCGGCGATAATTCTAAAAAGAATTACAATGAACCTGAAGAAATGAAGAATGAGTTGATCAGGTCAGGGGTTCCTGCTGAAAAAATATTTGAAGATTTTGCCGGTTTCAGAACTTTGGACTCTGTTGTGCGGGCAAAAGAAATTTTCGGGCAGAATTCCTATATTATTATCTCACAACGTTTCCATAACGAGCGGGCCGTTTATCTCGCAAGGAAAAATGGCATCGAAGCATTTGGTTATAATGCAGAAGATGTTAACAAATATGCAGGGTTTAAGACCAATGCAAGAGAAAAACTGGCGAGAGCAAAAGTTTTCTGGGATTTTATTTTTGGTGTTGAACCAAAATATGGAGGAGATAAAGTTCTGATCCCGTAATACAATCCACAGACTTGAATCTATTATCCAATTTAAATACTATTCAGACTCTGTTATTTTCGTCTTTAGAAATCATTGTCTCTATATGTTCTACTGGTAATACTAGAAAACTTATTCAGCCAAGCTTCGAATCTGAATGGGATTTACTTAAATTTGCAATTCAATAATTTTAAAAATTAATTTAAAAAAAATGTCAAGAATTCTTACCGGCATACAAGCCACCGGAACCCCACATCTTGGAAATCTTTTAGGTGCTATTATTCCTGCAGTTGAGCTTTCAAAGAAAGCAGGAAACGAATCATTTTTATTCATTGCGAACCTTCATTCGCTTACTCAGATTAAAGATGCAAAAGAACTGAAACAAAATACGTACGAAATTGCTGCAGCCTGGCTTGCCTGCGGACTGGATACCGAAAAAACATTCTTTTACAGACAGAGTGACATCCCTGAAACCTGTGAACTATCTTGGCATCTATCATGTTTTTTTCCATACCAGAGACTAACTTTAGCACATTCTTTCAAAGATAAAGCAGACCGGTTACAGGACGTTAATGCAGGACTGTTTACCTATCCTATCCTGATGGCTGCTGATATTTTATTATACGATGCTGAAATCGTTCCTGTAGGAAAGGATCAGCTCCAGCATCTGGAATTTGCCCGTGATGTAGCTTCAAGATTCAATAATCAGATGGGTGAAGTCCTGGTTTTACCTCAGGCTGAACTGCAGGAAGACACCAAATACGTTCCGGGAATTGACGGCCATAAAATGTCCAAATCAAGAGGAAACATCATCAATATCTTCTTACCTGAAAAGCAATTAAAAAAGCAGGTCATGAGCATAGAAAGTGATTCCAAATCTTTGGAAGAACCCAAAGACCCTTCTACTGATAAAACTTTTGCCATCTACGAATTGATTGCGACTCCTGATCAAACCGAAGAACTGAGAGCAAAATACCTGGCCGGTAACTTTGGTTACGGTCATGCAAAGAAAGAGTTATTAGAGTTAATCTTAGCAAGATTTGAAAGAGAGAGAGAATTGTTTTCTTATTACATGAACAATCTTGAAGAACTGGAAGCAAAACTTCAGGAAGGCGCTTTTAAAACAAGATCAATTGCCACAAAAACAATCAAAAGAGTCAGAGAAAGTCTGGGAATTTAAGTATAGAACCTTAATCCCTCTCATTTTTGAGAGGGATTTTTATAAATATTCTTTAATCTGTAAAAGGTGTTTAATAACTTTTAAGTTTTCCTGCTTCGGATTTTCATTCAGAACATCAAAGAAAATAACATCCATCCCGAAATCCTGTGCGCCGGTAACATCTGCGATCCAGTCATCGCCTATCAGAATACTTTCTTCTTTTTCTGCTCCGGCAAGACCCAAAGAATAGTTGAAAATGGCCGGATTCGGCTTTCTTACACCTACAGAATCTGCGCTGGTAATTGTTGTGAAATAATGAGCAATTCCCGATAAGATACACTTCCTTTCTGTAACTTCCTGAAAACCATTTGAAATGATATGCAAAGTATATCTTTTAGCTTTCAAATAATCTAAAATATATTCTGCACCTTCCACCAGGTGATTGTAATTAAGTATTTTATCTAAAAAGTGTTCTTCAAAAAACATAGACAACTCAAGGTCATCAATTCCAAAATGGTTGAATGTCCCATAAAACCTGTGTTTTCTCAAATATTCCTTATCAATTTCACCATCTCTTATCTGTTCCCAAAGCTTTTCGTTAATCTCATGGTACACAGAATGAAACTCTTCAAAATCTATGTTATATTTAAGGGTAATTTCTTCTTTGCCGAAAAGATCTTTAATGGTTAGATAAGCGTTTCTACGGTGATCCCAAAGCGTATTGTCAAGGTCAAAAAAAATGTGCTGAATTTTCATACAGCACAAAATTAATAATTAATTTTTTGAAAGTTGATAAGGTTGATCCTTAATCCTGACCACCTCAAGACTTTTTGAGAAACTCAGCAAAAAATCAATGGTTTGTTTTTTGGGTTTCAGACATTTCATTTTTAAAGAATCGTTATTTTTCATAGGCAGAAAAGTTTTTTCTTTAAAACGTGAAACATGGTGAATTATTATCTCGTCAATACAATATTATTTTCTTCCATTATTTTCCTTAGATTAATAAGTGCATAGCGCACCCTTCCCAAAGTAGTATTGATACTCATGTCCGTATGATCTGCAATTTCTTTGAAACTAAGTCCGTCAAAAAACCTGAGTTTTATCACCTCTTGCTGATTTGCGGGTAAGTACTGCAACATTTTCAGTAAATCTTCCTGAATCTGCATGCTTACCAACTGGTCTTCAATATTCTCTGAAGGCTCTCTGATCAGATCAAAGATCGAAAACTCATCATTTTCGAAGGTAGTTTCAGAAACCTTAATGTTTTTGGACTTTGCTCTGAAATGATCAATAATAAGATTCTGGGCAATTCTTTTTGCCCACAAAATGAATTTACCCTCCTCATTATAACGTCCTTCTTTGAGCATGATGATGATCTTGATAAAAGTATCCTGAAAAACATCATTCGCCAAATCTTCATCGTTGATCTTATACAGAATAAACGAAAAAAGATCTTTTTGATGACGGTGGATAAGGGTTGATAATGCTTCTTCGTCTCCTTTCTGATAAAGAGATATTAATAGGCTATCTGTTGATTTCATGACTTCTTCTCAGTATTTAACTGTATGCATGCAGTCTCCAAACATTCTGTCGGGTTTTTGCGTACTACAGGTTTGTATTAGAGTAGAGTCTTATCATTAAGCATTAAAATTATGCTGTAAATATAAATAAAATTTTAATAACTGTTAAGAAATTATAAGAAATTTTGATTGAATACGTAAAAAAATCTACTTAAACATATCATGTAAGAATGCCGTAGGAATATTTAGTGTGAAATTAATATTCAAGCCTTTCATTTCTTTACCATTTAATCTTGAATCTGCAATTGGAAATGCATATCCTCCGGTAAGATCAAGAAGCCCAAATAAAGAAACCCCTATTTTGGGAGCAACATATTTATTTGTCCCCTCTACTCCTGCCAGGAAATAATAGGAATGTTTGAAATCAACATTTTTTTCAAAATTCAGTAAGAGGTCAGCATTCACTTTCGGCATGATAGCAAACTCTGAATTGGCAGAGCCCATCAGTGCAGAAGCCCCAAGTCTGTAAATAACATCATCCGTCTTCAGGAACAGCAATTTACCGCCTACTTCCCCAAAACTCTGATTCTGGTACACATATCCTACATTAATCATCTTATGAATGGTGATTTGGGCATTGCTGTAAGCACCAAGAAACAAAATACACATTAATACAGCTAAGCCGCGAAAGTTCTTCATCTTTATTTATTTAAAACGTAAATTTAAAAAAAACTGCTTTATCTCATAAAGATAAAGCAGTTTTAATATCTAAAAGAAAAGATTAAATTCCAAAAGCGGATTTAACGTCTTCTACTTTGTCTAATTTTTCCCACGTAAAAAATTCCAGGCCTGTAAGAGTAAGTTCGTTTTTATGACCTTTATTAAACGTTTTATCAGCTGTAAATGACTCTCTTCCCATGTGGCCGTACGAAGCGGTCTCCTGATATATAGGGTTTCTTAATTTAAGATTCTGCTCAATAGCATACGGTCGCAAATCAAATATGGCGGAAATTTTTCTTGCAATTTCACCATCATTCATACCTACTTTTGAAGTTCCATAAGTATTGATGTATAAACCACATGGCTCAGCGACACCAATTGCATAAGAAACCTGTACCAAAACCTCATCTGCAACACCTGCAGCGACTAAGTTTTTAGCTATGTGTCTTGTAGCATATGCAGCACTTCGGTCTACTTTAGAAGGATCTTTTCCTGAGAACGCACCACCACCGTGAGCTCCTTTACCGCCATACGTATCTACGATGATTTTTCTTCCTGTAAGGCCAGTATCTCCGTGAGGACCTCCGATGACGAATTTTCCGGTTGGATTGATATGGTACTTGATCTGGTCGTTGAATAAAGCTTTAATTTCTTCCGTCTGCAGCGCAGTAACTCTTGGGATCAGTATATTTTTTATATCTTCTCTGATTTTGCTCAGCATTTCTTCTTCAGCAGCAAAATCATCATGTTGCGTAGAAACAACAATTGAGTCAATCCTCACCGGTTTATGATCGTCAGAATATTCAATAGTTACCTGGCTTTTAGCATCAGGACGAAGATAAGTTATTTCAGAATTTTCTCTTCTTATTGCTGAAAGTTCTTTAAGGATCGTATGTGCAAGGTCAAGAGCTAAAGGCATATAGTTAGCCGTTTCATTGGTTGCATAACCAAACATCATCCCCTGATCCCCTGCACCCTGCGCATTGGCTTTAGTCTCAAAAGTCTCATCAGAGGCTATTCGGTCAACACCCTGGTTGATATCCGGTGACTGTTCGTGGATTGCAGAAATAACTCCGCAAGAATCTCCGTTGAACATATATTCGCCCTTTGTGTATCCTATACCGTTGATTACCTCTCTTGCAATGGTCTGTACATCAAGGTAGGCATCTGATTTTACTTCACCTGCCAACACTACCTGTCCGGTAGTTACCAAAGTTTCACAAGCTACTTTTGAATTTTTATCGTATGCTAAAAAATGATCGATCAGCGCATCGGAAATCTGGTCGGCAATTTTATCCGGATGCCCTTCTGAAACGGATTCAGATGTAAATAAATAAGACATATTATTCTTTATTTTTTTAGATTAAAATGTTGAGGAAAAAATTGAATAATTGCCGGAAAAAGCTAAAAAGAATATACTGTTTTAGCATTTTTTTAGAGAGGTTGCAATCAGGTCAAATTTTTCCTCGTTATAAACGTCAGCAAATTTAAGTACTATTTTGGTAATACTCAAACCTTTTACCGGGTATTTATATTTTTCTTTACATTAATGAGATTTATCAATAATGAGATTATTGTGGTTTTATACTCACAAAATCCTTAGGATTTTCATTAAAATTCAATTTCGCAGCAAGTGATGTTTTAATAAATGATCCCAATTCATCGATAATTTTCTGTTTGAAAGTGGGTTTGTAATAAATAACACTGATTTCCCGGTAAGGAAAAGGTTTTTTGAATCTGAAAACCTTACCTTTCTGTTCTTCAGACAACTGATTTAAAGCAAGTTCTGGCAAAATACTGATTCCGCCTACTTTATCTACCATGTGTACGAGAGTCTGAATATTGGAAGCTAAGAAATCAAGATTTTTAGGTTTTAATCTGTTTTCTTTAAGATGACAGATATTTTCGAATTGGTTTCTTAAACAGTTGCCTTCTTCTAAAAGCCATACTTTTTCTACATTCAGTTCGTCAGGAACAACAAATGTATTCTTTTTGTTTGCTTCTGTATCTGAACTGTAGATCATCAGCTCTTCATTGAAAAGAAAATCCTGATAAAATTCGTTTGCATTATCATAGGGAGTGGAAATAATACCTGCATCCAGTTCTCCTGCCTTTAATGCTTTAATAATATTATCAGTAGTCATTTCCTTTACATTCATCAAAATTTTAGGGTTCTCTTCAAGGAAATGAAAAATTTCGGTCGGAAGAATAAATGATGACACTGTAGGAATAATTCCCAGATTAATAGTACCGCCTAAAATATTATTTAATAAATTAGCTTTGTTTTTTAGCTCATTGACCGCCTCTATAATGACTTTTGCCTGATCGATAATCTGCAATCCCACATCAGTTGTCCGGATGGGGTGAGTCGTTCTGTCAAAAACCTTTACATCCAGCTCATCTTCGAATTTTTGTATCATCGCACTCAGAGTTGGCTGAGTGATAAAACAGGCCTGAGCGGCTTTTCCAAAATGTTTATACTTATCAACAGCGATAAGATATTCCAATTGCTGAATGTTCATCTGATTAATATTATCTATTACAAAGATATGATGTTTTTAGTAGAATCAATTAAAAAAATCTACTAATTTTGGGGTAGCAAAAATGATAATAAGAGAAAAAAATAAATTAAATTAAATGATATGGATTCTAAAAAACTAACGTCAAGCAGCGGTGCACCGTACTTCGAACATCAAGATTCTCAGACAGCAGGTCCCAGAGGACCGGTTCTTTTACAGGACTTTATTTTACAGGAAAATCTTGCTCATTTTGTAAGAGAAAGAATTCCGGAAAGAATTGTGCATGCCAAAGGAAGCGGTGCATACGGAAAATTTACGGTGACCCATGACATCTCACAATATACAAAAGCGAAACTGTTTTCCCAGGTAGGAAATTCGTGTAAAATGTTTGCCCGTTTTTCTACAGTAGGTGGTGAAAAAGGAAGTGCTGATACAGCAAGAGACCCGCGCGGTTTCGCATTGAAATTTTATACTGAAGACGGAAACTGGGATCTGGTTGGAAACAACACACCGGTATTTTTTATTAAAGACGCAAAAAAGTTCCCTGACTTTATCCACACCCAAAAGAGAGTTCCGAAAACGAATCTGAAGAGCGCGACAATGATGTGGGACTTCTGGAGTTTAAACCCTGAATCTCTTCATCAGGTTCTTATCTTAATGTCAGAAAGGGGAACTCCTTACGGCTACAGACATATGCACGGATTTGGTTCTCATACATTTTCAATGATTAATTCAAACAATCAGAGAACATGGGTTAAATTTCATTTTAAAACAAAGCAGGGAATTAAAAATTTCACCAACGAGGAAGCTACAAAAATGGCAGGAGAAAATCCTGATTTTGCTCAGGAAGACCTATGTAATGCGATTGAAAACGGTGATTTCCCAAAATGGACAATGTACATTCAGGTGATGACTGAAGAACAGGCAAAAGAATTCAGATGGAATCCTTTTGATATTACCAAAGTATGGTCCCAGGGAGAGTTTCCCCTGATCGAAGTAGGAGAAATGGAATTAAATGAAATTCCGAATAACTTCTTTGCTCATGTAGAACAATCTATTTTTTCACCAAGTAATCTGATTAACGGAATCAGCTTTTCACCTGATAAAATGCTTCAGGGAAGACTATTCTCCTATCCTGACGCCCACAGATACAGGGTGGGTGTAAATGCTCACCAGCTGGAAGTAAACAGGTGTCCGTTTGCTGTCAACAATTACCAGAGAGACGGTTTCATGGCAGATTCAAGTGAATATCAGGACAAGCCTAATTACCATCCTAACAGCTTTGATGATATCCAGCCTGATTCAGCTTATAAAAATTTTGAATATGAATTAGACAGCAATCACGTTGCCAACTACAGCCGTAACGAGAATGATGATGATCATTATACTCAGCCAGGTTTACTTTACACAAAAGCTATGAATCAGGAAGACAGGGATCATCTTGTTAAAAACATCATAGACAATATGAGTGGTATTGACGGACCTAAAAGAGATGAAATCATCAACCGCCAGCTTTGTCATTTTTTCAGAGCAAATATAGAGTTGGGAATGAAAGTAGCCTCAGGATTAAACATCAATATTGATTCAAATATGATGAATCATTTAAAATAATTTCCGGAAAGATAAGCTAAAAAGGGAAAAAATTCACTTTTTCCCTTTTGTTTTTGCCAAATATTTTTTAATTTGCAGATTATTAAAGATATAGACGGCGAATGAGTTACGAAAACATAACCTTAGACAAGGAAGACAAAACTGCAATCATCACCATAAACAGACCTGAAAGTTTAAATGCACTGAACGCAAAAACAATAAAAGAAGTCAGTTATGCGTTAGATGAATTAGCGTCTGACCAGGAGATAAGAGTTATCATTATAACCGGAAGCGGAAATAAATCATTTGTAGCCGGTGCAGATATAAAAGAATTCAGCAACTTTAACCAGGTAGAAGCTGAAGAGCTTGCAAGAAGCGGACATGAGATTCTTTTTAATAAGATTGAAAATCTTTCTAAGCCTGTCATTGCAGCAGTAAATGGCTTTGCTTTAGGCGGTGGTCTTGAGCTTGCAATGTCATGTCACATAAGATATGCATCTGAAAATGCAAAATTGGGTCTTCCTGAAGTTACTTTAGGTTTGATTCCGGGATACGGAGGCACCCAAAGACTTCCAAAACTTGTAGGAAAAGGGATTGCCAACGAGATGATTTTCTCAGCAAAAATGATTTCTGCACAAAAGGCTAAAGAAATTGGCCTTGTGAATGAAGTATATTCATCGGAAGAGTTATTAGCCAAAACCAGGGAATTGGCTAAAGTAATTGCTTACAACTCTCCAATGGCAATTTCAAAAGCAATCCACGCTACCAATATGTCTGATACTGACAAAGGATTCGAGACCGAAATTAAATATTTCGGTGAACTTTTTGAATTAGAAGATAAAAAAGAAGGGGTTTCTGCTTTCCTTGAGAAAAGAAAGCCTAACTTTTAAGATTATTATATCACAATTATTTCGAAAAACAAACGATGAAGATGTATAATAAGTTTGACAAAGCTTATCTAAAAATGGCTCTGGAATGGGCAAAACTCTCCTACTGCGAAAGGAAACAGGTGGGAGCTCTTATTGTAAAAGATAGGATGATTATTTCAGATGGCTACAATGGTACCCCTTCTGGATCTGAAAACTGCTGTGAGGACGAAACAGGCAAAACACACTGGTACGTTCTGCATGCAGAAGCTAATGCGATTTTAAAACTTGCAGGTTCTACACAATCAGCACGGGGAGCTACCCTTTATCTCACGCTCTCTCCCTGTAAAGATTGCAGTAAATTGATATTACAGGCAGGGATTGAAAAACTCGTCTATATCAATGCTTATTCTGATGATGAAGGAATATCATTTTTAAAAAGCCACGGTATTGAGATAATACAGGTTTCCGAGAATGAATTACAAATTTAAAAAAAACACAACACAATGACTTGGGATGAAAAAATTAAAGATTTTGAAATTTTTCTGAGATTTGAAAGAAACTTTTCCGAAAATACGCTTGACGCTTACATAAGGGATATCAGAAAATTAAGAGATTATGCACAAAACGATCTTGAAAACGTTGGGCCGGATATAATCTCTTACGAAAATCTTCAGGAGTACATTTTTACTCTTTCCAAACAAAAATTCAGCGAGAGATCACAGGCTAGGTGGATCTCTTCCATCAAAGCATTTTTCAGATATCTCGCTGAAGATGAAATTCGCGAAGATAATCCTTCTGCACTTCTTGAAGGTCCAAAACTGGGTCTGTATCTGCCTGATACGTTAAGCCTTTCTGATATCAATAAAATAATTGATGCCATTGAGATACAGACTGACATTGGAAAAAGAAACCATTGTATTATAGAGGTTCTCTACGGCTGCGGAATCCGTGTTTCTGAGTTGATTGATATAAAGATATCAAATATTAATTTCAAAGAGAACTATATTAAAATTGTAGGAAAAGGAAATAAAACACGTTTTGTCCCCTTAGCAGACTATACTGCAGATTTACTGCAGACCTATATTCATGAGGTTCGGTCACAATGTAAGGTCAACAAAAAGCATGAGGATTCACTGTTTTTAAACAGCAGGGGTACATCCATGTCACGCGTAATCGTATTTGTCATTATCAAAGAACTTACTGATAAAGCAGGTATAAGCAAAAAAATATCTCCACATACCTTCAGACACTCATTTGCCACCCATTTATTACAAAACGGTGTAGATTTGCGGTATATACAGGAGATGCTGGGACATTCAAGCATTACAACCACTGCCGTTTACACTCATTTGAAAACTGAGGAACTGCGGGATGTCATTTTACATTACCATCCGAGAAACAAGGCTAAAATTATTGAATGAAAATATTAAAATACTGTCCGGAATGCGGCAAAGAAACATTGGATTGGGATGGCGAAAAGAAATGGAGCTGCCCCAACTGCAATTTTCGATTATATAACAATGTTGCCGGTGCAGTAGCAGTAGTGATTCGATGTGAGAATGAGATTTACCTTACACGAAGAAATCAGGAGCCGAAAAAAGGAAAGCTTGATCTCGCAGGCGGTTTTGTGGATCCTAAGGAAAGTGCAGAGAATACTTGTAAAAGGGAACTTTTTGAAGAGCTTAAACTCCCCATTGATATTGAGAGTCTCAAATATCTTACAAGTCTGCCCAATGTATATCAGTACAAGGAAATTGACTACAATACGATCGATTTATTCTACGAATATACTGTTTCAGAAAAATTTGAAGTCAGTCTGGAACTCTCGGAAATTTCAGAAGCTCAGTGGATTCATATGTCAGAAGTCAATCTTGATGATATCGCGTTCGATTCACAGAAAATATTTTTTGAAGATTACTTGAAGAACATTTAAGTTATTATACTCCCGCATATCGTAAAAATACCGAACAGGTGAAATTTTACAGTATGTGGGATTTTTTTTAACTAACATACTGAGAATAAGAAAGAAAATTCCTCCTTATTCACTCAAGATAAAATCAGGAAGATGCTTAATAGGATTTCGATTCTAAAATATTTTCAAAATATTGGATTAATACCGTTCTTTCAGCATCAGAGATATTGGCTTCATCATGATAGACCACATATGCAGGCAGCGGCATTGATTTATCCTGAAGTGTTTGCACTGCTTTTTTGAGCATACTTTCTTTCAGTTCTTTATTATAGCTGTTCCACAAAGAAAAATTTAAATGCTCACGTCCTTCATTCACATGATCTTTAACTGACCATGAAATGGGTGCTATATAAGCATATTTTGGATAAACTGTCTCATTGGAATGACAATCATAGCATGCACTTTTCAGCAATCCTGTTATCTTAAGCGGAGTTTTTTTTACATCAGTAAAATTGACTGACCGATTAACCGGCTGATTGATCTTATCGGTCGGAATAAACTGAATCAATGCAAAAAGTACAAGGGACCAGAAAACTATTCTTTTTACTGTCTTCATTATCTGCTACGTTGTAAAGTGTTGGTACCGGACGTTGTAGAATTATTAAAGGAGCCGTTATTATTAAAACCCTGCTGTGGCTGAGCCTCATCTTCCTTGTTTTCTTTTGGAGCCGTTTTAATCCCTTCAAATGTCCTTTTGTCATTCAGATCCCAATCTTCTTTAGATTCCCATAATGGTCTCGCAACAACCATTTTATAATAGACATAAGAGTCTTCAGCAAAAACCTGATTGACAAAATCTGCTTCATCCCAACGTTTGTTATTATTGTTGTCTACTAAAATCCTTACAATATATTCACCGGGTTTTACAATATCAAACTTAACAGCATTTCCGCTGGTATATTTTTGATATACTGCTTTTTCAGAAGTATCCAATAACTGAATCCAATATTTTGAGGTGGGAGCGTTCGTAAGGCTGAATGCCAAACTTCCATAGTTTTCTATTTTATCCGCTTCAAAATCAAATCTTTTGGACTCTGCATTTTTATCATAAAAAGATGAAACAGTAGTTTTCGGAATCGTAAGCTGATATTTTTTACCCGCAATAAAATCAGATTGGATTAATATCTGGTAAGGATTTGATTCTGATATTTTTGCTGTAAAATTCTGAGTCGTCAGACTGTCGCTTTTTAAAATCCATTTTTCAGGGCTTACCTTATCAACAATGTAATTTGAGGTAATTTTAAAATCTGTCTTTGGAGGAAGCAAATTTCCGTCCTCATTCGTCAGTGTCATTGTATTTTTTGCATTGTACTTGTAAAAAACGGAAGTTGAATCTTTTCTGTCATCCGCCTGATAACCGAATTTAAGATTTTCAGTAATTTTTTGGCCAACATCACTTTTTACGGCATCAAACCAAATTCTTACCGAATCTGACTTTGGGGTATGCGTTACTTTCAGATCCTGAAGTTTTTGATTTTTAGAAAAAACCTTTACATCGGTAGGATTGCCTTCGAAGGTCATTAGGATACCGCCCGGGATTTCTTTTAATTCCGGCTTTTTATATGGTTTTTTTGAAGGATACAGTTTTAAGTTCAAACCTGAAATTGACTTTTCAATTGTAACGGTATCTTTCTGAAATCCAATTTTCTCTTTCCCTGGATCATAAACCGAATTACCGTTTTCGTCATCGAAGGCGATAATTTTGTATTTGCCCGTCGCAAGATAATTGAGTTCATAATATCCATCGTCATCTACTTTTGTGATATAATATGGCTTTTTCCTGTAATCAATAGTGTCTTTCAGCTGATAGAGTCCCACGACCATCTTATTCTCGCTGCTGCTTTGTTTTTTTATGGTAAAAGCATCTTTTACTTCACCGCTTATGTAAAGATCATCCAGCTTTTCACCTGTAGAAAAGGCAAAATTAAAATATCTTAATATATTCGATTCACTGTTATCTGCAATCGAATTTCCAAAATTAAAATTATAGGTCGTATTTGCCTGCAGAGTATCTGACCATTGAATGACCAGAAACTTATTGGCAATATTTGAAGGAAGAATCCTTGTAATATTCTCTATCGGAGGGGAGATATTGAGATTTTTATTGATATCTTTCAGCGTGATGTATTCATCAAAATCGATTCTTAACTCTTTAATATCTCTTCTTACATTAACTCTTGTCGTATCAATATTTGAACTTAAGAACTTCGGAGCCAGCGTATCTTTAGGGCCTCCGACAGGCGCACCGACCCTAGCACAGGAATGTACCAGAAAAACAAAAACCAGTAAGAGGAAAATTCTTTTCATGAATATATTTGAGCAAAAATAAACATTATTCTCCAAAAACTTCGGTTCCTGACTTTAATGTGTCTTTATTATCATTCATAAGATGATGGAGCTTATCTTTCTGAGGTGGAAAATCTTCGAATAACCCAGATAGTGCCAATGCAGAATAAACTTTTCCGGAATATCTGTTTCCAATGGCCACAATGGTTACTTTTGATTTTAGAAGATGGGCAAATACAGAATTGGTTCCGTGCCACCAGCCATTATGATAAGTCAGTTTTTCACCGTTATCAAAAATTTTCATCCTGAACCCTAAACCATAATTATTCTGCCCTACCTTTTCATTACTGTAAGGAGCAAAGACCATCTGCATCAGCTGGGGTTTTAAAAAATCTTTTGAAAAAAGTGCTTTGGAAAAACTGTAAAGATCCCTGGGTGTTGTGTATACATTTTTATCACCATAGATCAGATCCAAACGGTCCAAAGGATATAATTTTTTTCCTCCATAGTAAAATGACTGTGCTGCAGTAGGAATGTCTTTTTCCTGAAAAATATATGTATTGGACATCTTCAATGGAGTGAACACCATCTCATTCATTGCCTGCGGAAAAGGAGTCTTTGTGATCTTCTCAATTAAAAGTGCAAGAAGTGCAAAATTGGTATTGCAGTACATAAAACCGGTATCAGTGTCTCTTGCCAGATCAGGTTTGTATTTGATGATCATATTCAGAACATCCTGATTGGTAATATATGTTTTTGTAAGTTCTGCCGGTGCGGGCTGAATTTTCGTTATAAAATATTCATATTTAGGAAGACCGCTTCTTTGATCCAATAAGGTCTGCACCGTTACTTCAGGATATGGAAATCCGGGAAAATGCTGCGTTAAGTGATCTGAAAGTTTAATCTTTCCGGCTTCGACCAACTTCAACATTGCCATTGCCGTGAGTGTCTTAGAAACTGATGCTACATGCAACGGAGTATTTTTATCGATCGGCATCTGATTACCCTCTCTTGCAAAACCTCTATAATTTTCAAATAAAATATCATTTCCTTTTGCCACTAAAATCCCGCCGCTTAAATCACTTCCTTCCCAGACTTTTTTATAATACTGATCAATATAATTGACAATAAAATCTTTATTCGAAAGAACAGCATCCTGAGGGGAAAATACTTTACCCAAATCAACATTCCCATAATTAGGAAGATTGGTACTGTTATCGGTGACAGACTCTTTATTTTCGGATTTGTTTTTGCAGGAAAAAAGAAATAAAAACAGGGTTGCAGCAAGTACAAAAGTAAGCTTCTTCATGAGTTTCAAAAATGAGTGGCAATTTAACAAAACTCAAAATAAATCATGAAGCATCCTTGCAAATTATGAATTATTTAACACAATAAACCCTTTCTAATCGGAAAAAGAAAAAAGTATTTTATCCACAATGACCTGGGCCAGTTTCTCTTTGCTCTGATGAGTCCATCCTGCAATATGCGGTGTGACAATTGTTTTTTCGGAATCTAAAAGGTATTGCAGATCTTCATTTTCGGTGTCAAGATTTTCAAAGGAAGCCTTTTCATATTCCAGGACATCAAGACATGCACCTCTCACTTTTCCAGATTTTAAACCTTCCACCAGGTATTCTGTTTCCACATTTTTCCCTCTCGCAGTGTTCACAAAATAGAAATCGTTTTTCATCTCAGAAATAAACTGAGCATTGATTAGATACTTTGTTGAATCCGTTAAAGGAATATGCAGACTTAACACTTCAGCTTTTTCTTTCAGTTCTTCCAAAGAAACCTGCGTTGCAAATTCATCCGAAAGATCAGGAATAATATCATGAAAAATCACCTTACAGCCAAATCCCGAAAGTCTTTTTGCAGTAGCTTTGCCCATATTGCCGTAGCCGATAAGACCTATTGTTTTACCCAACAATTCATCACCACGATTCTCCTCACGGAGCCAGACCCCATTTTTAACTTCAGCTGAAGCAATGAAAAGTCTGTGCATTAAAATAAGAAGCATTCCGACAACATGTTCGGCAACAGAATCCCTGTTTCCTTCAGGAGAATTGATTAGCTGAATTCCCAACTTCTCTGCTGCAGGAATATCAATATTTTCCATTCCGGCTCCTACCCTGGCGATAAATTTGAGGTTTTTTGCTTTCTTTAAAAAATTTTGATCTAAAGGAATCCGACTTCTGATAATCACTCCATCGTAATGTTGAATTTTTTGACAAACCTCATCATAAGAAGAGGTAAAATCTTCTTCCAGCGAAAAGTTTTTTGCCAAAAGCTGATCGGTAATGAGTTGATGGTTTTTATCTAAAAGGAGAATTCGCATATCTTTTAAACACTGATTATACTATTATTTTTTCATGAAGACCGCATCAATAGCTTCATCAATTACTCAATAATTATTGTGTACAAGTGCAGTCCATTTGAGTTATCTATATCTAAGAAGGTTCCTGAAACAGTTTCTTCAGTTCGACAGATTCCAGAGGCTTCATTCTGCCTGAAAGAATCAGAGAAAGTTCTTTTCTTCTGAGAGCTGCAGCATATCTTTCTTTCTCAACTTCTGTTTCCGGTTCCATGTCAGGAATTGGTATCGGTCTGTTAAATTCATCTACTGCTACAAATGTGTAGATTCCTTTATTGGTCTGTATTTTTTTGTGATTAATCGGGTCATCTAACCAAACATCAACATATATTTCCATAGAAGTGGAAAATGCACGGGAAACTTTAGATTCCATTACAACGATTCCTCCTTCCGGAATTGGATGATCAAATGAAACATGATTTACAGAAGCGGTCACCACTCTTCTTTCGCAATGTCTTGTTGCTGATATAGAAGCACATCGGTCCATTCTTGCCAGTAACTCTCCTCCGAAAAGATTTCTGAGTTGATTGGTATCATTGGGAAGTACGATATTCGTCATGATCGTCAGCGATTCTGAAGCTTTTTTTATTTTTGCCATCTTGTTGTTTTTTTGTTGGAATTGGATCTCCAGTTTTTTGCAGCCTGCTTTATAGAATCTTTGTGTAAGGAATCCGCTTTAAAAGCTTTTACAGAATCTGCTTTTTTGATCTGTGCAGAGTCTGGTTTTACAGGAATCTTCTTTTCAATTCTTCTCGTTTTTGTCTGTACCGAAACATCATCAAAAGATTTCTTTCCAAAAATAAGCTCCTGCTGCGTATAGGCTAAATATAACATTCCTAAGACAGGAATAATGAAAAGAAAAATCCAAAGAATCGATTTGTTGAATTTATAATCTTTTTCGGTATTTTTCGGGCTTTCGAAAGTCTGACCTTTATTGATATCTGAAAAGTGAATCTCTTCCAGACCATAAAAATCGGGGTGATCAGATTCCAGGCGGTTTCCTCTAAAATGGAGCTCTCCGTCTTCAATAAAAACAGTTCCCAGATCCTGAATCTCCAAAATCTGCTCTGCCTGAAGTTTTTTCTTCCAAAAATCGGTCTGTACCTGCAATTCATTTTCAGCAGCTTCTTTTGAAATTGCCTTTTGATCGCTGACAAACCGGGTCAGATCGTCGGATAAAACCTGATAGTCAGAATGAAAAGAAATTTTTGTAGAGGGAGGAAGGATACTTCCGTTTTCTGAATTGATGACTGCTTTAGAATTTTCCAGAGAAAATACACCAAACTTCGGCACGGTTACGGTCCCGAATTGTTTCAAATAGTCTAAAATGTAAGCTGAAATATTCATTTGACGGCAAATTTATAACTTTTTCACGACTTTTAGGGAGATTTGTTTTTACTAAAACAGACCTCATGGAAGACAAAAACTCTTTCATTCTTAAAAACGCTGTAATCACACAGTTTTTTTTTAAGATCATGAAAATTTATTAGTTATCTAAGGCGTTCCACTCAGATAAGATGACCATAGATTCTAAATATATACCGTCGTTTTAAATAAATCCCTTAAAGAATTTTACATGCAGAATCTTTGATGAATACAGAATTACAGAGATTCTGTTGGGTGCTCACGCTGTGATCACACAGGATTTTCTGATTATTACTGAGAAATTTTCTTTTCACAATAGCATCCTGTTCAGCTCTGTTCACAATGAGCTTATGTTTGACCTAGCATACCATAAAAAAAGACTGCCGAAGCAGTCTTAAAAAAAATTAATCTGAACTTACTGAATATATTAATGTGACCGGTATCTCGTTTGTTTACTGAATTTTCCAGCTGATTCCAAACATAAAATTAGTTCCTGCCTGGGAATAGTAAAGAGGATCTCCTTCCCAGACCGCCCCGTTGTTTACGTATTTTTTATTCAAAAGATTATTGACCAACAGTTTCAAAGCAACATCATTTCCTGCAACTTTAAAGTGATACTGCGCATTAAAATCAGTCAGAAAATAATCTTTGAGCTGTAAACTTTTATTTTCTGTATTATCTAAATACTGTTTTCCAACATACTGGTTCATTAAAGAAAATTCGAAATTTTTATCCGGATTAAATTTCAATCCTAAATTGGCAATCACATTTGGAGAAAAAGAAATTTCAGTATTCCCCAGTTCAGTCACTACGTTATTGTTTTCTGTATTAAAATCCAGGTTACTATTCTGACTTAAACTTACATTTCCTGATATTTCAAATTTCTTTGAAAGTTTTGCCAGGGCACCAACTTCAATTCCTCTCCTGTAGCTTTCCCCGGAATTGGTTCTGATAAAGGCTCCCACATTATTCAGTTCGCCATTTAAAACCAATTGATTTACATAGTACATATAATAAAGATTGGCTGTTAAAGACACTGCCCCTAACTGTTTTTCCAGACCGGCTTCAAAATCGTGCAACTTTTCAGCTTTTACATTACTGTCTGCAATAAGATCATCCCGATTGGGTTCGCGTTGTGCATGGGCATAAGACAGGAAAACTTTTCCGCTTTCTATTCTATAATTAACGCCCGCTTTTGGATTAAAGAAAAGCCAGTTGCGTTTAATATCGGCACCTTCTTCGTCGCCTGCTGTTAAAATTTTTGTATCGTAATCGATATTTCTAAGCTGAAGATCTCCGAAAAATTCGAAATCATTTACTTTAATCAAAGCTTTGGCAAAGCCGGAGACTTCATTTTTCACAGAACGGTTCCTGTAATATTCGTGCTCATCAATCTGTGGGAAGAAAACTCCCGTGACATTTCCAAAATGCCTTCCGTAGTATTGATTAGCTACAGCACCGAAATTGACATCCAGATTTTCAAATTTGCCGTACAAAGTAGATACAACTCCATAGAAATCATTATTCAGCCATTTTTTTCTGATAAAATCAGATCTTTCCAAAAGTGTGGATCCTTCCGTGATATTCGGAAGGTTATATCGTGAAAAACGGTTGTCCTGACGGTAATTTTCGTAATATCCTTTTCCTTTTGTGTAATGGAATGTTGTTTCAAGATTCCATCTGTCATTCAATCCCTGCTCCCAAAGTAACTGGTAGTGATTTTGTCTGTAGTTATCGGTCTCATTACCGTAAAAACCGGAAATATCTCCTGTGCTGTTATAAATCGCACCTGAAGGATTGAATCTTGGGTTGGTTTCCCATGTCTTTCTGTCGATCCCGTTCCAGGCCTGGTAGGTTTTTTCTTTTCCGCCAAAAGCCATCAGCCGGATTTTGGTATTTTTTTCTTCAAACAGAGCCGTAAAATTATATGAATGTAAATCTGAAAAAGCCCTGTCAATATATCCGTCTGAATGAATGTTGGTATATCTTCCCATAACGGAAAGGCGATCTTTCCAGAATTTCCCGGAACCTACCTCTGCAGAGTATTTATACGTATTAAAAGATCCATAACTGTCATCTGTTTTAAAGTAAAACTTTTCTTCAGGTTCTTTGGAAATCACATTAATACTTGCCCCAAAAGCAGAAACTCCGTTGTTAGACGTCCCTACTCCCCTCTGAATAACAATCTGTGATGCAGAACTTGTAAGATCGGGTACATTGACAAAGAAAGTTCCCTGACTTTCAGAATCATTAAAAGGAACCCCGTTCATCATTACATTGATTCCCCTACCTGCCACTCCACGAATTCTGAAGCCGGTATAGCCTACCCCGTTTCCTGCATCTGAAGTTGATATGATGGAAGTTTGGTTTTTCAGAAGAATAGGTAAATCCTGTCCTAAATTTCTTCCGTCTAAATCTTTCTGTACATTAATGATTTCTTTGGCAACGGGAAGCCGTCTGGTAAAATTGATAGCTTCGATTTCTCTGATTTTGATAGAATCTGAAGTTTGAGCCTGTACAAAACTTATAGAACCTGCGGTAAGCCCTAAAAAAAATAATCCTTTCATTCTTATAAACTTTAAAATTTAATGGAATAAAAGGGGCGGATTATGATGAGTGATTAGTCATCGGTACTAAGTAATATTTGAGAATTGCTTATTACTTCAATACCTATTGCTCATTTTTAAGTTCCCTAAACAGCATTACCTGTTCCAGGTTCGTTGGGTATAATCTCAGCCCCGTCGGAGCACCCCTTTAATTTCAGCGCAAAATTACAAAAATTTAATGATCTTTCAAATTCAGTATGATTTATTGTTAGAATCAATATAATAATAGGTTTTATCGTCTTTTGTCACTTCAAACATTTTTCCCAGTTTCCAACTGTAATTTCTTTTGATATCTGAATATTCGAAAGGAATGATGATATTATTGTTGACATCAATAATACCGAACTTATCTTTATGTGAAGCAACAATCATGGGATTTGCCAAATCATCTCCTTCTAAAATATGCAGATATTCATACTTGGGATAAATTTTAAATTGAGAACGATCCGAAGGATTACTGAATGTTGCATCTTCGATAATCCCATAATGACTATTTAAAATGTAGGCATGATACAATTGTTTTTTAAATTCAGCCTTACACTTACCCAGGTCTTCATTTTTAATTTGATATACTTTTTTACCTGCTTTGTCAATTCTGTAAGAGATATTATTCTTTTCAACCGTAGCAAACTGAGCAGTTCCAAATTTCTTTGCTTTTGGATTCGGCGAGTTCAGAAGATTACAATCTTCCGCAAAAAACATTGCAATATGGTACTCGGGCTTGATCACAAGTTTACCATTTTGATTAACATAACCAAAATTATCATTTGATTTTTGCGGAATCAATAAAGGAAGATTTTCATTCAGAACACCAGGATTATTCCCTGATTTTTTTTCAACAGCCTGTACTTCCGCCTTTTTCTGATAAACTAACTTATTACTTTTCAAGTTTTTAGACTGAGCAGATAGACTCAGGAATGAGATGACAGCGATAGCATTAAAAACTTTCTTCATGTTTATTTGTGTTCAAAATATCTGCCAAAAATAGAAAAATATAAAATACATATTTATATACAATCTAAATAATTTTTTACCTGAAAAAAATTAAAATTCCGTATTTTTGGGAACATTTTTAAATGTTTGATAATCGTAAAGCGTTTTCAGGACTCAAGATTGATATTCTCCATCAAAATTCTCCAGACGTTTTATCAGAAAAAAGTTTTCGCTGCGAAACAGATCGCAGGTAACCACTTCCATTTACAGAAAAGTCCTTGGAAGCCTGTCCATCGGGACAGATTATTATCTTACATTTTCAAAATGATGTAGATTGTATTTTATTTCTGTGCTGTTGATGATTCAGAAACTATTCCGCCAATCTGCATTTAACAATAAAAAGAACTTCTATTTATGAACATTTATCAGGATTACATCCAAGAAATTGAGGAAAGAAAAAATCAGGGGCTTCACCCAAAACCAATTGATGGTGCTGAATTACTCAGCGCAATCATTACACAGATTAAGGATACGAATAACGAGTACAGAACTGATTCTTTAAAATTCTTTATCTACAATACTTTACCGGGTACAACGAGTGCTGCCGGTGTGAAAGCTCAGTTTTTAAAAGAAATCATTTCAGGTGAATCCGTATTAGAAGAAATAACCCCTGCATTTGCATTCGAATTATTATCACATATGAAAGGCGGGCCTTCTATTGAAGTGCTTTTGGATCTAGCCTTAGGTAATGACGCTCAGATTGCTAAAGAAGCGGCACATGTTCTTAAGACCCAGGTATTCCTTTATGAGGCAGACACGGACCGTCTGAAAAATGCATTCAACAGTGGGAATGAAATAGCAAAAGAAATTATTGAAAGCTACGCTCAGGCTGAGTTTTTCACAAAACTTCCGGAAGCGGCTGAGGAAATTAAAGTCGTAACCTATATCGCCGGAGAAGGTGACATCTCAACAGATTTACTGTCACCGGGTAATCAGGCACACTCAAGATCAGACCGTGAACTGCATGGTAAATGCATGATGTCACCTCAGGCACAGGAAGAAATCCAGGCTTTACAGGCACAGCATCCTGACAAAAGCGTTATGCTTATTGCGGAAAAAGGAACCATGGGTGTAGGCTCATCAAGAATGTCCGGAGTAAATAACGTGGCTCTCTGGACGGGTAAGAAAGCAAGTCCTTACATTCCATTTGTCAATATCGCACCGATCGTTGCAGGTACTAACGGTATTTCCCCAATCTTCCTTACTACAGTCGATGTAACCGGAGGGATTGGGATTGATCTTCAAAACTGGGTGAAAATCCTGGATGATAATGGAAACCCAATCCGTAATGAAAATGGTGAACCGATTCTTGAAGAAAAATATTCTGTAGCAACCGGAACAGTTCTTACAATCAATACAAAGACTAAAAAATTATACAACGGCGACCAGGAATTGAAAGATATTTCCAAATCATTTACGCCGCAGAAAATGGAATTCATCAAAGCTGGTGGGTCTTACGCTATTGTTTTTGGTAAAAAATTACAGACCTGGGCATCAAACATTTTAGGAATTGAGATCCCTGCGGTTTATGCTCCGTCAAAAGAGATTACGAAAGAAGGAGCCGGCCTTACTGCTGTTGAAAAAATATTCAACAAAAATGCGGTGGGCTTAACTCCCGGAAAAGTTTTACACGCCGGATCCGATGTACGTGTGGAAGTTAATATCGTTGGTTCTCAGGATACAACCGGTCTGATGACCGCTCAGGAACTGGAATCGATGGCTGCAACGGTTATTTCACCAATTGTCGACGGTGCTTACCAGTCAGGATGTCACACGGCTTCAGTATGGGATAAAAAAGCGCAGGCAAACATTCCGAGACTAATGAAATTCATGAATGATTTCGGTTTGATTACCGCACGTGATCCAAAAGGTGAATACCATGCCATGACTGATGTTATCCACAAAGTACTCAATGACATTACCATTGACGAGTGGGCAATCATTATCGGTGGTGACTCCCATACCAGAATGTCTAAAGGTGTTGCATTCGGAGCTGATTCAGGAACAGTTGCTCTTGCTCTTGCAACAGGGGAAGCATCAATGCCTATCCCTGAATCTGTAAAGGTAACTTTCAAAGGAGATATGAAACGTCATATGGATTTCCGTGATGTCGTACATGCTACCCAATTACAGATGCTGCAGCAGTTTGGAGGAGAAAACGTATTCCAGGGGAGAATTATCGAGGTTCACATCGGTACACTTCCTGCAGATCAGGCATTTACTTTTACAGACTGGACTGCAGAGATGAAAGCTAAAGCGTCTATCTGTATTTCTGAAGATGATACTTTAATCGAATCTTTAGAAATTGCAAAAGGAAGAATTCAGATTATGATTCACAAAGGAATGGACAATCACAATCAGGTTCTTCAGGGACTGATCAATAAAGCCAATAAAAGAATCACAGAAATCAAATCCGGTGAAAAACCTGCTTTAACTCCTGATTCGAATGCCAACTATTATGCAGAAGTAGTTGTTGACCTGGACATCATTGTTGAACCGATGATTGCCGATCCGGATGTAAACAACGAAGATGTTTCCAAAAGATACACCCATGATACCATCAGAGATCTTTCTTTCTACGGAGGAGATAAGAAAGTTGACCTTGGATTCGTAGGATCCTGTATGGTGCACAAAGGTGACTTGAAAATTGTTTCCCAAATGCTTAGAAACATTGAAAGACAGCAGGGCAAAGTTGAATTTAATGCTCCTTTGGTCGTAGCTGCTCCAACGTATAATATTATTGATGAATTAAAAGCTGAGGGCGACTGGGAATTACTTGAAAAATACTCTGGTTTTGAATTTGATGATAACGCTCCTAAAGGTGCAGCAAGGGTAGAATATCAGAATATGATGTATCTGGAACGTCCAGGCTGTAATCTGTGCATGGGTAATCAGGAAAAAGCGGAAAAAGGCGATACCGTTTTGGCAACCTCAACCCGTCTTTTCCAGGGAAGGGTCGTTGAGGATTCTGAACGTAAAAAAGGAGAGTCCCTGCTTGCATCTACTCCGGTTGTTGTACTTTCAGCAATTTTCGGAAGAATTCCTAATATAGAAGAATACAAAGCAGCAGTGGAAGGTATTGACCTTACTAAATTTGCCCCTCCGATCAAGGAATTGGTGGCAGTTGGTCATTAATACATTGCCTCCATAACAGTCAGATAACTGTTTTTAAATAATTTAAAATTGGAAGATTTTGATCCTTCGGGACTTAAAATCTTCCAATTTTTTGTTTAGAATATTTCTATTTAAGACCCACATCCATTATTTTAAAATTAATTAGCAAAAATAAATTCTATTTTTTCTTAACTTGATAGAAATAAAATATCCTCATCATTCAACAGAATTATCTTTTTGACAGATTGTAGGAACAAAATTTGATTCATCAAACAGGATCCGTTTTAAATATTGATTTAATTCAGAGCCATTATTGGAAAAGAAAAAATAGATTAAGATATGACTTTCGACATTGACATGATTAAAAAAGTGTACGAACGTTATCCTGAACGTATTGCAGCCGCAAGACAGATCACAGGAAAACCTTTGACACTATCAGAAAAGATCCTTTACACCCACTTGTGGGAAGGAAATTCAACACAGGAATATGAGAGAGGAAATTCATACGTGGATTTTGCTCCGGACAGAGTAGCCATGCAGGATGCAACTGCACAGATGGCACTTTTACAATTTATGCAGGCAGGAAAAGCTAAAGTAGCGGTTCCATCGACTGCACATGCTGATCACTTAATTCAGGCAAGAGTAGGTGCAGAATCAGATTTGCAGGAGGGTATCAACAAAAACTCTGAGGTTTTCAACTTTCTGGGTTCTGTATGTGAAAAATACGGGATTGGTTTCTGGAAACCGGGAGCAGGTATTATTCACCAGGTTGTACTCGAAAACTACGCTTTCCCGGGTGGAATGATTATCGGTACTGATTCGCATACCGTAAATGCAGGAGGATTGGGGATGGTTGCCATCGGAGTCGGTGGTGCAGATGCAGTAGACGTGATGGCAGGAATGCCCTGGGAACTTAAAATGCCTAAATTAATCGGTGTAAAACTGACAGGAAAAATGTCAGGCTGGACTTCTGCCAAGGATGTTATTCTTAAAGTGGCAGGAATTCTTACGGTAAAAGGAGGAACAGGATGTATTGTAGAATATTTCGGTGACGGTGCGATTTCTTTATCTGCAACCGGTAAAGGAACAATCTGTAATATGGGTGCTGAAATCGGTGCTACAACTTCTACTTTCGGATATGACGACTCAATGAGAAGATATCTTGCATCCACGGGCAGACAGGATGTAGTAGATGCCGCAGATCAGATTGCTGAACATTTAACAGGTGATGCTGAAGTATACACAAACCCTGAACAATATTTTGATCAGGTGATAGAAATTGATCTTTCCGAGCTGGCACCTCATCTTAACGGACCTTTTACTCCGGATTTAGCAACACCTGTTTCTGAATTTAAAGAAAAAGCAGAAGCAAACGGATGGCCTATTGAAGTAGAATGGGCACTAATTGGATCGTGTACGAATTCTTCTTACGAAGACTTGTCAAGAGCCGCTTCTATTGTTGAAGATGCAGTAGCAAAAGGGGTAAAACCTAAAGCTATTTTAGGAATCAATCCAGGCTCTGAACAAGTAAAATTTACAGCAGAAAGAGACGGTTTCTTAGATTCTTTCAGAAAGTTTGAAAATGCAAGAATCTTTACCAATGCCTGCGGGCCATGTATCGGACAGTGGGACAGAGAGGGATCTGAAAAAGGGGAGAAAAACTCAATCATTCACTCTTTCAACAGAAATTTTGCAAAGAGAGCAGACGGAAATCCAAACACCCATGCTTTTGTTGCTTCACCGGAAATGGTAGCAGCTATTGCCATATCAGGAAGATTAGACTTTAACCCGATTACAGATACTCTGACTGCCGAAAATGGTGAGCAGATCAAATTAAATGAGCCAAGCGGTCACGAATTGCCCTCTAAAGGATTTGCCGTCGATGACAATGGTTATCAGGCACCTTCAGCAGATGGTTCAGCTGTAGAAGTAAAGGTAAGCCCGACTTCTGACAGGCTGCAGTTACTGGAAGAATTTCCTGCGTGGGACGGTAACAATATTACTGGAGCAAGAGTTTTGATTAAAGCTTTCGGAAAGTGTACGACTGATCATATATCGATGGCAGGTCCGTGGCTGAAGTACAGAGGCCATCTTGATAATATTTCCAACAATATGCTGATAGGCGCAGTTAATGCTTACAATATGGAAACCAACAACGTTAAGAACCAGCTCGATGGCACTTACGGTGAAGTTCCTGCTGTTCAGAGAGCATACAAGGCTGCGGGAATTCCTTCGATTGTTGTCGGAGACCAAAACTATGGTGAAGGTTCCTCAAGGGAACACGCAGCGATGGAACCGAGACATCTTGGTGTTAAAGCAGTATTGGTAAAATCATTTGCGAGAATTCATGAAACAAACCTTAAAAAACAAGGGATGTTGGGATTGACTTTTGCTGATGAATCTGACTATGATAAGATTCAGGAAGATGATGTTGTCAATTTCACTGATCTGGATCAGTTTGCACCGGGAAAACAATTGACTTTAGAATTCATCCATACTGACGGAACAAAGGACACTGTCATAGCAAACCATACGTATAATGCCCAACAAATAGACTGGTTTAAAGCAGGTTCTGCCCTTAATCTTATCAAGAGACAGGAAAATTAATCAGTAATTAATCAATTATAAAAATAAGCAGCTCTTTTATTGGAACTGCTTATTTTATTTTACTCATAAGGCTGCTTCTATAGCTTTCCCCTATCGGGATCTCATGATCTGAAATAAGATTTATCTTTTTCAGACCCATGCTTTTTACTTTAGTGATATTCAGAATAAAGGATTTGTGGACTCTAATGAAATGTTCTGGAAGTTGAATTTCAAGAGACTTCAGCGTTTCCAATACAATGTATTCCTGCATATAGGTTTTAATGTTAACATAATCTCTAATGCTTTCAATGTAAAGAATATCATCAAACTGAATGCGATGCTGCTGACCTGAAGATTTCACAAAAAAATAACCTGTCTCTTTAGTTTCATCTAAAGGGAAACGTTCTCTGGCTTTAATAATGCTTTTATTAAACCTATCAAACGAAACGGGTTTTAAAAGATAATCAACTACATTATGTTCATATCCTTCCAGAGCATATTCCGAATAAGCGGTTGTGAGAATATATTTCATTTTGTCACCGACAATTTTCATGAAATTGATTCCTGTGAGTTCCGGCATCTGAATATCTAAAAATATAAGATCAGCATCGTTCTTCTGAATATATTCCAAAGCTTCGATAGGATTTTCTGACGAAAAAACAAGTTCAAGAAACGGAATTTTCTCAACATAGCTCCCAATCAGCGATATAGCAAGCGGTTCGTCATCAACGACAATACATTTAATTTTATTCATCTCTTAAATCTATTTTTAAATCTACTGTAAAATCAGTTTCAGTTTCCGTAATGTGAAGTTCATGTTTTTTTGGATACAAAATTCCAAGCCTTTTCCTGACATTCTCAAGCCCTATGCCCCGTACCGCATCTTTAGACCTTTGCTTTTTAAAATTACAGAGATAAAAGTGAAGTTTTTGGTTCTCATCAGAAATCTTCAAAATAAAACCTTTTCCGCTGAAATTCCCATGTTTGAAAGCATTTTCTGCAAACGGAATCAAAAGCATCGGTGAGATCACCAGATTTGGATGATTTAAGTTTTTCTCAACAGTCAATAAATCAGGGTTTTTCAGTCTGAGCTTTTCCAGTTCTATCAGGCTTTCGAGATATCCTATTTCTTTTTCCAGAGAAATGAAATCTTTCTCCAGGTCTTTTGTTGTATATCTTAATAACTGACCAAGCTCTTCAATGGCCGGCAAGGCTTTTTCGGATTTCTGATAAACCAGAGAATAAATATTGTTCAGGGTATTGAAAATAAAATGAGGATTGATCTGGGTTTTCAAAGCCTGAATTTTCGCTTCATTTCTTTCCTGTTCAAGCTGTTTTTTTTCCAGTTCTACCACACCAAACTTTTTAAGGATCCAAAAAATCCCGGCAATAAAGATAGTCAGACTTCCAGTGTAGATATTATCAAAAAAATAATAAGTCAACCCTGTGCCTTCACCATAATTTCTAAATCCATACGTTATCGGCAACAGCAATTCTTCAAGTAAATACCGTAATACGGCGAAAAAAAAGATAGATATGAAAAATACTAAAACTGTGGTGTAAAGCTTTTCAAGTTTAAAAATTTTAGGAATAACAAAAAGATACGCTATATAGAAAGTACAAAATCCTACAATAAAAAAGGTGATTCTTAAGACTGTACTTTGCAGACTATTCTGTTCATTAAAGAAAAAAACGGGTGTAATTACAGTTCCGGTAAAATTAAAACTCCAGTAAATGATTTGGAGCCAGATGATCTGTTCTTTTTTCATGCCCAAATGTAAGCTTCTAAGTTTTGTAACGCCAAATGTTTTCCGATAAACGCCTGTATTTTACCGATGAATTTTTTTTGACCGGATTAAAACCTCCTGAAATCTAAATGCTGTTTCAGAAGATCAACCGTCCCTATACATTTGCATCAACAAATAAATAGAACTGCCACTCAGTCTTTTTTATCCGGAGACAAAATCATGATTCCATATAACAACTTAAAAATTTACCTATGAAACTTAAATATCTATTGATCACCGCATTATTTTCCTCAGTAACCTTTGCACAGACTCAGAAAGACAGCATTAAACAAATTGAACAGGTTGATATTCTTATTAAGAAAAAATTGCTTGAGAGAAAAGCAGACCGGCTGATTTTCAATGTCGATGCATCCATTGCTTCTCAAGGTATGGATGCAGGTGAAACGCTTGCAAATGTACCCATGCTTAAAGTGGATGAGAATCTCGGCACAATTGCTATTACAGGAAAAAGCACCGTGAACGTGATGATCAACGGAAGAATGCTCAATCTGTCAGGAACTGCACTTCTCAACTATCTTAAATCGATCCGCTCAGAAAATATTTCTAAAATTGAAGTGATTACCACTCCACCTGCAAAATACGAAGCGCAGGGAAACAGTGGACTGATCAACATCATTCTGAAAAAAAATCCAAACCTTGGTTTCAGCGGAAACATTAATACCGGATTATCACAAAGAACCTACCTCAACGGAAGTACAAACGGAACATTAAATTATCAAACCGAAAGATTAAGCCTGAGCCTGAAGACAAGCTATATAGAAGGCGCAAAGCAAGCCGATGAAAGATATACGATTTTAGGGGTGTCTCAAAATTACAGCAGGTCTATCCGAAAAGATATGTGGCAGGACTTCACTCCTAATCTGAGTGCCTCCTATAAAATCAGTAAAAATTCGGAAATCGGGATGGACTATATTTTCGGCAGTCAACATTCAGGGATGGATATTGTCAATATAACAAAAAACATCAATTCTGAACTTGAAGAAAAAAACCTGATCACCAACACGTTCCACAGAGAGAAATCACCGACCCATACATTCAGTACTTATTATGATCTGAAATTGGATTCTCTCGGGAAAAAACTGAGTATCGCAGGGAATTTTTATCAGAATAATAATACCACCGAAGTTAATTTTAATACATTGACGCTTCCTGATAATTCTGTTCAGAATGTAAAGACCTTTTCAAAAATCAAACCTCAGATTTTTTCTGTGCAGGCTGATCTGGAACTTCCTCTTTCATTCGGAACGATTGATACCGGCATGAAGTTTAATCAATTCAGAAATTCTGCTGATCTGAAATATCTGAATCTTGAAAACAGTCAGTACATCATTGATGAGGAAAAAGGCAGTGTATTCAATTATAAAGAGAATAATTTTGCCGCTTATGCAAGTTTTTCCAAAAGCTTTGGAGAGCATTGGGATGCCAAGGCCGGACTGCGTTACGAGAATACGTTTGTCAACAGCTCGGTGAATGATCTCCGTTACGGACAGTGGTTTCCGTCAGCGTATATTGCCTATAAAGAAGACAAAAATGTGTTTAATCTATCCTATTCCAGAAGAATTAACCGTCCAAGCATGAGCAATCTTAATCCATTCAGATGGTATGAGAACCCTTATTCTTATTCAACCGGAAATCCGCTGCTGACTCCGTCATACATGAATAATTATGAGCTGGGATACACTTACAACAATAAATTTTCGGCAAGTGCGTATTATCTAAGACTCACAAATGCTTTCGGACAGGTTGCTTCATTAGACGGACTTTCTCAAAACAGCGATTATAAAAATTATTATAACAATGATTCTTACGGAATGAATGCTTCCTACACCAATACCTTCTTCAAATTCTGGGAAGCCAATATAACAGCCAATGCATCTTATCAGACTTCGGAAGTATTTGACATCAATGCAGAAACTTCAAAAGGATATTCATTCAGCTACTCTGTCAACAATACTTTTACCCTGAACAAAAACAAAACACTTGTCTTTTTTCTGAACTACAGCCACAGTCTGCCGTACAGAAATGTTAATACTTATTTTTATGCTTACCCCGAACTTACTTCAGGGCTAAAAGTCTCCCTGATGGAAAAACAACTGCAGATCAATGCAACGGTAACCAACATTTTTGCCCAGAGATACCGTGGCGAGATGTACTTTAAAGACAGTAAGCAGTTAATGAACAATTACTGGGACGGAAGAAGCTTCCGCCTGAGTTTCAATTACACATTTGGCAATAAAAAAATCAATAAGAAAAATATCAGTTTCGAAGAAAAAGAAAGAGTACAGTAAACATTTTACGCTCTTCTTTCAATAAGCAAAAAACAGAGACCGAATCTCTGTTTTTTGTTTTTGTCACCTATCTAAAATTTAAATTCAACCCGGGCAAACAGAAAACGACCTCCGATACCGTATTGGGAAACCTGTCTGGAATACACAAACTGATTATCAGCGGTTAAAGAGTCGATATTGGGACTTTTGGAAGGCAGTATATTGAAAATATTGTTGCTTCCTACCGTTGCCGAAACATTTTTTGTGAAAGCATACCCTACAGACAGATCAGTCACGACCCGGTTGTTGAGCACAAAATGTTCCCTGCTTTCGGTAATTCCGTCAAAGTTGGCGTCCAATACATCAGCGTCTGTCACCTTCCCGAAATATGTATTTCTCAGGGAAACCGTCAATGCAGAAAACCTCGCCGTATTGGATAACGTTGTTTTTATTCTCGGTACCGCTTCCTCAAAATAAACCCTGTTAGGTTCAGAGAAATAATTATCAATCTGGCTTATCAGTTTAGGAGAAGCATGAATCTCACCCACCCTCCTGGTCTGATTCAGATTAAAACCCAGATTATTTTCCAATGACACTCTTTCTGAAATTCTTGAATTCTGCGAAAGCGTAATATCCAACCCTTTGGTCTCTGAATCTACAGCATTAGCAAAGAAATTGGCGGCACTTGCTCTTGCAAGATCAAAAGCTCCTTGCAGAACTGCCTGATCAGATCCGGGTGAGAAACTTCCGTCCGGACGGTAAAATAAATCAGTCAGTACTACCCTGTCCTTAATTTTTATGAGGTAAGCATCTGCCGTAAATACAAGATTCAATGCCGGAATCTTCCAGGTAATTCCGGTACTGTAAGACTGTGAAGTTTCCTGTTTCAGTTTTGGAATCCCCAGGGCCTCCGCTGCTTCAGAATTATTTCTGAAAGTACCCACCTGCGTCGTATTTCCCTGTTGAATCAGCGTGGATGTAGAACTGTAATTAATCTGTGCCAGTGAAGGCGCCCTGAATCCGGTGGAAACAGCTCCTCTCCAGTTAAAGTTCTTTGCCAGCCTTACATTGGTTGCCAATTTATAATTAAAGGTCGAACCAAAATCTGAATAATTTTCATAGCGTACAGCTCCTTCTACCAACCATCCGTCAGCAGGTTCTATTTCTACATCCGCATACGCTGCAATACTGTTTCTGTTTCCTGAAACCGCATTATCAGGACTGAATCCCGGAAACACCTGAGATCCTGCAGGTCTGATGGTTCCAAAAAAATCAGTGGACTGTTCGTTCTGAGGCGTTGCTGCAGTCACTACACGTCCAAAAATATCATACGAGACATAAGAGTTTTCATCCCCGGCATTCACTTTATAGTTTTCATACCTGTATTCTCCACCAAAAGCGACATTCAAACCATGAAGTACATCGTATTTTTTTGATAAATCCAGATTTAGGGTATTCTGTAAAAATTCTGACCCTCCTGCTTTGAAGGTTCTCGGTGAGTTGTCTCCGAGACTTGCATTGAATGTATTGACTACCCCGAAATTAAACATATTTTTCCCGAATGTATTACTCAGGTCTACATTCCAGTCGTTCCATTTCCCTCTGATTCCTCCGGCCAAAGAATAGTCATTGACATTGGCCTCAATCTGGGGCAGGTATCCGTTGGGGGTAATGCCATTGATATTCCGCTCTGAATTAGGAAGACGGTAAAATCCACCGGAATTCCCTAAACGGTAGCTGTAGCCTCCAAAGGAATATACTTTCCAGTTCTCATTAACCGGAATTTCAGAATTAAAAAACAGCTGTGCAGACTGGAGTTTCGACTGCCCTGCCCTCAGGCTGAAATCTTTTCTTTCCAGTCCCCTGTAATTAAGTTCCTGATCCGTAAAATCCTGTCCTAAAAGCCCCTGCAGTCCTGATATACTGTTGGTTCCGGATATCTGGTTTTTAAAATCCTGAGAAAAATAATCAACCTGCGAAGCATATTGCTTTACGGTATTAATAATCTGCTGCCCGTTAGGCGTATTGGTGATGTTTTTATATAATCCGTCTATATTCACACCATCCTGCAAAGCTCTGTAACTGATCGCATTATAGGCATTAAAGATAGGTCCCTGCCTAACTCCTGCCCTGGAATAAGGATCGCGGTACTGCACAGATCCGGTTACATTAACGAAACCATTCTTTCCAATTTTAGCTCCATAATTCAGATCAGCTGAAATCGCCTGTCCGTCTATACCACCGGAAAAATTATTGGTGACCGATGATGCATTTCCTCCCAAAAATATCTGTCCTGACAATCCCAATCTTCTTTTAAGTCCGAGATTGATAACTCCTGCAATAGCATCAGAGCCATATTGAGCAGATGCTCCGTCTCTCAACACTTCAATTTTCTCCAGAGCAAATGCCGGAATTGCATTAAGATCTGTCCCTACTGATCCTCTTCCGGGAGTAAGCGTAACATTAATCAGGGAAGACTGATACCTTCTTTTCCCATTCAGTAAAACCAGAACCTGATCGGGCCCTAACCCTCTCAACTGAGCGGGATCAACAAAATCTGTCCCGTCATTCACCGTATGGGAAGTTGATGAAAATGAAGGAACAATATAATTAAGTGCCTGGCTTATATTATTAACAGGACTTTGTCTTAAAACTTTTGAAATATTAATATAATCTACGGGAACCGGAGTATCCGTTAAAGATCTGCCTGAACCTCTGGATCCGAGAAGAACGACTTCATCAATTTTCCGGGACTGCAGAGAATCTGTCTGTGCATAGTAGAATGTCGAAATAAGGGTAGCTGAAGTAAGGATACTTCTGTGTGTAAAATTACGCATGTGTTTTTATTTTTAATTGATTTATATATGTAACGTTACCTTTTTATTACTTTTTCAGGCAACAGAAATGTACCCCTGCTTTTCAGGGATATCTTAAGAAGAAAAAGGTAAATAATAAGTTTTGAGAACTTAAGAAAATTAAGAACAGCAACACATACACATGACTTTATGACATGAAGATTTATCAGAGTAGCAAAGACCAGCTTTGTTATTCATAAGATAAAAAGTCAAATTCATAGTTGCGTAGAAATCCGTGTTCTTAAACATTTATTGTAAAATTTAATAAAAATTCAGATGGGGAGAAAATAGAATAAACATTTTTTCCGAAACTGAGCCGGCTTATCTATTTCAGCACCTTGCTTGTTTTGCAGGTTGCTATCCCATCAATGAGATTCTTGATAATTATTCTGCAAATATATAAATAATTTATAAATAAAATATTCAAAAAAAGGAATTTTTTCAATTTCACAGTAACAAACCTTTCATTTCAGCGTCTAACTAATCAGTAATAAACTATATGAAAAAATCTGTAACTATACTATCTGTCATTGCGTCAATATATTCTTTTGCTCAGGAAAAACCAAATCCTCAAATCAAGGAAAAGCAGATAGAAGGCGTTGTAATGACTAAAACTAAAAAAGCAGTTGAGCAAAAAGCCGACCGGACTATTTTTGATTTTTCTGAACAGAGTCATTTAAACAATGGCAATGTTTTGGAAGGGATCAAAAAACTCCCGGGACTTGTTTCCACTGATATTGCGGGAATGATGTATCAGGGCAAAATCCTGGACGTTTACCTGAATGGTCGTCCACTCAATATTTCGAGCAATGAACTCAATTCTTTTCTTGAAGGTATGCCTGCCAACTCGGTGGAAAAAATAGAAGTGATCACTCAGCCGGGTGCAGAATTCCCTGCGACCTCAGGAGGTGCAATTATGAATATTATTACCAATAAAAATGCTAATAAATATCTAACGGCAACCTATTCAGGAAACTACAATTTTTCAAATGAAGATAAACTGAGAAGCAGAACAAGCCACTCACTGAACCTGAATGCAAGAAACAAGTTATTCGGGTGGCAGTTGAGTGTGGGACAAAATTACCGTGAAAGTATGCTTAATTCTAATCAGGATAACCTGATGCTCAGCAATACAGACCGCATCGGCCGCGGATATTTTGCAAAATCCGGATTAACATTTGATCTGGGGGAAGACCGCTTGCTTCTGAATTACGATGTTTATCATAACAGAAATTCTAACTATACAGGGAGTAATGGTTTGGCAGACATTTTAGTCAGCGAGGATCCTGATACTTACAGAGAAGTATCTTTTAATGCTTTTGATGCTGCTCTGACAAATAATCTAAGACAGGAAGCTGTAGCAACCTATCAGGTACGTTTTGGCGATAAACTTAAAAAATTAGACTTTCAGTTTGGTTATACAAAATCTGATAGTAAATTTGGGCAGAACAATATTTTCAGAAGAGGAATTTTCACCGACAGCAACGTAAATGAGCCTTATAATTTTACAGCCGGCAATGTTTTGAGCAACAGTTCAGATATGCGCATTGCTAATTTCAAGGTTGACTATTCGCAGCCTTTAAAAATACTGGATGATGGAAAAGTAAGCTTTGGAGGGCTTTATGAAAAACAGAATTTTGATACAGAGAGTAAAGGCCTGACCAATCTTGAATATCAGCGGCAGACCGCTTCTACGTATCTTGAGTTTCAGGCAAAACTGAAGAAATTTGATTTTATTGCAGGTGCGAGAGCAGAAAACTATGATATTTCAGGAATCACCAGAAGAGACAGTGCCAATACCATACTTGAAAGAAACCTGATTCCTTTTAATAAGTTTAAAATTTTCCCTAACGCAAGTGTACAGTATAATCTGATGAATCAGGTGCATGCGGTGGCAAACTATAACAAGAAAATCAATCTGCCAAGTATTTCTGCACTCAACCCTAACAACAATACATTCCAGGGACCTAATACTCAGGTAACCGGAAACCCATTTCTCCAGCCGACCATTTTTGACAATTATGAAGTGAAAATATCAGCTTTTGATTATGCTTTCATCGGATACAGCGTAAGCAATGCCAAAAATCAGGTTGCACAGATCATCAGAAGAGAAGGAAAAAACATCTTTAATGAGCAGGTGAATATCTCGAATATGAAAATTCATAATTTTAATGTGGGACTTCCTGTTCCTTTTATGATTTTTTCTAAACCCTTGAGTGAAATCATGAAGTTTGATTTTAATCCTGATAAAATTAACTTCATGTATCTGTATGCCGGTTATCAGAAACATGACATTGACAATTTAAAAAACAACGGATTCTGGATTTTTAATTTAATGACCCAGATTCTTCTTCCAAAAGACATCAAATTAACTGCAAATTACAGTTATCTGACCCCACGGGCAGGATATTTTTATTTCACAGCAGAGAAACCATTCAACAACTCAGTTGATATTACGTTAACCAAAAAATTCATGGATAACCGCCTGACGGTTTCCGTTTTCGGAAATGATATTTTAAATGGACAGGTGATGCAGATCAGAACCAACAATCCTTCGGGAGGAGAAAGCCTTTTCATCAGAACAAAGTATGACAGCAGAAATTTCGGGCTTTCTGTGAATTATAAAATTCCGACTAAAAATAAACTGGCGAAGGAAGATGCCAATATTTTAAACAGTAAAAAAGAAGAAACGGGTGGCGTCATACAGCCGGGACAGTAAAGTAAACAGGTATTTTTAAAAATTAGCTGCTACAATAACGGACTTCGGTCCGTTTTTTTTCGGTCTTATATCTTCAGCACATGTAAATCCATTGATTAATTCTCTTTGTTTCCTGCATGAAAAACTGATCCCCAACCACCGCAAATCTCAGGCAGGAAGTATCCATCAGAGGTATGCAATGACGCCACAGATCCGATCGTCAGATAAATTGTTCGGACATCACATTTAAATATTTTAAACTCCACTGTAAACAGAATCCCAATCCTTCATTACAGGATCGTAGCCTGCTTTTTTAATTATTGTTTTCATTTCCTCCATACTCCTGTCATCACTGGTCTCAAACTGTTCCAGAGATTCTTTGTCAACCGAATAGCCTCCGGGATTGGTTTTTGATCCTGCACTCATGGCCGTTGCCCCCAACGAAATGATATTGTTTCTGAATTTTTCATTTTCCCGGGTAGAAATGGAAATTTCCATGTCTTCGTTCCAGATTCTGTAGGCGCAGATCAGCTGAAGCAGATCTTTATCAGACATCATAAAATTAGGCTCAATAATTCCTTCGGCAGGTCTTAACCTCGGGAATGAAACGGAAAACCTGCTTTTCCAGTATTGTTTCTGAAGATATTCAATATGAAGAGCATTGAAAAAACTGTCAATCCTCCAGTCTTCCAGGCCGAGTAAAACTCCCAATCCCATTTTATGGATTCCCGCATTTCCAATTCTGTCAGGGGTTTCGAGGCGAAAATCAAAATTTGATTTTTTTCCCTTCGGATGGTATTCTTTATACACTTCCTGATGATATGTTTCCTGATACACCAGGACAGCATGTACCCCTGCATCATGAAGAAGCCGGTATTCATCCTCTGATAAGGGCTGAACTTCGATCGAAATATTGGCAAAATGAGGTTTCAGCAAACTGACAGCATTCATAAAATAATCAATTCCGACCTTTTTATGGGCCTCTCCGCTTACCAGCAGGATATGATTGACTCCCATTGATTTCAAAACGGTTGCTTCAATCATCAGTTCGGTATCAGAAAGCGTTTTCCTTTTAATAGAATTATCTAAGCTAAAACCACAGTAGGTACAGATATTCTGGCATTCATTACTCAGATATAACGGAGCATACAACTGAATGGTTTTCCCAAATCTTTTCTGAGTAAGATGCTGTGTGATTTTTGCCATTGATTCTAATTTTTCAGCAGCAGCCGGAGAAAGAAAATTAAGAAAATCTTCTATTGTTTTATTCTTTCGCTGAAGACTGTTTTCTACATCATGCAGCGTTACCTTTTCAAGTTTTTCTTTGACCTCATCCCATTGGTATTTTTCAAAAAAATCTTTAAAACTCATATCCTGAAATTTATTATTCTCTGTTGGCAAAATACTCTTAATGTCAATTTATAAAATTATTCTCAGTCAAACAGAAAAGAGGTTAGCGGACTTGAAGCTTCTGCATACTGTGCCGTTGCGCCCAGGCCTGCTTCAAAAGCCCTTCTTCCGGCAATAACTCCTTCTTTAAATGCCATGGCCATATTTACAGGATTACCTGCAACAGCGATTGCTGTATTTACCAAAACTGCATCAGCACCCATTTCCATTGCTTTTGCTGCATCAGAGGGCGCCCCTATTCCTGCATCTACCACGACAGGAACATTACTCTGACTAATAATGATTTCTAAAAAGTCTATTGTTCTCAATCCTTTATTGGTACCGATCGGAGCTCCTAAAGGCATCACAACGGCTGTCCCGACATCTTCCAGGCGCTTGCATAAAACAGGATCTGCATGGATATAGGGCATAACGATAAAACCTAATTTCGCCAGTTCTTCTGTCGCATACAAAGTTTCAATAGGGTCAGGCAGCAGATATTTAGGATCCGGATGAATTTCAAGTTTTACCCAGTTGGTTTCCAGTGCTTCTCTTGCCAATTGTGCTGCTAAGACAGCCTCTTTGGCAGTTCTTGCTCCGGAAGTATTGGGGAGAAGATGAGATTTTGCCGGTTGAATAGCATGAAGCAAATCATCTTCTGAAGATTTAGAATCGATACGCCTGAGCGCCATGGTTACCATTTCGCTTCCTGAAGCGATAATAGAATCTGTCATTACTGAAAGATTTCCAAATTTTCCTGTTCCTAAAAACAGTCTTGATTCAAAAGTTCTGCCTGCGATAATTAAAGGTTGATTTTTCATAAGTCCTATTTCAAAGTTTATCTGAATCGCTTTTCATTTCAGCGATTTACTGCATTGCAGTTTTAAATTTACTGATCAGGGAATGCTGATGCGTAATCTGACCGGAAACTGCCACTCCGTAAATTCCTGTCTTCCGTAACAGTTCTACATCCTTGAGAACAACTCCCCCAATTGCAAATATTTTTGGAATTTCCAATGATCCTGATTTTAATTCTCCTATCATCTTTTCATATCCTTCAAATCCCAAAACCGGGCTCAGCTGCTCTTTTGTGGAAGTAAATCTCAAAGGTCCCAGACCTATGTAATCACAGGGTTCATTCATCCTTTGAAGAACATCAGAAATGGTATTAGCCGTTCCTCCAATTATTTTATTTTCGCCCAAAAGATATCTCGCTGTCTGTACGGAATCATCTTTTAAGCCTAAATGAACACCGTCTGCGTCAATATCTTTTGCCATCTGAATATGATCGTTAATAATACAGACTGCCTGATTATCAGAACACATTTTTTTTGAGATTTCACAAAGCGTGATCAACTCATTTTCAGGCGCATTTTTCCATCGGACCTGTATCCATTTTACTCCATGATCTAAAGCTTTTCGGATATTCAGTTCCTGATCGGCTTTCGTCAGACCCTGAGAAATATATTGTAGTTTTTCCATGGTTAGTTTAAATGTATCCCTCATATCGAGGTTTTTAATTATTTTTTTTCTCTTTTTGACAAGCCTTAATCATTACATCACTGTTGAAGAGAAAATTTCTTCACACATACTCTGAAAATACCTAAAGGATCATCATTCTTCCAAATTGCACCTAATAAAGCCACGCCATCAACATTACGGTCAGAAACTTCACTGACATTCTGTTCATTAATTCCTCCCAAAGCAATCAATTTTACGTCACTGTTCCTACGGTTTTTAAGATCATGTAAAACAGAAGAATTTTCACCATACCCTTTTTTTGAAATACTCGGAAAAACAGGACTGACAAATGCATATTCCCATAAACTATCTAATACATTAAAAACTTCAATATCATGAACGGAAGTCGATATGGTTTTATCTTTAAAAATTTTATACCGGTCATTCTGTCTTTCTGCTTCCCTGAAATGAAATCTTGTAATATTAAAATCATCTGACAAGTCAAAATGATTATGCAAAACCAATTGATGATGAAACTTTTTATCTATCTTTTGAATAAAATCTGATGTTTTTTCCCTTTCCATGAAAGGTTTCCTGATGTGAAGCAGGTCAAGTCCTTCCTGAAACAATCTGTTAATCAGTTGAGGTTCTTTTTCAACAGGTTTCTCCGGAGTAATCACAATGATCATATGTAGATTTCCTTTCCTTTCTCGATAAATTCCTGAGATTTGTCAAACATTCCTTTTTCTGCTGACTCACGGATTTCCTGTGTAATTTTCATGGAGCAGAATTTAGGTCCGCACATCGAACAGAAATGCGCAATCTTCGCACCGTCTGCCGGAAGGGTTTCATCGTGATAAGATCTTGCGGTATCGGGATCCAGCGAAAGATTGAACTGATCTTCCCATCTGAATTCGAACCTTGCTTTGCTTAAAGCATTATCCCTGTACTGAGATCCCGGATGCCCTTTTGCCAGATCTGCGGCATGGGCAGCCAGCTTGTAAGTGATTACCCCAACTTTTACATCATCTTTATTGGGCAGCCCTAAATGTTCTTTCGGTGTCACATAACACAGCATTGCACAACCGAACCATCCAATCATCGCCGCTCCAATCCCGGAAGTAATGTGGTCGTAGCCAGGCGCAATATCTGTCGTCAAAGGACCTAGGGTGTAAAATGGTGCTTCATCACATACTTCCAGCTGCTTCTCCATATTTTCCCTGATCAGATGCATCGGAACGTGCCCGGGCCCCTCAATCATTACCTGAACATGATGCTTCCATGCAATTTTTGTCAATTCGCCTAAAGTTTCCAGTTCTGCGAACTGTGCTTCATCATTCGCATCGGCAATTGAGCCCGGACGAAGGCCATCTCCCAAAGAAAAAGCAACGTCATATTTTTTCATGATTTCGCATATTTCATCAAAATGCGTATATAAAAAGTTTTCTTTATGATGATAGAGACACCATTTTGCCATGATAGAGCCTCCTCTGGAAACAATTCCGGTCACCCGTTTCGCTGTAAGATGAATATATCTCAGTAAAACTCCGGCATGAATCGTAAAGTAAGAAACTCCCTGCTCTGCCTGTTCGATCAGTGTATCTTTAAAAATTTCCCATGTAAGGTCTTCTGCTACCCCCTTTACTTTTTCCAATGCCTGATAAATGGGAACAGTACCAATGGGAACCGGACTGTTTCTGATAATCCATTCCCTGGTTTCATGAATGTTTTTTCCTGTGGACAGATCCATGATGGTATCGGCACCCCAGCGACATGCCCAGACTGCCTTTTCCACTTCCTCTTCAATGCTTGAAGAAACCGCACTGTTCCCAATATTGGCATTGATTTTAACCAAAAAATTCCGGCCGATAATCATCGGTTCACTTTCGGGATGATTGATATTATTGGGAATGATCGCTCTTCCGGCTGCGATTTCGTCTCTTACAAACTCCGGAGTTATTTTGTTTTTTGGAGTTCTTGCCCCAAAACTGTTTCCCTGATGCTGGAATGCCATATCTTCAGAAACGGAATCCAGCTGTTCGATACGCTGATTTTCCCTGATGGCAATGTATTCCATTTCAGGGGTAATGATCCCCTGCTTTGCATAATACAATTGGGTCACTTCATTTCCCTCTTTTGCTACTTTGGGTTTGTGGTTGTAAGAAAAACGCAGTTCATCCAGTTTGGGATCCTCAAGTCTTGCTTTTCCGTAGGCTGAAGTAATTCCTTCCAGGACTTCTACATCATTTCTGTCAAGTATCCACTGTTCCCTGATTCTCGGAAGGCCTTTTTCGATATCAATTTCTGAATTTTCATCAGTATAAGGTCCTGATGTATCATAGATGGTAACAGGACGATTTTCTTCCAAAGTTCCGTTGGTCAATTTTGTCGGACTTAAATGTATTTCGCGCATTGCGACCTTAATCGGATGAATCTTTCCTTCAACATAGATCTTTTTAGAATTCGGAAACGGTGAACGTGTGATTTGCTGAGCCATATAATAAGTTTGTATTGATAAGAATTAACCGCCTTGGGCAGCAGTAATGATTAAAACAGAATCGTTGTCTTTGAGAAATGTTTCGGACCAGGCCGACTGTGGGATGATACAGTTGTTGAGGGCAACGGCAATACCTTTCCTTTTACCGGGTATTTCCATAGCCAAAAGTGCTTCCAGATTTTCCGGAAGTTCAGCAAAAATTTTTCGGGTGTGGTTGATTGTGATTTCCATTCTAAAGTTTTGATTAAACATATTACTTTAGGAATGGCTGTAATTGTACTGTAGAAAGCACAACAAAGTCATCTCACTTTTCCCTACGCCGGTATGATCCGGATCAGGTTCAAAGGGTAAAATCTCAGTCTGTTTTAAACAGACACCCCTAAAGTTTGGGACGAAGTTAGACATTTTTCTGAAATGCACAAAATTTTTTGATGAAGTCTGCTTCAAGACGATTGAGCGAAGAATTTTTATATCATAATAGGTATAAATGTCTTCATGTTATTGTACCTAAATAAAAAAATGGAAACTGAATATCATCAGCTTCCATTTATAACTTCATTATTATATAATTTATTCTTCACACACTCTCCAGACCGAATCATTTTGAGGAAGAGGAGCGGTAATCTGAATTTCTTCTTTTGTAACCGGATGAATAAACTCCAGTTTTCTGGCGTGAAGGTTGATCCCTCCGTCCGGATTTGAGCGAGGTGAACCATATTTTAAATCGCCTTTAATCGGAACTCCTGTTTTTGAAAGCTGCGCTCTGATCTGGTGATGCCTTCCTGTTTCAAGATCGATTTCAAGTAAAAGGTAATTATCCAGACTTTTAATCACATGATAGGTCAGAATTGCTTCTTTTGCCCCATCCGTTATTTTTGTAAAAACAACAGCCTTATTATTTTTCTCATTTTTCTGTAAATAATGCACCAGCCTCTGAGTCTGCGGAATCATTTCTTTTGCTACAACTGCCCAATACGTTTTCTTAACCTCCCGGTTTTTAACCATTTGAGTCAAACGGGATAATGCCTTTGAAGTTTTAGCAAAAATCACCAGTCCGGAAGTCGGACGGTCAATACGATGCACCAAACCCAGAAAAACATTTCCCGGCTTGTCATCTCTTTTCTTTATAAAATTTTTAATGGAATCCAACAGAGGTTCATCTCCTGTTTTGTCCCCCTGTACCAATTGTCCAACTTTTTTATTGATGACCATAAGATGGTTATCCTCATAAACAATTTGTTCCTCCATAATTACTGACGGCTTACTGACCTGCTTGTGAATGAAATAATCACTCCGCCCAGCAAACCAACTGTTTTAATAAATTTTAAATCAGATTCCAGTGGAAGAAATGCTCCGATGATACATAATGCAGCCGCACCATACATCGGATACGTAAATTTTGAATTGGAAAGCAGAGGTGCCTGCAAAATAAAACTCAATCCTATTAAAAGATAGAATAGTTTTGCGGAAATAATTAAATTAACCTCCGGCGAAAACAGACCAAACCATCCTATAACCAGGCAAAGGATAGCCAGCACAGAGATAATTCCCTGTGCCACTTGTAAATTATTTCTCATTAGTAACTTTCATTTTCGTTAGGGAAATCAGCATTTTTCACATCTTTTACATATTGGGCAACTGCTCCGGTAATCTCTGTATACAGATCGAGATATCTCCTTAAAAATTTCGGAGAAAAACCTTTATTCATTCCTACCATATCATGATACACCAGCACCTGTCCGTCACAATGAGGACCCGCTCCGATACCGATGGTCGGAATCGTAATGCTTTCTGAAACTTTTTTAGCTAAATCTGCAGGGATTTTTTCCAGAACGACTCCAAAACAGCCCAGCTCTTCTAAAAGTTTTGCATCACTGATCAGTTTCTCAGCTTCATCATCTTCTTTGGCTCTTACTTTATAGGTTCCGAACTGATAAATGGACTGAGGCGTTAAGCCCAGATGTCCCATTACAGGAATTCCTGCGTTAATAATTTTTTTGATAGATTTTGAGATTTCCTTTCCTCCTTCAATTTTTATGGCATGTGCTCCACCCTCTTTCATCATTCTTACTGACGATTCCAGTGCTTTTTCAGGATTGCTCTGATAGGTTCCGAAAGGAAGGTCTGCAATAATCAGTGCTCTGTCTATTCCCCGTACCACACTTTGCGTATGATAAATCATCTGGTCTAAAGTAATGGGCAGAGTAGTCTCAAAACCTGCCATTACGTTTGCTGCAGAATCTCCGATCAAAACAGCATCGATACCACCCGCATCCACCATTTTGGCTGTCGTAAAATCGTACGCTGTAAGCATGGTTATTTTTTCCTTATCGAATTTCATTTTCCGTAAGGTTTCTGTGGTAACTCTTTTAATTTCAGAATGAACAGACATAATATATGTAATGTTTAAAAGTTAAAAAGTCGGCCTCAGCCGACTTATATGTTGTTTGATTTATAAAACTACGTGACCGAGTTTCATGAGTTTATCGTGATTCAGAATCTTGATGTTTCTGCCATCCACTTCGATAAGGCTGTCACCTTTAAATTCTGAAATAAGCCGGATGGCACTTTCTGTAGCAGTTCCGATAATGTTGGCAATTTCTTCTCTTGTTAATGAAATTTTAATAAAGCCTTCCGGGTCTGTTCCTAATTTCTGTTCTAAAAGGATCAAAATCTCAGCCAGTCTTTCTCTTACTGTTTTCTGAGCAAGGAAAGTAATGGTGTTTGAAGATTCTCCCAATTCATATGATATTTTCTGCAGCATAATGAATGAAAGCTGAGGATCAACTTCCAAAAGATCCATAAAAATATCAGCAGGTAGAAAAGTGCACTCCACATCAGTCATCGCTTCAGCCTTTGCCTGAAAGTTTTCTCCACAAAGCAATGCACGGTATCCGATGATATCGCCTTCTTTGATGAATCTCAGAATCTGATCTTTACCGAAAGATCCGGACTTGGATAATTTTGCAGCTCCCTTTTCTAAAACATAAACTCCCTTAGGAATTTCACCATCATCAAAAATGATGTCATGTTTCTGGAAATTCAGCTTCTTTTTTGCACTTAAGTATCTTTCAAAATCAGTACTGGAAAGCCTGTCTTTGAAGGATTTATCATTAAAAACCCTTGCAAATCTTTCTTCAATAGCAATCTGTTGTTCCTGCGACATTTTAATATGACATTTATCACAAAAATAGAACATTTAAACTCGATAAACAAAAAAAATTGTTATAATTTTGTCAGTCAATAATTTATGAAGGTGAGCGAAAACTGTTTTCATTGTGGACAAGACATAGAAAAGGAAAGAATTCCTTTTGATGACAAAATTTTTTGCTGCAATGGTTGCAAATCAGTCTACGAAATTCTGAATATCAACAATCTAACCAATTTTTACGAATTAAATAAAAGAGCAGGAATACGTCCTAATGATGAAAATTCTTCGCAGTTTGATTACCTTGACACACCTGAGATCTTTGAAAAAATAACTGATTTCTCTGAAGGAAACACGAGTCTGGTAACTTTTAAGATTCCGGTGATCCACTGCTCGTCCTGCATCTGGCTTTTAGAAAGCCTTCATACACTCCATAAAGACATCAAATACTCCCAGGTTAATTTCACAAGAAAAAACCTCCAGATAGCCTTTAATCATAACGATTTAAAGTTAAGTGAATTGGCTAATTTCCTGACCAATTTAGGATACAAGCCCGCCATCAGCCTCGAAACCGCCGATAAGAATGAGGATCATTTAGATAAATCTCTTCTCGTAAAACTGGCAATTGCAGGATTTGCTTTTGGTAACGGAATGTTCCTTGCATTTCCGGAATACATTGGCGGAGAAGACGTCTGGATGGAACATTACAAGGGCTTATTCCGGGTACTGATGTTTTTGCTATCCCTTCCTGTCGTTTTTTATTCGGCTTCGGATTATTACAAATCTGCATGGTACGGACTGAAAAATAAAATTGTCAACATCGATGTTCCGATTGTTCTGGGAATCTTTGTCTTATTCGGAAGAAGCGTTTATGAAGTGGCAACCAATTACGGGCCGGGATATTTTGACACCCTGTGCGGACTGCTGTTCTTCATGCTCATGGGGAAAATGTTCCAGAAAAGAACCTACAGTTCGCTTTCATACGACAGAGACTACAAATCATTCTATCCTATTGCCGTCACCAAAGTTGATTTTGGAGGAAAACAACAAAACATCCTGCTTTCTGAAATAAAAATCGGCGACCGGATTTTAGTCAGAAATCAGGAAATCATTCCTGTGGACGCAGTTTTGATCAATGGTGAAGGAAATATTGACAACAGTTTCATTACCGGAGAAAGTGAAAGCATCAGCAAACAGCCGGGAGACAAAATCTTTGCCGGCGGAAAACAGGTAGGCTCGTCGCTTGAGCTCGAAGTCATTAAAAATGTTGATCAGAGCTACCTGACCCAGCTGTGGAATAAAGAAGCATTTAAAAAACACGAAACAGGGCTGGACACCCTGATTAACGATATCAGTAAGTATTTCACGTTTATCATCCTGGGTATTGCATTAATTTCGGGAATTTACTGGTCATTCATTGATCTGGAGAAAATGTTCCAGGTGATTTCTGCAATTCTGATCATTGCATGCCCCTGTGCGCTGGCACTTTCTTCTCCCTTTACATTCGGACATATCATGAGGATTTTGGGCCGGAATAAATTTTACGTTAAGGATACGCTAACCATTGAAAAGATTTCAAAACTGAATGCAATTGTTTTTGACAAAACAGGAACTATCACCGAAAGAAAAAAAACGAACATCAAATTTGAAGGTTCTGAAATTCAGGAATTTGATTTGAAGAATATTAAAACCTTATTAAAAAACTCAAATCACCCGCTTTCAAAATCCCTCTATGATTTTATAGAAATCAATGATGACTATTTCCCTGTGGAAAATTTTATTGAAATTTCCGGGAAAGGATACGAAGCATCAGTACGAGGAAATTCTTACAAAATCGGTTCTGCGAAATATAACGGCCAGGAATCAAGGAATCTTGAAACAGCGGTCTACATCAGCAAAAACAATGAGTTTTCAGGTAAATTTATTTTCAAAAATGAATACCGTGAAAACCTTAAAAATTTATTTAAAAAAATAACCCAGTATAAGATTTTTATTCTCAGCGGAGACAATTCTTCCGAAGAGAGCCAACTGAAAATGATCATCCCCAATGTGAATTCAATGGCTTTCAATCAAAGCCCGGAAGACAAGCTGAATTTTATTCAGAACCTCCAGAACAGCGGGATGAAAGTTGCTATGCTGGGAGATGGACTTAACGACGCCGGAGCTTTAAAGCAGAGCAACGTTGGAATCGCCATTTCCGATGACACGAACAGCTTTACTCCTTCTTCTGACGTGATCATGAACGGTGAAAAAGTCTCGGATCTGGACAGTTACCTGAATGTCTGTAAAGGCTCAATGACTATTGTGAAATTAACATTCGTAATTAGTTTTCTTTATAATATTGTCGGTTTAAGTTTCGCCGTAAGCGGACACATGTCTCCATTATTTGCGGCTATACTGATGCCACTAAGCTCCATTACAGTCATTTCATTCACTACACTTTCAACCTGGATCCTCGGCCGGAAATATTTCAGAAAAAAGCCGTAAACGCCCTTATTTAGACTGATTTTAAATTAGCCAAAGGCCGTTTTTCGTGATTAATGTCATTATTTTTCACTAATTTTGAACCCCGAAAATAGGTTAATTTTGTTGTCTGATGGATATTCTATATTTAATGATCTTATGCAGTGTTTCTTTGGCTGCAGTTTTCCTGGTCGTTTTTATAGTAAACGCCAGAAAAGGGCAGTTTGAAGACGATGAGTCTCCGGCTGTAAGAATACTTTTTGAAGATGAAATAATCAAAGAAAAAGAAGATTCTGGCAACAAAAACGAAAAAGAGGAAAAAGGAGAAAGTAATAAATTTGAAGAAAAAAGTGAATAGTTAATATGGAGACACAAAAGTTTAGTTATGACAACAGTATTGTTCGGGCATTCCTATACGCAACCATAGTTTTTGGGATTATAGGATTCGTGTTCGGACTTACGGCGGCATTGATGCTTTTCTACCCAGAGCTTCCTGAATTTTTATTCGGGACCGATGATACAACCATTAAAAGTTTATCATCCGGTGACATACAGGGTCTGATCAACACCCATGGTGCGTTTGGTTTCGGTAGAATAAGAATGTTGCATACCAATACAGTAATCTTTGCATTTGTATGTAATATCGTTTATGTAGGGGTATATTACTCTACACAAAGATTATTAAAAACAAGAATGTACAGCGACACGCTGTCTTGGATTCATTTCTGGACTTGGCAGTTGATGATTATCGCTACATTCATCACCTTCTTTATGGGGATCAATACTTCAAAAGAATATGCTGAACATGAGTGGCCAATCGATATCCTAATTGCGGTATCATGGATCATTTTCGGGGTGAATATGATTTTAACAATCAAGAAAAGAAGAGTAAGACACCTTTATGTAGCCATCTGGTTCTATCTGGGCACATGGGTTGCCGTTGCAATGCTTCACATCTTCAACAATCTAGAAGTACCTTTATCTTTCTCCGGCTGGAAATCTTACTCAGCATATGCGGGAGCAAAAGATGCTATTGTACAATGGTGGTACGGTCACAATGCGGTAGCTTTCGTATTGACAACTCCGGTTTTAGGTTTAATGTACTATTTCTTACCTAAAGCGGCGGACAGACCTGTATTCTCATATAAATTATCAATTATCCATTTCTGGTCACTGATCTTTGTATATATCTGGGCGGGGCCTCACCACCTTCAGTATACGGCTTTGCCAGCATGGGCACAGGCAGTAGGAACAGGTTTCTCAATTATGCTTATCGCACCGTCATGGGGAGGAATGCTAAACGGTCTTCTTACATTAAGAGGAGCATGGGATAAAGTAAGAGAAAACCCTATTTTGAAGTTCTTTGTTGTCGCAGTTACCTGCTATGGTATGGCAACATTCGAAGGACCTCTTTTAGCAACAAAAAACATTAACAAAATCGGTCACTTTACCGACTGGGTTATCGGTCACGTACATTTAGGAGCATTAGGATGGAATGGTTTCATGGCATTCGGTGTTATTTACTATTTGGTACCGATCCTATGGAGAACAAAAATATGGTCTGTAAAATTAGCTAACTGGCATTTCTGGTTAGGGACATTAGGAATTATTTTCTATGCAGTACCCATGTATATCGCTGGATTTACACAAGGTTTAATGTGGAAGCAATTTAATCCGGACGGTACCCTGTTGTGGAAAAACTGGTTAGATACTGTTACTGCAATTATCCCATATTACAAATTAAGATTCTTAGGAGGTTTATTCTATCTTTCAGGGGCTCTGCTAATGGTAGTAAACGTATATGCCACTGTAAGAAAAGGATCATTCCAGAAAGAAGTTCCTGCAGAAGCACCAGCTTTAGCAAATATCGGGAACAAACGTAAAGAAGGAGAAGGTTTCCACCTTTGGCTGGAGAGAATGCCAATGCTATTAACGGTATTGTCATTGCTTACCATCTCAATCGGAAGTATGGTTGAAATTATTCCAACCTTATCCATGAAAAAAAGCGTACCTACAATTTCAGCAGTGAAGCCTTATTCACCGTTGGAATTGGAAGGAAGAGATTTATATATCCGTGAAGGCTGTAATGCCTGTCATTCACAGATGGTAAGACCATTCAGGGATGAGATTGTAAGATTTAACGGTAAAAACGGTCAGTATTCCAAGGCTGGAGAATTTATTTATGACAGACCTTTCCTTTGGGGATCAAAAAGGACAGGACCGGATTTACACAGAGAAGGTGGTAAAAATCCAAGTTCTTGGCATTACAAACATATGTATAACCCAAGATCTACATCAGCAGGTTCTATCATGCCTCGTTATCCATGGTTGATTGCAACGAATCTTGACAGATCAAAAATGGTTGACAAGATGAAACTGATGAAGAATACTTTTGATGTACCTTACACCAAAGCTCAGATTGACTCTGCAGATAAATGGGCAGATAACCAGGCAGCCAAGATTGTAAGAGATATCTACACGGAAGCGGCTGACCTTAAAGCTGAATATGCTAAAAGACCGGACGTTAAACTGGAGAAAAAGGAAATTGTAGCATTAATTTCTTACCTGCAGAGACTGGGTACTGATATTAAGACGACAGAAATAAAAACAGCTAGTAATAACTAATATTAAAAGCTCATGATTCCTCAGAACTTTAAAGATATATTATCCAATACGGAAAATGCAGGTTTGTATCAAACTTTGGCTCTGATTTTCTTTATGCTGTTCTTCATCACTTTAATCATCTATGTTTTTAGCAGGCCTAAAAAATATTACAGAGAAGAAGAAAATGCACCTTTGGGGGATGATGAAGATGACTTTAATATAAAAGATTAAATATAATTATGAGATCGTCCTGTTTATATAAAATCAATAGGACGATTGCATAATTTTTAAAAACAATAAACATTCACTTATGAAACAAAGAACACCGGTTTTTGTAAACATTTTGATAATAATGGGGCTTCTTATAGTTTTTTATTATTTATTTGTTCAAAGCTACTCGTTTTTAGCTTCACCATATTTCTGGGGAACTGTAGCGATCAGTGCAATTCTTGCATATATCCACAGTGCAATCGGAGATTTGATTGAAAATAATAAATTCAAAAAATTATCTGACGAAGAAAAAGCAGCATACCTTACTGAAAAAAAGATCCCTTTCTTAAAAAGACAGTATGATGCCGCTTTTAAAAAACAATCTGATACAGAAGAAAAAGACATCCTGATCGACCACGGTTTTGACGGAATTATGGAATTGGATAACCAGTTACCAAAATGGTGGTTAGGCTTATTTTATTTCGGAACGGTATTCTGTATTGTTTATATCTGTGCCTATTCTTTCACAGACTTTGCTCACCCAATCAGCGAATATGACGCTGAATACAAAGAGCAGATGGCAGCTATTGAAATCTACAACGAAAGCCAGCCTCCTATCACAATAGAAACAGCCGTGTTTTCTGAAGACAATATTGCTGCAGGGGAAGAAATCTTCAAAAGCAACTGTGTATCTTGCCATTCAGACGGTGGAAAAGGGGGGATCGGTCCTAACTTAACAGATAATTTCTGGCATAACCAACCTGAGAAAACCTTATTCAAAAACGTATTTCATGTTGTAGAAAACGGAGTTACAGGAACAGCAATGCAGGCATGGGGTAAAAACGGAGTTTTAACCGGTACAGACATTCAGAATGTTGCAGCCTACGTATACCACATCAATCAGGAACTTCCTCCAATCACTACAGATAAAGGCGGAGCACCACCTTATGGGGATGAAGCTAAGTGGGAGAAACAGTAATTAAAACTTAAAAACATATGACTAAACATAATTTGTTATTACCTTAAAACAGTAACAAATTATGTTTTTTCTTTTTACTATAAAACCAAACTAACAATGTCAGATAAAGAAGAAGATATTCTCCGGGGCGGACAGGGGCAGGTTTTAGATCCTGAAACCTATAGGGATTCTATAGGAACAATGGAACAATCCGGAAAGAGAAAATGGGTTTTTCCTAAGAAACCAAAAGGTAAGTATACCAACTACAGAGATTTTGTAAGTTATTTCTTACTGATTATCTATTTTACGGTACCATTTATCAAAATCAATGGTAATCCTTTCTTTTTATTTAATGTTATCGACAGGGAATTTTTTATCATTGGGCAGCCTTTTTATCCACAGGATTTTTTCATTCTTACGTTAGGCGCAATTGCTTCTCTTATTTTTATTATCATTTTTACGATTGCATTCGGAAGAATTTTCTGTGGGTGGATATGCCCCCAGACAATTTTTATGGAATCAATTTTTCGTAAAATTGAATACCTGATTGAGGGAGACAGAAACAAACAGATGAAACTTGCGAGACAGGAATGGGACAGCGAAAAAATCTGGAAAAGAAGTTTAAAGTGGTCGATATATGTTGTGATATCATTAGTCATTACCCACATCATGTTTATGTACATTGTAGGATACGAACAGGTAATTAAGATTGTATCTGACGGCCCCTTTGCCCGTCCTACCAATTTTATTGTAATGATTCTTTTTGCTTCAGCATTTTATTTTGTATTTGCGTGGTTCAGAGAGCAGGTATGTACATTGGTCTGTCCCTACGGAAGATTGCAGGGCGTTTTAATAGATAAAGAGACCATCAATGTTTTCTATGATTTTAACAGAGGGGAAAACCGCTCAAAATGGAGAAAGGGGGAAGACAGAAAAGCTGCCGGAAAAGGTGACTGTATTGACTGCTATCAATGTGTGGCTGTCTGTCCTACAGGAATTGATATCAGAGACGGTCAGCAGCTGGAATGCATTAACTGTACAGCCTGTATTGATGCCTGTGACGAAGTGATGGAAAAGGTAGGCCTGCCTAAAGGTTTGGTACGCTATGCATCTGAGAAGGAAATAGAGACCGGAACTCCCTACAGGTTTACCGGAAGAATGAAAGGCTTTGCTGTTGTTTTAGTTTTCCTGGTAGGATTTTTAGGATATCTGCTCTCAAGCCGTGGTGAAATGGAAGTTAAATTCATCAAACCGGCAGGAAGTACATTTTTTGTTAGAGACGGAAAAATTACCAATACTTACAACTACACATTCCTGAATAAAACAAATGATAAAAAGATTGTAACCATTAAAGTAATAGAGCCTGCAAAAGGTGAGATCAGTTACAGTGCTTCCAGCAAAATAACAGTGGAAAGAGATAAGATCACCAAAGGAACGATCAATATTAGCTTTCCGGAAGATGCCATGAAGCTGTCTAAACAAAACATCAAAATTGGTGTATATGATATGAAAGGGAAACTTATCGATTCATATGAAACTTATTTTGAAGGACCTTTCAAATTACAATTTTAAACTAAAAAAAATGAAAAATTTCACTTGGGGACACGGCGTATTTCTGGCGCTTGGTTCTTTTATTATATTTATTTTATCAATGCTTTTCCTTTTTCCGAACGGACAGAAAAATTCGGAAATGGTAACGGATAAGTATTATGAAGAGGAGCTGGAATATCAATCTGTAATCGATGCCAAGAAAAGAGCAGATACCATCAAAGAAAAACCGGCATTTTCTCAGAATGCAGAAGGAATGAAAATTACATTTCCTGAAAATATCAACAATGCTAATGCTGATATTAAATTTGTATTGAACAGATCTGATGATCAGAATTTAGACATCAAGAGATCTGAAAAACTGGATGCCAATCAGTCATTTTCTATTCCTGCCAGAGTTTTAACAAAAGGAAATTATACGTTACGGCTGATGTGGACTACTAACAAAACTGACTACCGACTCGATTATGATGTAATATGGAAATAGCATTTGTTATATCTGCGATTGCTTTAGGCTTTGCTTCCGGTTTCCACTGTATCGGAATGTGTGGTCCTATTGCTCTTTCGATGGGATTAACCAAAAAACAGGCGACCAATTTTTATCTTCAGAATTTAACCTATCAGTTTGGAAGGATTTTCACTTACTCTTTATTAGGTGGAGTTTTAGGAATTATCGGTGAAGGATTTGAAATGGCAGGTTTCCAGCAGTATCTTACGATTGCTGTTGGGATTCTCTTGATTGTGATGGCATTGTTTTCATTCGGAGGAAAAGATTTTGCTTCAAAAATTCCTTTTTTGTCTAAATTTTTATTCTCTGTAAAGTCAAACTTAGGAAAACTTTTACAGAAAGCAGATTACCGCTCAAGATTTACTACAGGAGTTCTAAACGGTTTTCTTCCCTGTGGAATGGTATATATGGCATTAACCGCAAGTCTAGCCGCAGGCGGTATCTTACAGGGAGCTTCATATATGGCCTTATTTGGTTTAGGAACACTTCCATTTATGTTTACAGTAGTTTTAGTCGGAAACCTGATGAATCAGGCCTTCAGACTTAAAATTTTAAAGGCTGTCCCAGCTATCATGATTATTTTGGGAGGTTTGTTTATTGTAAGGGGCTTAGAACTGGGGATTCCCTACGTTTCACCACGAGCTGAAGCGATGACTATTTCTAAAGACAATGCTGGTGAATGTCATTTGCCGGGAGATCACAGTACACATCCGCATAATGCAAATTGTCACTGATATAAGTCTAATTTAAGCTTAATAATAATTCGAATTATTGACTAACAGCCTCCTGTATAAGTAAAAAACCACCGAATTACGGTGGTTTTTGTTATTTATGGAAAACTTAATTTTAGCTGATCAACTCAAATCTCGCATACTCAGCAATTTTCTTTGGAAGCTTGATTCCTTCTTCTGTCTGATTATTCTCCAGCAACGCAGCCATAATTCTTGGCAGTGCCATTGCAGAGCCGTTTAATGTATGTACCAACTGAGTTTTCCCGTCAGCTTTGTAACGGCATTTCAATCTGTTTGCCTGGAAGGTTTCAAAATTTGAAACTGAGCTTACTTCAAGCCACTTCTCCTGTGCTGCACTCCACACTTCAAAATCATAGGTCATTGCTGATGCAAAACCCGTATCTCCACCACACAATCTTAAAACTCTGTACGGCAATTCAAGATCAGTCAGGATTTCTTTGATGTGTTCCACCATTTCCTCTAAAACGGCATACGAGTTTTCAGGTTTCTCCAATCTTACAATTTCTACTTTTTCAAACTGATGAAGACGGTTCAGACCTCTTACATGAGCTCCGTAACTTCCCGCTTCCCTTCTGTAACACTGGGAAAAAGCAGTATTTTTAATAGGAAGATCTTTTTCATCCAACAGGACATCACGGTACAAATTCGTCACCGGAACTTCTGCAGTTGGGATCAGGTACAAATCATCTGCATTGATATAGTACATCTGCCCCTCTTTGTCGGGTAGCTGGCCTGTTCCGTATCCTGAAGCCTCATTTACAACATGGGGCGGATTAACCTCAAGATATCCGGCATCTACATTTTTATCTAAAAAATACTGAACCAACGCTCTCTGCAACCTTGCTCCTTTACCGAAGTAAACAGGGAAACCTGCACCCGCAATTTTAACACCAAGTTCAAAATCGATCAGATTATATTTTTTCGCCAATTCCCAATGTGGAATTGCTCCTTCTCCCAAACCTTCCACATCATGAGACTGATAGATGATTTCATTGTCATCCGCAGTAATTCCTGCTTTTACCAATTCATTAGGAACATTCGGAATCTGATAAAGAATATCCAATAATCTTTTTTCAATAACCTCTAACTGAGACTTCAATTCTGCGCTCGACTCTTTATACTGTGCGGTTTTAGATTTTGACGCTTCAGCTTCTTCTTTTTTCCCTTCTTTCATTAAAATCCCAATCTCTTTGGAGATTTTATTGATTTCTGAAAGCTGAGAATCCAATTCAAACTGAATTCTTTTTCTCTCTTCATCCGTAACGATTGCATCGTCTACCAACTCAAGAGCCTTGAATTGTCTTTTTTGAAGACCTTCTAAAACGCGTTCTTTGTTTTCGCGCAAAAAATTGACTTGTAACATAAAGTGTTTTATAATTTAAGTTTCAGCGTTTCACCGTTTAAAGATCAGAAAATACTGAAATTCAAACGTAAAAAAAACGTACTGTTGATGCAAATTTAAAGATTATTTTATGATTTTCACCACATTGCGATTTTCCGAATCTTTGGTTACCGGTAACTCAGAATTATTGTATAGAACTCTTGCAACCTCAAAAACGGCAGGCGTCCACCGGTAAAAAACCTGAAGCGTGTCATTATCTATCGCAGCAAAAGTACTGTCGGTTAGTTTTTTTGTTAAATCAACTCTGATCTGAGATCGGTATATTCTGTTTTCACTATCTCCACCGCTTTCAAGCTGTCTCGTGGCTCCGGCTATATATTCAATATACTGTACTGATTCTGATACCGTTTTCACAGAGTTTGAAACAGGCGCATTATCCACAGTTGCCAGCATATCGTTCATGGCAATGGTGGTAAATGATCCTATCTGATTAGGAATCAGTAGATTTTTACCATTAGCATCCTGAACATACAGACTCATGATCTGATCTATTTTTTGAAAAGAATCTTCATCACTTCTGCATCCCATAAGCGCAAAACATCCCAATAAAATTCCGAAAACCAGATTCTTCATATTGCAAAGGTAAAATTTATTTTAATTTTTTTATGTATTTATTAAAATGATAAAGAAAGAAAAAACCGGAACTGATCAGAGTGACCGAAACACTGACTGCCATTCCCAAAATATGGTACCTGGGAACTAAAAGGAATGACAGAAATATAAGTACTGTTAAAGAAAGTGCTGAACCTTTTGTATTAACGGACATTTTCCCTATTGCCGATAAAAGATTCCCGTATAAATTCCTGAATAAAATATTCATCAGAAAGGTTGCCATGAACAGGATAAAAACAGACGAACTGCCCGCATAGTGCTCTTTTGATATCAGGATCAGAATATCTTTGCTGAACAGAAAACTCACTGTAAATATCAACAGGCAGAGGGGAATAAAAAATCTGTAGTAACCGTTGATATAGTTTTTCAGGTATTCCGCATTCTGATAATTTTTTGCGAGAGAATGAAAGTCACTCTGCATAAACGATAACGCCAAAAATGTTACGTTTGACGGAATCAGTATGGCTACCCTGTAATCTGCAACAGCGTCTTCATTTAATAAAAAACTGATGATGATAATATCTGCGGAGAAAAGAGCTTCAGAAAGTAAAGTCGTTGCAGAGGTATTAAAGCCGTACTGCCAGATTTCTTTTATATTAAATCGGCCTGAAAGCTGACCTGTTTTTTTAAAAGTACTTTTTTTGAGCCAAAATAAAGACAGAAAAGGCGTAATTGCCATTGCAAAAAGATATCCCTTCAAATGAAAGAAATAGGTTAAAATGAGGACAGCTGCAAAACCTGCTATACTCACCATATTATTAAATCCTGCAAACTCTTTGTTTTTATTATGTATTCTCAACTCTGACTGTACATAGCTTAAAAAGTAAAAACCGATAAGACGCACGCAGAATAATAAAAAGATATAAAAAACATCTTCATATTTTGATACATAGAAAAAACTCACTGTCAAAAACAGAACAGATAACAATAGTTGATAATAGAAACCTTTTTTAATCAGATAGGCAGAAAGATTTCTCTTTTCTTTGTCACTATCTGCAATAGATCCGAATCTCAATAAACTCTGATGGCTTCCTAAACCGTTACATGCTGAAAACACGGCAAAGATAGCCGCAACAATACTCATTTTTCCAAAATCTTCTGTGGGAAGCATCTTTATAATAAAAAGGGAGGTCAGAAACCCGCAGATTTTACCAATCAATAATGACGTAAAAACATAATGTCCTTCATTTTTAAGAAAACCCTTTAAAAAAGAAATTAAGCTTTTCATCTAAAAATACAGCTTAAAAATAGATAAAATATTGACTGCATAGGCTTTATGGTAAAACGATGGTGAATCAAACAATAATATGACATCCTTTTGTAAATCAGGGTAGTTTTCCAACCGTTCAATATTTTCATTAAAATAATTAAGATAATATTCCTGTATCGAAATGTCAGCATCAAAATAATACTGATAAGGATACATACTCGTTTTTTCAGGCCTGTTTAATAATTTACCGTATAAAACATTGCGTGCACCCTTCATATACTTTTCGCCAAACTGTATTTTCCATTGCGCATCCGGTTTCATAAGCGTTCTCTCCCAGGTATATTGGGAAGCTTCACGGCAGTGTTTCAAAAGCCATTGCTGATACAGCTGATGCTTATATTTCCATTCTTCAGGCAGGCTCACTGATAATTTCAGGAAATCTCTGGTCATAAAAGGTGAGACCATATATGCCTTCTGCTGTAAAACCTGTGCTCCGAGAACAGTTCTGTTATAAGCAAGGTTTTTAAGCAGAAAAACCTCTTCCCGTTCATATTTCAGTAAAACATGATCAAGATCTTCCTGTATCTGAGGAAGAAAATCAGCGTTGACAATAATCTTATAGTGAGATGGCTTCTTTCTTTTTGGCTCAGAATTGAAACCTCCCAAAATACCGTCTCCTATCTGTCCGCCATGAAATAATGAAAAATTACTATATTTCAAATGATCGACAGCATGGCTCACATGTATTCCGCCCGTAAAGTGTACACAGCCTTCTGAAATTCTTGTAAGTTCATCAATTTTTTTTAAAAATGCTCCATGATCCAAAGGAACAAATTCATAATTGACATGGTAATCTAATGCGATTTTCCTGGAAATCTTTTCGTCAAGATAATTTGACTGTGAGAAGCAGAAAGCTGTACCGATATCAAACCCGTTTCTAATGGCATACATCATTGCCATACGACTATCTAAGCCGCCACTGAGGAGTGTTAAATGAGAAGTTTTAAGCTCTGCATCTTTGTCATACTCCATTTTTACACTCTCTGTAAAAACCTCATGAATCCGATCAACTGCTTTGTCTCTGGAATGAGAAAAATCTTCAGTTGAAGTAATATCAAAATAGGTTTCTAAAGTCAGCGTTTGGTTTTTGCAGTTTATACTCAGAAAATTTCCGTCCGGAAGTTTGTAAATGTTCTCAATCGGAGTTCTTTTTTCCAACAGATTCCCAATGGCAAGAATCTGATACAGTGAAATGATATCCGGATGTATAGAAATATCATTTTCTCTGATCGTCCGGCTCATTCTCACTAAGTCTGAGTCTATGAAAATACAGGAATTTATTGTAGCGTAAAAAACACGCTGGCTGGAAGTAGGATTGGTAAAAACAAAGATTTCATCCCTTGTTTTATCCCGGATAAAACCTCTGAATTCTCCTTCCAGTTGTTTCAGAACCAGAATCCCTTTCTTATGATAAAAATCTTTAAAAAACTCAGGAAAGCTTTTAGTTGTATTTTCCAATAATGCTTTCAGGTTGAGAATAACGCCTTCAACAAGGATATCATAATCATCGGTTTCAATGAAAAATGAATCGTAAGTATTCTCTTTGAAGAAACTTTTGACGTGCGTTTTTCCGTCTTTAATTAAAATTGAAAATCCCTGACTCATTTTAAAATCTCATTGTATATTTCTGCAAACTTTTCTGCAATAGTTTCCTGTGAAAAAGTCTGATCAGCATAGTGTTTCAATCTCAGACGGTTGTAATTTCTGTCACTTTCCAATATATTTTTCATTGCATCGGTCAGCAGATCTTCCTGCGGACCTTCCAGTAAAATTCCAAAGTCATCCGGAAAAAATTCAGAAACTCCGCCTACATTGGTAGAAATCACTTTAATTCCGCTCGCAAAAGCTTCTGCAATTACACAAGGTTGATTTTCGTCGTCACTGAAAAGAATAAAACAGTCTGATTTCCGCATTCGTTCGGCCACCTTTGATAATGTTTGGATTCCAAAGACTTCGATCTTCGATCCTAAACCTTCCTTTTCCACTCTATTTTTGAGCTTAGAGATATCTCCATCTCCTCCAATATCCAGCCTGAAATCATATCCTGCTTTAAGTAGTTTCACAGCAACATTTAAAATCTTATCGGCGTTCTTATTAGGCGTCAGATTGGAAACATGAATAAAAGTGAACTTTTCTGTGTTTTTCATCACAGGAAAAAAAACATCAGTGTTGACAACATTCGGAATGACCTTCATTTCAGTATCGATCCCCAATGCTTCAAGGCCTGACTGAAGATTTTCACTTACAGGAAGAACCTGATCTGACTGATTTCCTATAAATCTGGCAATGCGCTTGATACCGGCTGGTGTTTTCGATTGATTTTTCTTCTTTAAAGCACTCCAGTGTTCACTGATAACAAAAGGAATTCCAAATCTTTTTTTAAGATAAACCGCAAAAAGCATGGAATTGTGTAAAACGTTGGCATGGATCAGATCGGGATGGCTGAGCTTTGCAAATCCTTTTTTATATGCCATCATTCTCCGATAAAAATTCCAGATGGGATTTCCTGTGTTTTTATAATAAATGATTAACGTTCTGATATTGTTGATGACGTTATCCTCGAAAGTAAAAGTTTCTTTCTGATCAAAATCTCCGATTGCATGTAAAATTTCAACCTCACATCGTAATGAAACAGCTTCTGCATGTCGTTGAACAAAATTACCGTTTGTAGGCTCCAGTTTATTTGGAAACCATGATGAAATAAAAAGAACTTTATGCTTCATATTTTATTTACTACAGCTTTTCTGCAACGATTAATTTTATTTACTTAAGAATTATACCGCAAATGTGTATAAAAATGATTTAATTTATGTTTTATTTTTTGAAATAGAGTTCTCTGATCACTGATCAAAATCTTCTCATAATCCTTTCTTTTCCGAATAACGATAAATTGATAATCATTCTGAACCCAAATACTGTACGTATTAAAGTTCATGATCTGAAGGCCACTGTTTTCAGCATTATCGACTATAGTCTGCAAAGGAACAGGCTGATCAATAATCTGTAACGATGCAGGATCATTTTTTTTCAGGTATTCAATAAATGCCGGATTGGGAATATTGATAATTATTCTTGTATCATCATCTGCTATCGCTGCAAGATTTCTGAAGAGATCCTGATGTTTTTCAATGGGTATATGCTCAATGACATCAAAAAGAGTAATAAAATCATACTTTTTCTCTTTTGGGATATAATACACAACATCCCCTGTAAAAAAAGATATGTTATTTTTTACAACTTTTGATTTTGCCAGTTCAATTGATTTATTACTTAAATCCACGGCTTCAATATATCCCTGCTGTACCTTTTTAGATAACAGCTGTGTCATTATCCCGATCCCACAACCAAGTTCGAGTACGCGGGAGGAAGAATCGAGATTAAGGGACAGCATTTTCTTATACAAAGTATAGATTCTTTCATTGATCCCTGATCTTGTCTGATAGTTTACGAAATCGTTGTAAAAATCTTTAATCTTATCATTATTCATGGCTTACTGTTGCAACTGAATATTACTTGCATTTAAAATTTCATAAACATCTATACAATTACTTAATCCCTGCGGCCCAGCTTCTTTTAAAAGGAAGTAAAAAATTTCCTAAAAATTCAAGATAGGTATTTTTGGAAAAATCAAAAACTTCAATTTCACCGGACAGTTCTCCGTTTCTGACTTTGTTTTTAAAATCTGAAAGTTTAAGCGTTTTAACCTCACCATCTTCTATGAAACTTGCTTTCATCCTGTCAAACAGTCCCAACTGGTATTCCTCATCAATTTCTCTCATGATCTTTCCTAAAGCATCAATACTGCACCCGGACGCCATCTCTTTCTCTTCGTCTACACAGATAATGATAAATTGATTTTTTTCTATTTTAAAAGATGATGAAAGAGGTTTTCCATGAGCAGCCCATCCGGCGAGAAAATCATAGAGCTTTTCTGTAATCATCTTTGCTTCTTTAGTTGTAAATGCTCTGGATGCAGGATATATAATAACTCTGTAATCTTCCGCCTCTACTATATTTGATTCTTCGATTTTCATAACCAATACATTTTAAAGAGTAAAATTACGCAATTTTATTGATTCACTATTATTATAAAAAAAACTCAGGACTGATCCTGAGTTTACTTTATTTAGGTATTATTATATCTATAGATCTTCAGCCTCAGCCAGAAGTTCTACAATATCCTTTACTTCTACTTCAGTATTTTTATTAAAATGCTTTACGCCATCCGTAAGCATTGTGTTGCAGAAAGGACAGCCTGTAGCGATAATTTTAGGCTCAAAAGATAAAGCTTCTTCGGTTCTTTCTATATTAACATCTTTATCTCCTTTTTCAGGCTCTTTAAACATCTGTGCACCGCCGGCACCGCAGCAAAGACCATTGGTTTTGCAGCGTTTCATTTCTACCAGTTCTGCATCAAGTTTTTCCAAAAGCATTCTCGGAGCTTCATACTCTCCGTTGGCTCTTCCAAGATAGCAGGGGTCGTGGAAAGTAATTTTTTTACCTTTGAAAGCTCCGCCCTCAATTTTAAGTCTTCCCTCATTCATCAGCTGTTTTAAAAACTGAGTATGGTGAATTACTTCAAATTTCCCTCCTAAACTTGGGTACTCATTTTTAAGTGTGTTAAAGCAATGAGGACAGGCAGTTACGATTTTCTTAATTTCATACGCATTCAGAACCTCGATGTTCGTCATGGCCATCATCTGAAAAACAAATTCGTTTCCTGCTCGTTTTGCAGGATCACCCGTACAAGATTCTTCCTGTCCGAGAACAGCAAACTCAACTCCAATTTTATTTAAAATCTTACAAAAAGCCTTGGTAATTTTTTTTGCTCTGTCGTCAAAACTTCCGGCACAGCCGACCCAAAATAAAACTTCCGGTGATTTTCCTTCGGCAGCATATTCTGCCATTGTTTTTATATTGAAATCCATATCAATTTCTAATTTAACAAATAAGGAGGTAACATCATCAATGACTTATTACTTCTTACTTTTTTTACATTGTTAGATCAATTAGTCCTTCGCCCAATTCAGTCGATCAGCCTGATTATACTGCCATGGTGCGGCATTATTTTCTACGTTGGTCATCATTAAATTGAGTTCCTGAGGGGCAGCAGACTGTTCCATTACGAGAAATCTTCTCATTTCAAAAATGATTGAAAGCGGATCAAGCAATACCGGACATGCCTGGGTACATGCATTACAGGTGGTGCATGCCCAAAGTTCCTCTTTTGTGATATAATCGTTCAGCAATTTTTTACCGTCATCTTCAAACTTTCCGTTTTTGTCAATATTCCTTCCAACTTCTTCCAGACGGTCTCTGGTTTTCATTAAAATTAATCTTGGAGACAGTTTTTTGCCTGTAATATTTGCCGGACAGACCGATGTACAGCGACCGCATTCAGTACATGAATAAGCATTCAGAAGCTGAACCTGATTTAAATCAAAAACATCTTCAGCACCAAACTTTGAAGGTGTTTCTGCAACAGTACCTTCTGCAGGAGCAGCATAAGGATCTGCGTTAGGATCCATCATCAGTTTAATTTCAGCGGTAACTGAGTCCAGATTATTAAACTTTCCGTATAAATCTAAATTGGCATACCAGGTGCTTGGGAACGCTAAAATAATATGTAAATGTTTAGAATAGTATAAATAGTTCATGAAGAACAGAATCCCGATAAAGTGTAACCACCACGCAGATCTTTCCAGAAAAACCAAAAACCCGTTATCGAAACTGAAAATTTCGATAAAAGGAACTAAAGTTATCTGACTGATCGGAAAGCTTCCATGCTCCGCCAGAACACCTCTTTGCTGCAAGATTAAATCTGAAGAATTCATGGTAAAGAAAAAAATCATTAAAGCAAATTCAATGATTAATATCCAGTTCGCATCATTTTTTGGCCATCCAAAGAGTTCTTTCATCGTTAACCTTTTAACGCCATAGAAATTTCTCCGGATAAAAAATAATACCACGCCAATAATTACAAGAAGTGCCAGAATCTCAAGTGTTGCTGTAAAAACGTTATAAAATGTATGACCGAAAACTGTTGCTAAAAAGCGGTGCGTTCCGAATATTCCGTCTACAATAATCTCTATTAATTCGATATTGATAATTACAAAACCGACATATACAAAGAGATGTAGAATACCTGCAACAGGTCTTTTCACCATTCTGCTCTGTCCCATGGCAACACGTGCCATAGTCTCCCAGCGTTCAGCCTTCCTGTCACTGCGGTTGATCTCTCTTCCTAATCTGATATTTCTGTAAATCTTAAAAAGGCTTTTGCCGAATAATCCAAAACCTGCAATTAATAAAATCAGAAAAATAATATTGTCAAGATATTCCATAAGGATTATTAGTCTTTACTGTTCTTACCGAATACTGAGAAATTAACATATTTCTTAGGATTAGCTTTCAGATCTTCAATAAGAGAATTCAGGTTGGTGGACGCAGCATTAAGATTGTTATATAGCTGATCATCTTTCATGATCTTACCAAGGCTTCCTTCACCCCTGTCAATACCTGAAACAACTTTGTTAAGCTGACCCACTGTATTATCTAAGTTAGCAATAGTTGCATTCAATTTCTGAGTATCTATGCTTTCAGCTAAATTACCATATTTATCTAAAGTCACCTTCCCGCTTTTCATGGTCAGGCTTGCTTCATCGAGTACTTTCTGAAGTTTAGGATCATTATTTCCAACTAATCGGTTAACACTTCCCGCCGTTGTTTCCAATGCCCCAACGGTTCTGTTAAGATTATGAAGCAGAACTTTAATTTCTTCCCTGTTTTGAGCATTCATTACCTGATTGGCATTAACCATCAGTGAATCTACTCTATGAAGAACAGTCTGCAGCTGATCTTTTACAGGACCTACCTGAGATGAAAGACTGTTCATCATTCCTAATTTGAAAGCACCTTTAAGAGTATCGCCGTCTTTTGCAGTAGGACCACCATAAAACAAATTGACTCTCATTTCTTTACCTCCCATCAAACTCGGTTCAAAAATTTCAAGATTAGAATTTCTTGAAAATTCAAAATTATCATCGACTGTAATTTTTACGATAAAATGAATTTTACCGTCTTTTGATGTCTGCGGAGTAATTTTGTCAACCTGACCAACCTTTAAACCATTGATAGACACTGGTGAAGACTGTGTAAGACCTTCAACATTATCATATTTAGCATAAAATATATTATCGGTAGTAAAAAGGCTTCTGCCTTTCATGAATTGGAACAAAACGACAAAGCCGACAACAGCTAAAATCGCTATTAAACCAGCTTTTAATTCTTTACTGAACTTCACTTTTTATATTTTTTCTTGTAAGCAAATATAGTACATTTAAATTAATGTTTTTCTGTATTGCTTTGGGTTAATCACAAAAAAAAGTGGCAAAAACTCTGCCACTTTATTATATTACTGATATTTGATTTTTATTGTTGATTTCCAAGCTTACTCCAGATTTCAATTCTGTAGTCATCGATATCTGCATTATCCTGCAGACTCTTTAACCATGCCTGTCCAAACATTCCTGCGTTTCTCTGGCTAATAGATTCTGTAAACTGCTTAGCATCTCCCGGCTGTTTATTGATTGTTTCGTTCTTTTTCACTAAAACATAAACACCTGTTCCTCCTTCAATTGCATTGGACACAGCACCTTTCTTAATACCAAAGGCTGCACCTGCAACTTTGGGTTCCATTGATCCTGCTACTGATGGGTTTAATAGGTTAACCTGCGCAGACTGTTTTGTTGTTGCAAAGGTTTTAGCTACCTGATCAAGACTTGTTGCTTTTCCAATTTTATCAGAAATCTGCTTAGCAGCCAGTTTATTCTGTACCACCGTTTCGATCTGATCTCTTACTGACTCAGGGTCAGCCAGACCTTTTTCCTGTTTTCCGTTTAAGTAAACAACGATCTTATCGCCTGTTCCATCCACTGTGAAGATTTCTGAATCTCCTTTCTCTCTTTTCTTATCAAAAGCCCATGCTATGATTTCACCATCTTTATCGGTTCCTAAACCTTGCAACTGACCGTCAAATCTTTTAGCAGACTTTGCATTAGAGTACTGGTAGTTAGATTTCTTGGCAATATTCACAAAATCATTGAATGATTTCCCCTGAACCTGCTGAATAAATCTTCTTGAATTCTTGTCCACGACCGCTTCCGTAGCTTCAGAAGGCTTGATTGCTTTAACTAAGTGAGCTACTTTATACCCCATTGCTCCTGCTTTCTTATCTTCTACATTAATGATGTGATAACCAAAACTTGTTTCAGTAAGGCCTGTAGCACCTTTTGGATTATTTGCAAGGAATGCGAGGTAAGGCGGAGCGAACTGACTTTGAGGAGTCGTCCAGCCTACGCTACCGTTTCTTTCAACTGCATTCGGTTCATCAGAAAGTTTCAATCCTTCTGCAAATTTTGCCGGATTGCCTTTAATTACTGCCATTAAACTGTCAGCAATCTTTTTAGCTTCTTCTTTTGTTCTTGTCGCTGTAGATCTTTCAGCGCCTTTATAAGCGATTAAGATATGTTTAGATAAAGTAGAATCTGAAGCTTTTTTATCAACCAATTTAGAAACCACATACAAGTTTTGCTCTTTATAAGGACCGAAAGTCTGTCCAATCGCTGCAGTTTCAATTTTTCCCTTTAATTCCTGAGGCATCTGACTGGCAGGAACATATTGGTTATTGAAAGGGATATCAGAATTTGTCGCCACAAACATGGAATCGTTTGTTGTGTTAGTGAAGTTTTCTTTTCCTCCGCTTTCATCTGTTCCTACAGAATATATTTTGGTAATATCTTTCAATACCGCCGCATCGTCAGCCGGGCTTGGCTGAGATGGAAAAAATACAACTCCCAGGTTTCTGCTTGGCTCAGTCTTGAACATTACAGGGTGCTGCTTGATGTAGTTTGATAGATCTTCAGTAGTAACTTTGATCTTATTTTTTTGAAGATAAGAAGCGTAATCAACTTTCACAAAATCAATGTCAGCCAGCTGATCTCTTTCTTTCATTAATTCTTCAGCCTCTTTCTTACCTGTTGTAATCCCTGCCGAAACATTTGCAAAAACCTGTCTTGCCATGATTCTGTATTCAATTGTTTTTCTGGTTTTCAACCACTGGTTGTAACCTTCAGGGTTTGTATTCTGTAAGGTTTCAATCTCCTTCTTCAGTTCCTGAAGTTTGAAATTTCCTTTTTCATCAAAAAGCTGTTGGTTCTGCGCAAACATCTGATCATACTGAAGTTGATTCCAGAACAGATCATCTGTCATTTCAAACCCCATCTTTTCAAATTGCTGCTTTACCAATTTTGACTGTACAAGCAATTGCCAAGCCTGTTCTTCAAGTCCGTTTTTGGGCTGCTGCTGTTGCTCAGCCTGCTGTTGTAATACGAAAAGCTGGTCATTATACTCCTCACGGGTAATTTTTTCACCATTCACTTTTCCTAAAATATCAGGATTTTTCCCAAAAACTTTATCAAGACTTTCCGGGTTCACCAAAAACGCCAACAGCGCCAATGCGATCATTCCCATCAAAAGCCAAGGTCTACTCCTAATCTGTCCTAAAATTGCCATTTTATAAATATAGTTTTATATCAGTGTGCGAAAATACACATTTTTAAGAAATTAGAGAAATATAAGACGTTTTTTTAATTTTTAAAATTTCATTTCATATAAAATGGAAATTTTGACCGTATTTTTTATGAATAAACAAATGGCATAAGTATTGTGAAAATTACGTACACATTATATGCAAGGCTTCGACCAAGCATATTTTGATTTTATCCTTTAACGATTAAAACTATAAATGACAATTTGTCATTTAACTTATTATGACAGAATTTGAAGATATAAATTTTGATGAAATCTTAGGTGACGGATTTGATATTGTAGCAGAAGAAATTAATCTTTCTGATATTGACGAAAGCGCAAAAAACTCTGAACAGATTATTTTTCCTATACTTCCTGTAAGAAATATGGTTATGTTTCCCAATGTTGTTATCCCAATCACCGCAGGCAGAAAAACTTCTATTCAACTTCTTGAAGATGCTCAGAAAAATGGTGATTTCATTGGGATTGTAAGTCAGAAAAACTCGGATGTTGAACAGCCGACCGAAAAAGATTTTCATCAGATCGGTACGCTGGCTAAAATTATAAAAATTATTAAACTTCCGGAAGGGAACGTTACAGCCATCACTAAAGGATTTCACAGGTTTAAAATAAAAAACATTACCGACAGCCAGCCTTATTTCAAAGCGGAAATCATAAGACTGAAAGATTCTAAACCGAAAAATAAAGAGCAATACGAAGCTTTATTGGAGAATGTGAAAGACTTAGCCTTAAAAATAATAGAGTTAGATCCCAATATTCCCAATGCAGCCAATTTTGCAATAAAAAACATTAATAACAATGATGATTTATTAAATTTCATCTGTACAAATGCCAATTTCCCCTACTCTGAAAAACAGAAATTATTAGAGGAAAAAAGCCTGATGGAAAGAGCAAACAAATGCTACGAAATGATGCATGAGGATTTCAGAAAACTTGAGTTGAGAAATCAGATTCATCAAAAAACATCGAAGGACCTTGATAAACAGCAGAGAGAATATTTTCTTAATCAACAGATAAGAACGATTCAGGATGAATTGGGAGGAGGCCCGGAAAGCGATGTTGAAGATTTAATCAAAAAAGCAGCAGCAAAAAAATGGAAACCAGAAGTTGAAGAGCATTTTCAGAAAGAAATCGGAAGACTTCAGAGACAGAATCCAAATTCTCCTGACTACAATGTCCAGCGAAATTATCTGGATTTTTTTACAGAATTGCCGTGGGAAACATTTACCAAAGATACCTTTGATATTGAAAAAGCTGAAAAAGTTTTAGATAAAGCACATTTCGGTCTGGAAGATATCAAAAAAAGAATATTGGAACATATGGCTGTTCTGAAACTGAAGAACAATATGAAATCTCCTATTTTATTATTGGTAGGCCCTCCGGGAGTGGGTAAAACATCTCTTGGAAAATCTGTCGCAGATGCTTTAGGAAGAAAATACGTACGCGTCTCTCTCGGAGGACTTCATGATGAAAGCGAAATCCGCGGCCACAGAAAAACCTATATTGGTGCAATGGCAGGAAGAATTCTTCAGTCTGTTAAAAAATCAGGAACATCAAATCCTGTGATCGTATTGGATGAAATTGACAAAGTAGGAAAAGGGATGCACGGAGATCCGAGCTCAGCCCTTCTAGAAGTTCTTGACCCTGAACAGAACAATGCATTTTATGATAATTTCCTGGAAATGGGTTATGATTTATCTAAAGTAATGTTTCTGGCAACAGCAAACTCTTTATCAACAATCCAGACTCCACTTCTCGACAGGATGGAAATTATTCAGATTGCTGGGTACACATTGGAGGAAAAAATTGAGATCGCAAAAAGACACTTAATTAAAAAACAACAGGACGAAAATGGTTTGACAGCAAAATCGTTCAAACTGGGAAATCCTGAACTGAAACATATTATAGAAGCCCATACTTCCGAAAGTGGTGTAAGAACTTTAGAGAAAAGAATCGCTGCCATCGGTAGATGGGTAGCTTTACAGACCGCTCTCGTAAAGGAATATAATGCTAAAATTTCAGCAGAAAAAATAGATGAGATTCTTGGTGTCCCAAGGCCAAAAAGCCTTTCTGAACTCACTGATGTTCCGGGTGTGGTAACCGGATTGGCATGGACAAGCGTTGGCGGTGACATATTATATATTGAAAGTATTGTCAGCAACGGAAAGGGAAATCTTACCATGACAGGGAATCTTGGAACTGTAATGAAGGAATCTGCCACTATTGCTTTGGAATATATCAAGGCAAAATACGATGAACTGGGAATAGAAGAGGATGATCTTGAGAAAAAAAACATCCACGTACACGTTCCTGAGGGAGCGACCCCTAAAGACGGGCCTTCTGCCGGAATCGCAATGCTGACTTCGATGGTTTCGACATTCAGAAATAAAAAAGTAAAACCTCATCTTGCCATGACAGGAGAAATTACTTTACGTGGAAAAGTGCTTCCTGTCGGCGGAATCAAAGAAAAATTACTGGCTGCGACCAGAGCCGGAATCAAGGAGGTAATCTTATGTGAAGCCAACAGGAAAGACGTAGAAGAAATAAAACAGGATTATCTCAAAAACCTAAAAGTAAATTATGTGAACTGGATGACTGAAGTTCTTGAATTGGCCATTGAAAAATAATTTTTTTTAACAATAAATACAGAACCTCATCATTACGGTGAGGTTTTTGTTATGTGTAGAAAAACTTCGTCATGAACCTTTTCAAACTTCCTTTTCTACTAAAACTGAGTCTTGCTGTAATCTCAATCATCGGTTTTGGTTATCTGATTAACCTGGGACAGAGCATTTTAGCTCCATTCTTTTTAGCATTTCTAATGGCAATGCTTTTTTTGCCAGTTGCCAATTTTTTAGAAAGAAAATTAAAATTACCAAGATCTGTTTCAACTATTATATCTGTTGCCATTCTATTAGTGGTTCTCACCGGGTTGATATTTTTCTTTGGATCTCAGATCTCAAGTTTCAGCAGGGATATTCCGCAACTGACTCAACAGTTTAACAAAGTTTTTCACAATTTACAGAAATGGGTATCCCATACTTTTAATGTGAAAATAGACGAACAGCTTAATTATTTGGATCAGGGTTTAAGTAAGCTTCTGTCTTCATCAGGAGTTATTTTAGGATTTACCTTTGGAATTTTCTCTTCAGGTCTAGGATTCTTAGCATTCTTTGTCTTATTCTTCATTTTTATTTTAAATTACAGAAGACTCTTAAATAATTTCATTGTTAACGTTTTTAATGAAAAACATAAGGTAAGTGTTCAGGAAGTTGTTTCAGAGGTAAGAATCATGACTAAAAGATACATTATAGGGCTTTGCCTGCAGGTATTGATCGTCTCTACTCTGACGACAACAGTCCTGACCATTTTAGGAGTAAAATATGCAATCTTACTTGGTGTTTTGACCGGTTTATTGAATGTTATACCTTATATCGGTATTTGCATTTCGCTTATTATATCATGTTTTATCGCATTTGCAACCGGTACGGTTTCCAGCTGTATTTATGTTGCCATCGGATATGTGATAGTGCATGTGATTGATGGAAACATCATTCTTCCCTTTGTTGTTGGTTCTAAAGTAAAGATTAATGCGTTGTTTTCATTTATCGGAATTTTAGTGGGTGAACATCTCTGGGGAATCTCCGGCATGTTTTTATGCATCCCAGCCATAGCCATCATTAAAATTATTTTTGAAAGAGTTGACGGTTTACAGCCTTGGGGAAGACTTCTTGGAGAAGACGAAAAACCTCACAAAAAGAAGAAAAGTTATAAAATTTCCAAAAATATTACTTTGAAAGAAATGGATTAAAAATAGATCATTTCTTTCAAAGTAATGTTTTTTAATACGTCAAGTTTTGACGCTGTGTAGTTATAATTTTGATTAATAGAAGATACACAAGTATTTTCTATTAATATCAATTAAATAAAAAAATTATGATTTACACAGAAGACTTCTTTTCAGCAACAAGTGTCTACCCTAATGATGACTTAGTTCAACTAGTAGATAGTCACACCAATGAAAATGTCAATTTTAAGAAAACTCTTCAATGGCACAATGGCTCTCCGATAATTTCTGCAGATGGCATTATTTATAGAAAAAGAGGAAACGATTACTATGTTGATGTCGATTGGCTTACAAATCGCACAATTTACGTTAAGAGGTTTGGAGCAAAGGGAGACGGACTAACTAATGATGCGCCAGCAATAAGAAGAATGATTGAGTTTACTCCTGAAAAAGACTTTATTATTGTTTTCGAAAACGCAAAATATCTGCAAGGTGATGGAACTTACGACAGATATGATTTACATCCTACAACAAATTTATATTCTGGTGAAATAAATATTGGGGAAGAGATTTTTTTCAGTTTTAAAGACAAATCAAATTTCGCTATTTATGGAAATGGAGCCTTTGTCATAGCACATCCAAATAATGCACCAATTATAAATGCTCGTGGCTTTGAGTTCTTAAATTGCAGCAATTTTAAAGTTGAAAACCTTAATTATGACGGTTCAAAAAACACCAGAAAACCTGATGGTGGTGATGACTCTCCGTATAATAATCAATCAGGATTTAGAATAACTTCTTGTAAAAAGTACGAATTTTCAGATTGCAGATCAAATAACACCTGTATGGATGGATTTTTAATTGATTCCGACGATCTGTTTACTGCAGGTATAGAGAATTGGAATGAAGACGGGATTATTAGAAATTGCCATGCAGATAATAACTACAGACAGGGATGCTCTGTTGTGGATAGCAAGAGATTAAAAATCATTGGAGGATCTTATACCAATACTGGTAAAACATATGGTACACTACCAAAAGATGGTATAGACATTGAGCAAGGATTTGTATCTAATTTTGGCAGAGGAAGTAGTGACACAATTATAGAAAATGTTTTATTCGAAAACAATTTAGGAGATGGATTAGCTCTTCATTTAGGAACGCACGATTCTACAGTAACCCATTGTATTTTTAAAAATAATCCTTTTTTTGTAGCTCAAGATTGGAATGCTTTAACATGCAATAATACCATTTATAATAATAACTTTTACGATTCATCAATAGTATTAAATGGTGGAGGGGAACACTTTTATTCAAACAAAATATATTTATCCTCAAATTATAATTTCAATTTTGAAATATCATATGAGTATGATCATTTTAATAAAAAAAGATGTCGTGAAACATTAATTTATGATAATTATATTCATCGAGATGCAGGCTCATCTAATATTGGAGATGTACTTGGCATTTTCAAGATTGGAAAGCAGAAAGAAGGGGTAAAAGTATTTAAAAATACATTTATAAATTTAGCATCGAAAGGTAACTTTTTATATATGTATGGTGAAGAGGATAGAAATTTAGAATTTTTTGACAATTTATTTCATAATACTGAAGAATTTTCTATAAATACTAATATGAATCCAAATAATATTTATTATACAAATTCTGACTTTTATTTAAAGAGAGCATATAATAATAAAATAGAAATAAAAGAAATGCCTCCAATGGTTTCTGTAGCTAATATTTGTAAAGGTAACAAACTCATAAAAAGTTTTAATCAAAAGAGAATTCCTTCTGGAAAATTCATAGATGTAACTTTTGATTATATAACTTCAGATTTTGAAGCAAGAGATCTTTACCTAAAGATAACGACAAATGGATATTGGTTTGATAATAATTCAACCAGTAATAAAGAAGAAATAGTTTCTCTTTTAAATCTAAAAACTATAAGTTATACTGACACTATAGCTGATCTTAAAAAACTCCCTATTTCCACAGGCCTCTATATTAAAAACAATAAAGCAACAATTACTTTTAAGCAAAGTAATGAAGATACCGCTATTAATACATTATGGGATTTAGATATTGTAATAGAAATACTTGGAAAATATACTGATGATTTTCCTGTAATATTGTCCGACACTTATGATACAAATAATCAGACATTTATTATAGATTTACCTATAATAAAATCAGAACACCAGACGAATTCAAACGCAATTGATCTCATAAGCCTTCGTAATGATTTTAATAATTTATTAATCAAATTAAAGAATTCAGGTATTATGCAAAATTAGATTGCGAACCTAATTAAATCGCAATACTTGTATTAAATTATAATTCTTTAAATACAAGTTAGATAAAATATCAATGTCCGTTTCAATATCTGAAACGGACTTTTTCAAATATCTTTATTGGTTATATGAATTTTATAAATCCATAAATTTAATATAAATTAGTTGAAAATTATAAAACATGAAAATTATAAAATTAATTATCAGTTTACTGTTTGGACTTATGTTCATTAGTGCAGGATTAAATAAGTTTCTTAACTACATGCCCATGCCGAAACCATCCCCCCAACAAATAAAACTTTTTGCAGCGTTGGAGGAAATCAGTTGGTTAATGCCATTAGTAGGAGTGGTAGAATTAATTGGAGGATTATTATTTATCTTTCCTAAAACGCGCGCACTCGGAGCTATCGTCATCTTACCTGTAATGGTAGGAATTATTCTACATAATTTCATAATCGATAAATCTACTTCCGGAATGGCCATTGCTGGGATTCTTTTTGTAATCAATCTTTGGATGATTATTGATAATAAAGAAAAATATAAAAGATTGATCAGCTGAAAAGTTAATGGTCAATTGTGAGCTCGCCTCGAAGTTGAATTCTAAAAATAAAAAATATCCACAATTGACCATTCATATTAGTTAAACAAAAGCACTGAAACCGGTAATTGACCTTCCCACAATAAGTGAGTTGATTTCCTTGGTTCCTTCATATGAATAGATGGCTTCTGCATCGGCAACAAATCTCGCTACATCATACTCCAGCAGAATACCGTTTCCTCCAAGAACTTCCCTAGCTCTTGAAACAATATCTCTTGTTCGCATAGTACAGAAAACTTTTGCTAAAGAGGCATGTTCATCTTTTAAAATTCCTTCATCCTGCATTTCTGACAACCTGAAAACCATAGTCTGCATAGCCGTTAAATTAGAAAGCATTTCAACCAAATGCCCCTGAATCATCTGGAAGGAAGCAATAGGTTTACCAAATTGCTCTCTTGTCCGGGTATAGTCCAATGCGCTTTCGTAAGCTCCCCTGGCGCAGCCTGTCGCCATCCAGGCAACTCCTGCCCTTGTCATTCTCAACACTTTTGCGGTGTCTTTAAATGAATTCGCATTCTGCAGCCTATTTTCTTCAGTAATGATACAATCTTTCAAGGTAATTAAACCGTTCTGAACTATTCTCAATGCCATTTTCCCTTTGATTTTCTCAACTGAATATCCCGGATTATCCTTTTCAACAATAAAACCTTTCACCTCGCCGTCATCCAAATCTCTTGCCCAGATAATAATCAGATCTGCAAATGTTGCATTACCTATCCATTTTTTCTGTCCATTCAGCATCCAGCCTTCAGGAGTTTTTTTACAGGTGACCGTCAAGCCGCCCGCAGCTCCAGAACCTACTTCCGGCTCTGTCAGGCCAAAAGCACCTATTTTCTCAAACTTCTGCATTTGAGGAAGCCATTTCTGCTTCTGTTCTTCTGAACCGCAAATATAAATTGAGCCCATAGCCAAACCGGACTGGACACCAAAGAAAGTGGCAATCGATGCATCGACCCGTGCCATTTCCATAGCAATAACCCCTTCCATCAGGAAAGGCATCCCTTTGCATCCATAACCTTCATAAGTCACTCCACAGATATCTAATTTCTGAAATTTAGGAATTAGCTCATGCGGAAATTCGTCCCGCAGCCAATAATGATTAACCAAAGGTTTTACTTCTTTTTCCATAAATGTCCTTACTTTCATCTGAACCTCTCTTTGCTCAGGTGTCAAAGTATGATAAATATCGTAGAAATCCCCGTTAATTGGTGGTAATTCTGCTTTTTTCTTATTTGGATCCAGCATTTTCATCATTCCGTTGAGCTGCTTATCATCTAATTTTGAAAAGTTCTCCATGAGCTTTGGAAGGTTTACCTTCTGAGAAATTGAACTCAACTGGTCGAAGTCGATGGATTTAAATAATTCTATGGCGTTTCTGATTTTGGAAAATGTATTAGACATAATTATAAGTGTGATTTAATTTGTAAAAAACAAGCAAAAATCAATCCGAATACCACACACAAAATAATTTTAATTTTACAAATACTTCATTTTCAATTACTTAAACACAATCAAATCATTTACAAGTTTTTTACTTTTCATTTTCAAACATTACAGACGTTTCATCCTCAACTTTGAAGTAAGCAAAACAATAAAAATTAACGAAATGAAAATTCCTTACATTAAATTATCATTGGCAACAGTTCTTTTATTAGCAGTTTATTCATGTAAAAAAGGAGAAGCTTCCGTGAGCGGCTACGAAATTTCAGAAAACGCAGATTCTGCAGCAGTTTCTGAAGAAATTTCTTCTGTAGCGACAATGAAGGTGAAAGACAAACAATTTATCAGAACCGCAGAAGTCAACATGGAGGTGAAAGATGTTTACAGTGCGACAATTTCCATTGAAAAATCAGTCCAGGATCTTGGAGGATTTGTTACTCACAGTGATTTACAGAGCAGAGTAATTTCTGAAGACACTTATAACACATCGAACGAAGAATCGATTCTTATAAAAAAATACCAGACTGAAAATTCTTTACAGGTAAGAGTTCCGACATCAAAATTGGGTGAACTTTTAACATTCATCAATGACAAAAAACTGTTTCTGAATTCAAGACTTATTAATGCTGAAGATGTGACATCCGGCATTCAATATGCAGAAATGGAAGGTGAACGAATTAAAAAGAACAATGAAGATATTTCGGGGCTCAAAACCACAAAAGATAAAGTGAAGATGAGTAATGAAAACAGATCTGAAGACAATCAGCAACAATTTGCCAATCTTGAGATCAATGATAAGCTGAAATACAGCACCGTTGACATTTATCTTAAAGAACCTAAACTTCGAATAGCAGAAATTGCTGTCACGAACATTCAAAACATCGACAATAAATATAAATTTAATTTTATGTATGATGTGAAAAACGCATTTGTGGAGGGGTTTTATTTGATTCAGAGAATTTTTATAGGACTGGTAACCGTCTGGCCCATCGTACTAATTGTTATAGTCACATTTTACTTTTACAGAAAACATCAATCTAAAAGGAAAATAAAACAATAGTCTGCATAAAATACCGGCATCCTAACCTAAGGGTTATCAACATAGATTTTTCATACCTCTGCTTTTTGCAGAGGTTTTTTTCAATCTATAAGATTCAGATAATGTGATGTCACACTGATTGTGAATCAATTTTTAAGCATCAGCTAAAATGATTGCCTGAAATTCCGTAAATTTGCAAATTGAAATTTAATCCATATAATTTTATATAATTAATCCAAATCCTATAACGACTTCTATCTATGTTATCAAAAATAAACCCTACCCAAACCTATAGCTGGAAAGCACTTGATGAACACTTTGCAGATAATGATTTTGAATTGAGAAGCCTTTTTCAATATAACGCAGACCGTTTTACTGAATTTTCTGTGAAGAGAGAAAATTATCTTTTTGATTATTCTAAAAATTTAATTGACTCTAAAACCAAAGAGCTTCTTCTTAATTTGGCAGAAGAGTGCCAGTTAAAAGATGCTGTTTCTAAAATGTTTTCGGGAGATATTATTAACGAAACAGAAGGGAGAGCTGTTTTGCATACTGCATTAAGAGATTTTTCTGATCAGGAGATTTTAGTTGACGGGGAAAATATCAAACCTCAGATTAAAAGAGTTCTTGATCATATGAAATCTTTCTCTGAAAGCATTATCTCAGGAGCACATAAAGGTTTCAGCGGGAAGGAAATCACAGATATCGTTAATATAGGAATCGGAGGTTCAGATTTGGGACCTGTCATGGTCGTTTCTGCTTTAAAACATTTTAAAACACGACTTAACACTCATTTCGTTTCCAATGTTGATGGAAACCACATTGCAGAAGTCACTAAAAACCTGAATCCTGAAACCACTTTATTTATCATTGCATCCAAAACATTTACGACTCAGGAAACAATGACAAATGCAAACTCTGCAAAAGACTGGTTTTTAAAAGCGGGAAATCAGGAAGATGTCGCTAAACATTTTGTCGCCTTATCAACTAATGTTAAAGCAGTTAAAGATTTCGGAATTGCAGAAGACAACATCTTCGAATTCTGGGATTGGGTTGGCGGACGATATTCTCTCTGGAGTGCTATCGGTTTAAGCATTGTACTTTCTGTGGGATATGAAAACTTTGAGCAACTTTTGAAAGGAGCTTCTGATACTGATCAGCATTTCCGTAATACTGATTTTTCAGAAAACATACCTGTTTTAATGGGACTGCTGGGAATCTGGTACAGAAATTTCTACGCTGCTACGACCTATGCAATTTTACCATACTCTCAATATCTGGACAGATTTGCAGCGTATCTGCAGCAGGGCGATATGGAAAGCAACGGAAAATGCGTTGACAGAAACGGCGAGTTTGTGGAATACGAAACAGGCCCGATCATCTGGGGAGAACCGGGAACCAACGGTCAGCATGCCTTTTATCAACTGATCCATCAGGGTACAGAATTAATTCCTGCCGATTTTATCGCTTATGCTAAAAGCTGTAATGCTGTATCTGATCACCAGGATATATTACTCGCTAACTTTTTTGCACAGACTGAAGCGTTAGCTTTTGGAAAAAACGAAGAAGAAGCAGAAAAAGAATTAAAAGATTCAGGAAAATCTGATGAAGAGGTTGAGCGACTTTTAAACTACAAAGTCTTTCATGGAAACACACCTACCAATTCACTGATCATTAATGAATTAACTCCATTTTCTTTAGGTCAGCTGATTGCTTTATATGAGCATAAAATTTTCGTACAGGGTGTCATCTGGAATATTTTCAGTTTTGATCAGTTCGGAGTAGAGTTGGGTAAAGTTTTGGCTAATAAAATCTTACCTGAATTAAAAGATGATGATACTGTTGACTCTCACGACAGTTCTACAAACGGGCTGATCAATTACTACAAATCACATAAATAACCGTTATAGATTTTCATTAATTTTGACTGAAAACCTTACGGAAATATTTTAAAAAAATTAAAAATCAGTTCTGATAAATATGAAGATGATCATGAATTGACGGATGAGATGAAAAAGGTAATTAATAAAGCTTTAATGGAAGATAATCTAAATTTGAAGACGCATTTGAATCTTCGGGTGAAATTTCAGAAAAACGTAGAGTTAAAAATTAAGGTTCCTGTAATTGCACAGAAAATTAGTAATATTCTGCACTCATCAGACCCTGCAAAAAAATCCTTAATCTAATAAAAGTAATATAATTAAAATGGCAGAAATTCTTGACGGATTAAAAGTATCCAAAGAAATAAAAGCAGAAATCAAGGTTGAAGTTGATAAAATTCTGGAGAGCAAAAAAAGAGCACCCCATCTGGTTGCAATTCTTGTAGGAAATAACGGTGCAAGCAAGGCATATGTAAATGCTAAAGTAAAGGACTGTGAAGAAGTAGGATTTAAATCAAGCTTAGTAAAATTTCCCAGCACTGTTTCTGAATCTGAATTACTTGAAAAAATTGATGAATTGAATAAATCAAAGGCGGTAGACGGATTTATTGTTCAGTTACCTTTACCTGAACAGGTTGATCAGGAGAAGATTATTAACGCCATTGACCCAAGAAAAGATGTAGATGGTTTTCATCCTGAAAATTTCGGGAAAATGGCTTTGGAAATGGCAACTTTTCTTCCTGCAACACCATTTGGAATTTTAACGCTGCTGGAAAGATATAATATTGAAACAAAAGGTAAAGACTGTGTGATCATCGGCAGAAGTAAAATCGTGGGAAGACCCATGAGTATTCTGATGGGCAGAAAAGATTTTCCAGGAAATTCAACAGTAACTTTAACGCATTCTTACACTAAAGATATTGAAGAATACACTAAAAAAGCAGACATCGTAATTACCGCTTTAGGTGATCCTCATTTTTTGAAAGGTGAAATGATCAAAGAAGGAGCTGTAATCGTTGATGTTGGAATAACAAGAGTAGATAATGATTCGCCAAAAGGATATTATTTAGCCGGTGATGTAGATTTTGACAGCTGTGCGGAAAAAGCAAGCTGGATCACCCCGGTTCCCGGAGGAGTTGGACCAATGACCAGAGCAATGTTGATGAAAAACACCATTATTGCTTACAAAACTTCAGTCTATAACGACTAACTTAAAATGAATAAAGAAGAAGATATATTGTTAAAAGAAGGTAAAATGCTCCCTGTGATGGAGCATTTTTACACCATTCAGGGCGAAGGGGCACACACCGGTAAAGCAGCTTATTTCATCAGATTGGGTGGCTGCGATGTCGGATGCCACTGGTGCGATGTGAAAGAAAGCTGGGATCCCACATTGCATCCACTGATGAATGCTGAAGAAATTGCAAAAACCGCTGCCCGACACTGTAAAATTGTTGTTCTGACCGGCGGCGAACCACTGATGTGGAATTTAGGTATCTTAACTTCAAAATTAAAAGAACTGGGATGCACGGTCCATATTGAAACTTCAGGAGCTTATCCGATGAGCGGACAGTTGGACTGGATTACCCTTTCGCCAAAGAAAACAGGACTTCCTAAAGAAGAAATCTATCTGAAAGCTCACGAACTCAAGGTAATTGTATTTAATAATAACGATTTAAAGTTTGCCGAAGAGCAGGCTTCAAAAGTGTCAGAAAACTGTCGTCTTTATCTACAGAGCGAATGGAGTAAACGTGATGAAATTTATCCTAAAATCACTGATTTCATTCTTGCAAATCCCCGTTGGCAGGCATCAGTTCAAACCCATAAATATCTGAATATTCCATAACATTTTTATACATTAGCATTGTATACTAAACACCCTTAGATGCAGAGAATTCGATATTCCAGATATTTAAAATCGATTATTATATTGCTGGACCTCCTGGTCATTGCATCTGTATTTATATTCTTTTTTTTAAGTCAGAATAAAGATTTGGTTCATAACAGAGAGATCTGGTCACAAAATTCTTTCTCCATCCTTCTTCTGATTTCCTTCTGGGTCTTATTAAGCGGCAGAACAAAAATTTATAACATCACGCGAAATCTTACCTACACGGTTTTTGTAGAACGCATTATTATCCATTTTCTTCTGTTTATCCTTGGATTGGTTCTTATCAGAAAAGTAAGCAATAACCAGTTTTTTGCGTCAGAACTTACCTGGCTTTCATTTTACTTTCTGTTTTTTATCGTTCTTACAAAATCAATTGTTTATTTCGGAATAAAATACCTTCGTTCACTGGGCGTTAATCATAGAAATGTTATGTTTCTGTATGACAACAATTCTACTGAGACACTTAAAAACATTTTAGAAGAGAGAAAAGATTATGGCTATAAAATATTTCATTATCATTCAAAGGAACTCGATGTTGATAATCTAACTGAATTCTGGAGAAAAAATGGAATTCATACTTTATTCCTACCTGTGGAAACTCCATTTTCAGATCAGAAAAGGGATGAAATTTTCCGGCTAGCTGAAGCCCAGAAAGTTCATGTTTCCCTTATTCCGGACATCTCTCAAAATGATTATTTTTATTTTGACCTGGCATACATCCAGAATCAGCTTGTCTTAAACCAGACAAGATATCCTTTAGATCATTATTCAAATTTTTTAGTGAAAAGAACTTTTGATATCATATTTTCAATATTGGTCTTAGTTTTGATTTGTTCATGGTTGTTTCCACTCATTGCATTTTTTATTAAAAAAGATTCAAAAGGGCCTGTTTTTTTTATTCAGAAAAGATATGGATTTCATGAAGAGGTTTTTAGCTGCATTAAATTCAGAACCATGGTTGTCAATGATGATTCAGCCATAAAAACGACTAGTGACAATGATCAACGTATCACCAAGATAGGAAAATTCCTGAGGAGAACAAGCCTTGATGAATTGCCACAGTTTATAAACGTTTTGAAAGGCGAAATGTCAGTAGCAGGACCCCGTCCTCACATGCTGGCAGTAGACAACTATTATAAACCGAAAATCGGGAGATATACATTGAGAAGCCTTGTCAATCCGGGCATTACGGGTTTGGCACAAATAAACGGTCTGCGTGGAGATGCCGGTAACGTAGAAGTGGAGATGAACAAAAGAATACTGGCTGATGCCTTTTATGTGAGAAACTGGAGTTTTTCAATGGACATCGTAATCATTTTAAAAACCATTATCCTGATAATTGGTGGCGATAAAAACGCCAGATAAATAAATAAAAATAGTCTAATTTAGCAGCATGTTAAAAAAGTTTTTTACAGCCATAGGAGAATACATGATTCTTATTGGTAAATCTCTTCAAAAACCTCAGAAAATGAGAGTTTTCTGGAAGCTTTTCATGAGAGAAATCAATGATCTGGGCGTCAATTCATTTGGTTTGGTGATCTTCACTTCTATCTTTGTAGGTGCTGTAGTGGCCATTCAGATGTTTAATAATTTCGACGCTTCTTCCTTTCCAATTCCAACCTCATTTGTAGGATATGCAACAAAAGCAGTGTTGGTTCTTGAGTTTGCCCCTACGATTATCAGTTTGATTCTTGCAGGAAAAGTAGGCTCATACATTGCATCAACAATTGGAACCATGCGGGTTTCCGAACAAATTGATGCTTTGGATATTATGGGGGTTAACTCACCTAATTTTTTGATTTTACCTAAGATTATCGCATGTCTTATTTTCAACCCTATATTGATAGCACTCAGTATTGTTTTTGGCATCGGTGGTGGCTACATTGCAGGAATCCTTACCGGTAACTGGACTACTGCAGACTATATTACCGGTATACAGATGTATATGCCCAACCTTTTCATCTATTATGCATTTGCCAAAACTATTGTTTTTGCATTTGTTATCGCTACCGTCCCTTCATATTTCGGATATTTTGTCAATGGAGGTTCACTGGAAGTGGGTAGAGCAAGTACACAGGCAGTGGTTTGGACGATGGTATTTATTATTATTTCTGAATTAATTTTAACACAATTAATATTAAGCTGATGATTGAGGTAAAAGATCTTAAAAAAAGTTTTGGTGATGTTGAAGTGCTTAAAGGAATTTCAACAACTTTTGAAAAAGGAAAAACAAATCTTATCATCGGACAGAGTGGATCAGGTAAAACCGTTTTCCTGAAAAGTTTATTAAATGTATACCAGCCCTCTTCAGGTGAGATTCTGTTTGACGGAAGGGATATCAATGTAATGAACCGTGAAGAAAAGCAGCAGTTACGTTCAGAAATCGGCACTTTATTCCAGGGAAGTGCATTATTTGATTCACTGACTGTAGAAGAGAATATCATGTTCCCGCTTGATATGTTTACCAATTTAACCTTCAGAGAAAAGAAGCGAAGAGTCTTTGAGGTAATCGGCCGGGTACATCTGGATAAAGCCAACAGAAAGTTTCCTTCAGAAATTTCAGGTGGTATGCAGAAACGTGTTGCGATTGCCAGAGCTATTGTTAACCATCCGAAGTATCTTTTCTGTGATGAGCCCAACTCAGGGTTGGACCCCTATACTTCCAATGTAATCGACGACCTTTTACTTGAAATCACTAAGGAATATAATACAACAACTATTATCAACACCCATGATATGAATTCTGTGATGACGATCGGAGAAAAAATTGTTTATTTAAGATTGGGAATCAAAGAGTGGGAAGGAAATAAAGACATTCTGATTACAGCAGGCAATAAAAATTTGATTGATTTCGTTTATTCATCAGAATTATTCAAGGAACTAAGGGAGTATTTGCTTGAAAATAATAAAACAACAATAGAAAATACAATTACTAAAATTGACGACAATGAAAAAGATAATTAGTATCGCATTATTAAGTTTTTCAGTTATTGCTTCAGCACAAATTTCTCTTGCAGCCAAAGCTAATGTTCTGATCCCTACAAGCTCAGCATCATGGAAAAACCTTAGGACTGCTGCTACGAATGCTGTAGAGCAAAAAGGCAAGAATATTACAGGTTTCAATGCAGGTCTTTCTTTGAAAATTGATTTGCCTACGAGGCTATTCCTGATGCCTGAAATCTATTATACCAATTTCAGCAATGAAGTAACGGTGGCTAACGACATCAATGCAAACCAGACGACCATCAAGGCAAAGAGCAGCAGGGTTGACATTCCTGTTTTGGTAGGGGTAAGTCTTTTAGGTGATTTATTAAGTGCGTATGCCGGACCTGTTGGAAGTTTTAACCTTTCCAAAAGTGATAATTTTGGCAGTTTTGTGCAAAAAGTTGATGCAAAAGAATTTACGGTAGGATATCAGCTGGGTTTCCAGAGTGAAATTAAGAAAGTAATTATTTCTGCAAAATATGAAGGTGCTTTTTCCAAAGACCAGAGAAAATTCATTAACAGTGTTGCAGGATCTGATCAGCAAATTGATTATGATAACAGATCAAGCTTATTTATGCTTGGTTTAGGATATAAATTTTAATAACATCTTTCTTTCAATACAACAAAAAATCCTCAAATTAAATTTGAGGATTTTTATTTTGATATTCTCCGGGTTCTGTCTGTCTTTGTGCCAGAACTGCGGCCTGCTTTTCTAATTCTTCTTTATCTTTCTGAAGCTGTTTAAGCTCTTTTCTCTGCTGTTCCGCCTTGATAGCAGAACCTTTGCTTACGTAACCTATCATTCCACCGATAATCAGTCCGATTCCAATTCCTGCCATTACTCCCATTACGTGAGAGATTGTAATTCTTTCAACCGTAAAATCAGTTGTAAGATAAAATAGCAATGCTGATACTGCCAAAAGTATAAGTCCGGTTATTGAGATACCTTTCATAAGAGTCAATTTTTGATTACTGATTGTTATTTAAAATAGATACAAAGATCTGAATTAGATCTTTCCTCCTGCAGCTCTGTAATATTCTAAAGCCTTTGGTAAGTCTTTCTGAATATCAGCAATTCTTGTTCCCGGGCTTGGGTGGGTAGATAAAAATTCCGGCTGTCTTGCTCCTGAAGAACTTGCTTCCATTCTGCTCCAGAAAGGTATTGCCTGTCTTGGGTCATATCCGGCCATTGCCATCAGGTTTAATCCCATTTCATCAGCTTCAGATTCCTGAGTTCTTCCGTACTTAAGCAATGCTACCTGAGATCCGATAGGATATACTTTCTGAAAAACACTAGCCCATTGAGCATTGGAGATAGAACTTCCTAAAATCGCCCCTCCATATTGTGCTACCATAGACTGAGAAATCCTCTCATTCCCATGACCCGCTAAAGCGTGAGAAACTTCATGCCCCATTACTACGGCAAGACCTGTCTGGTCTTTGGTAATAGGCAAAATTCCGGTATAAACAGCTACTTTTCCTCCCGGCATACACCATGCATTGATTTGGCTATCCTGCAACAGGTTAAATTCCCATTGATAATTAGCTAAATCAGCACCTCTTCCTATACTGGTATAGTATCTTTCCGCAGCACTCTTAATTTTCTGACCAACACTTTTAACCATTTGTGCCTGAGAACCGGTAACCACTTTAGATTCTTTCAAAGTCTGCTGATATTGCTGTAAAGATGATGTCTGTATCTGAGAATTTAATGAGCCTATCTGAAAAGACTGTCTTCCCGTCATTGGATTTGTTGTACAGGCTACTAAAGCTATTGCTGTTGCCCCTATTCCAAAAAATTGTATAATTTTCATTGTTGTGCGTATTATAGATTCAACATTACAATTTCTATTCCAAAACAATACCGGTCTAAAGATTTGCATAGATTTTGCTTCACTATAAGACTAATATAAAGTGTAATGCAAAATTATCTTAAAATAATCTCCCTTCTTACTCTGGCCTTTATTTTCCAGAACTGTTCCGCTCAAAGTTCTAATGATTCTCAAATAGTGAATGCTTTGGTAAACTCTGAAGAATTTACCTTTCACGCTCAGAGAGCTAACCCAATGAACTATGATGTCATCAATACGCTGAATTCAATTCCCAATAATCCTTCTACAAGAATTTTGCAACTGGACAGTGAGGGCTATGTGATAGAATTACGAAAAGGAAAACTAGAAGTTGTACTTCCCTATTTCGGAAGAGCATTTACTTCCACTTATGGAAGTAATGATAACAGTTACAGATTTACCTCTAAAGATTATACTGTTACCAAATCTCAAAGTAAAAAGGGGAACTGGATATTTCTGATTAAGCCGAATGATGTAAAAAATGTGTCAGATATCAATATTGAAGTTTACAAAAATGGAAAAGCATTTACTTCCATAAGAAGTAATGACAGACAGCCAATTACTTATGATGGATATATTTCGAAGAATGATGCGCTGAAAGAAAAAAATGCTGAATAATCAGTCTTTATAAAAAAACTTCTCAACAAATAACTTTGCTTCAGTACTTGGATTGGAAATCAGGTCTGAAGCATTTTTTTTGTGACGGAAATAGGCTTCTTCTAGAGATTGATCTCGTTTCATCATATTCAGAATATACTCCTGAACCCAATACTCATATCGTTTTTCTGACTGTTGTTTTCTTATCAGATCAAAGCGTTCAGTCTTTTGCTTCAATTCAATAAAATCTTTGATCTTTTGATATACCTCATCCAGGCCCTGATTTTTAAGTGCAGATCCCAGTAATACGGGAACCTTCCAGTCTTTTTCTCTTGACGGCAGAAAATCTAAGGCACGTTTAAGTTCAAGCCTTGTATTTTTAGCTTTCTGCAGATTGTTTTCTTCCACTTTATTAATAAAAATCACATCAACCATTTCCATGATTCCTCGTTTTATTCCCTGAAGTTCATCACCGCCTCCGGTAATTTTCAGGAATACGAAAACGTCGGTAATATCCGAGACCAATACTTCGGACTGTCCTACCCCAACTGTTTCAATTAAAATATAATCATATCCCGCGGCTTCACAGATCATCATCGTTTCAAACGTAGTATTGGCGACCCCACCTAAAAATCCTGAACTGGGAGAAGGCCGGATAAACGCATTTTCTTCTTTTGCCAATTCCTCCATCCTTGTCTTATCACCTAAAATACTCCCCTTATTAATTGCAGAACTGGGATCGATTGCTAAAACCGCTACTTTTTTACCGTTTGCAATAACCATTCTTCCAAAATTTTCTATAAAGGTTGATTTTCCTGCTCCGGGGACACCGGTGATTCCGACACGGATAGATTTTCCGGTAAAGGGCATTACTTCTTTCAGTAAATCCTCAGCCTGATTGCGATGATCGGGTTTTTTACTTTCAACTAATGTAATCGCTTTTGCAATCAGACGTTTATCGCCTGATTTTATTCCGTTCATTAATGTTTCAGTTGAAAATCCCATCTGATTATTTCTTTTTTAAGGCCAGATATATCCGTTAAATTTCATTCATTCAAAAATATAAAAATAACCTGCAAAATCCATTACCGGGTGGTATTAATTTTAATGCTTCTAAATTAAAACGGATACGGCTGATCAGGTCTAAAAAGCATTATTTTTGTTTAAACAATTTTAAAAAATAATATGAAGAGTCTCTTTGCAGCAGCAACATTCATCCTGATTTCAGCAGTTTCCTGTGCTCCAAAATCTATTCCCACAGCAGAAACTCCGAAATCTGCAACGAGTACCGCTGAACAGATCGCTCAGGGAAAGACGATCTACGAAAGTTCCTGCAACAGATGTCACAAATTATATGATCCCACCCAGTTTACTTCTGTACAGTGGGTTGGAATCATGAATGCAATGGCTCCAAAAGCAAAACTTACTGATGAACAGCATCAATGGGTATATGATTATGTGGTTTCTGTTAAAAAATAATAACCCTTAAAAAAAACAAAATATTATGAAAGGTTTAGTTTTAAGTATGATCACAGGTTCAGTTTTTTTTAGTATCCTGCGGTCCAAAGAGTGTAGCAGTATCAGGACCTAAGTACACTACATCAGAACAACTGGCTCAGGGTCGCACGGTGTTCGAAAACTCCTGTAACAGATGTCACAAATTACCCGATCCGGAAAAACATGACGATCAGGAGTGGATTAAAACCCTGAGCAGAATGGCACCAAAGGCCAAACTGACTGACGAGCAGCATCAGATGGTCTATGATTATCTGATTTCGGTAAATAAAAAGTAAATTTTAAGCAAAGCCTGTATGATCGGAAGTGAGTACACTTCATTTATTCAATTATAACGTGAGTAAAAAAGGAGACTTAATCAGTCTCCTTTCTGCTTTTAGATTTCACCTTTGGCATCTTTGATTTTATAAATTTCCTCCGTTCTTTTACGATATCAAGGCTGTGCGATGTAAAGCAATATTTCTCTGCCTCTTTCAGAAAGTTTAAAGCATTGGAAAAACTTCTTCTTTTCTCGGAAAGCAGCGATCTGTAAAACCATATTGTCGCTTTATCAATACCCTTAATTTTCAGGGAATAGCTGATCAATTTTTCAGCTTCGTGAAAATCTTCATTATCCAGAAGACATTTGATATAATATTTGGGAGTATTGAGATTGGTTACATCACATTGCATGGCTTCCTCGAAATACAGTTTTGCTTTTTCATAATCGATAAGCATTTCACTGTAAATTCTTCCCATAAGACATAAACTGTCGGAATCTTCCGGGTCATAAGAAAGTGCATAATTCCAGGCTTCCAGACAATCCGGTAAGCTGTAGGGATAATTATCCAGAGCTTCAAAATAGTATTTACTTTTAGTTAGTGTCATTTTTGTAATTTTTTAATTCGTTTTTCAGTTGATTTCTCTCTTTCCTGAAAGATTTTTCCTGATAATTCTTTTTAAAATCTGTTCCTGAAAAGCTGCGAACAGTATTTCCTCTCTGCACATTCAGATGATTATTCCAGGTTTCCTGCATTCTCTTTTCTAATTGATGAATATAAAATTCCATCACTTTTTCTTTAAGTCTGGCTATTGAAAGTTTTTTATTCTCAAGCTGTGAACGAGTATCCTGTACGAAAACACTCTGTCCCGTTTTTAAATAAGTTGCGCGAACGGCAGTATTCACTTTATTTACATTTTGTCCGCCACTTCCCTGACTTCTTGCCGTCTTAAACTGGATTTCTTTTTCATTAAAATCGACTTTCTCCAAACCTTCAAGTTCGAAAATACCGATAAACCAATTACTTCTTTTGTGAAGTTTTCTGAATGTGCTTTTCCCTGTCCAGAGAATGCTTCCGACCCAGGTTTTCAAAAATTCACTGATATCTTTTCCTTTTAAAAGTAAAGTTGCAGATTTCAAAGTAAGGTTTTCATCACCATTTTCCCTGTGGATGATTTCGAAATCAATTTTATTCTGTTTCGCTTCCTCAAGGAAAACCTTCAGAACTTTGGCAACTACCCACTGACATTCTAAAGGCCCCTTTCCTGAGGTGATCTGTATTATTTTGTCCATTGTTTTATTTATTAATTGCTGACAGTTGATCGCTGCAAGAAAATCAAACAACGATAACCTGTCAATCATTTTATTTATCCATCCTTACAATCCGAGGCTGGAAAGTTCCGAGAATATCAACCAGTTCGCTTTGAGCACTCATCACTTCATTGATGTCTTTATATGCCATTGGTGCTTCTTCTGCATTTCCGCCCATCAGGATGACATTTTTTAATTTCAGTTCTTTCTTAATGTCATTTTGTGTAAATCGGTTTCTGCATTCTCCTCTTGAAAAGGCTCTGCCGGCTCCGTGTGAAGCTGAATGCAACGAATCAGGATTTCCTTTTCCACGGACGATGAAACCTTTTGCCGTCATCGAACCGGGGATTATACCTAATTCATTTTGATTGGCAGGCGTTGCACCCTTCCTGTGAACAATCATCTCTTTTCCATGATGTATTTCTTTCCAGGCAAAGTTGTGATGATTTTCAATGCTGGCTTTAACTCTTCCTCCAACTGCTTTAACCAGTCTTCGGTGAATATCGTCGTGACAGGCCGAAGCATAGTCACCAGCAAGATTCATTGCTGTCCAGTATTCTGATCCGAGGTGTGTATCCAAATCCAGCCACGCAAAGTTTTGAGCTTCTTTTGGCAAAGGGCACTGTGCGGTCGCCACTCTCGAATAGTACTGCGCGATTTCTGCGCCTAACCCACGGGATCCGCTGTGTGAAAGAATTCCGAGGTATTTGCCTTTTTGAAGTCCGATCTGCTGATCTTCTTCCGTAATTTCAACTTCACCGAATTCCACAAAATGATTTCCACCCCCGGAACTCCCCATCTGTTTAATCGCTTTTCCTTTTAATCTTCTCAACACCGGAATGAGATCGAATGTATCCCTGTCGAAAATTTCATGCCCGACGTGAGATTTATGCGTTTCGTACATTCCGAATTTTGTATGTTCGGCAAGCGCTTTTTCATATTTATCCTTTGCTCCGTCAAGATATGAAATCGGTGTATCCAATATACTGAGGCTCATTCTACAGCCAATATCCATTCCCACTCCGTACGGAATCACAGCATTTTCTACTGCTAAAACACCGCCGATCGGAAGTCCGTAACCGCTGTGTGCATCAGGCATCAGAGCTCCCTGTAATGAGATCGGAAGTTTCAAAGCCGTATACAGCTGATTTTTTGCTTCATCCGAAATAATACTTCCGAAAATCTGAAACGGTGCCCTGTTTGTGCTAAGCATTCTTTTTTCTGTTTTGCGGGATGAAAGCAGGGCTTCAGCAATTTGTCCGAAAGTCAGATCTTTCTCATAATTTTCCGGATTAACCTGAATATCCTTCAAGAGGGCTTTCACATAATGAATATTTTTAGTGGCAAAATTTCTCTTCATCACCTCCAAAGCAATATTAACGCTTTGATTATTCGGATATCCCAATTTTAATATATCTTTTCCTTTTAATTTTAAATTTCCCATTGTTTTTTAATAACATGTTAATTATCAGACACAGCATGTCAGACATTACTGCATCGAATGTTTTTTCAACTCATTTTAAGTTGTTTTTGTTGACATCACAGGTCTTAGAAACCTGTGAGCCGATTATAGAAGTTATCCCAGATGCGATTACAGCGTCTTCTTTTTTTACACAGTCCAGAAAGAGTGGTGACAAAAAAAGATACAGCACTGACTTTGCGCAATATATACTGCATGCCGGATGAAACTCCTAAAGAAAAGATTTCGGGAAAATTGTTTTGAGTTTAAGGTATTGTACAACAAAAAACCCGAAATCTTACGACTTCGGGTTTTGATATTTCATTATACTGTTATTCTAAGAATGTACCAAACCACGAAGCCTCGCCTTTGCAAAAGGCAAACCTACTGATGAATGTTGATTGTATCTGAACATTGCTTCGCTGTTTTTAATGGTTAAACTTGATCTGAGCTGCAAATATATAAAAAATTTCTTTTGAAATATTTTTTTTAAATAAAAAAGTCTGAGATAATATGCTCAGACTGTATGATATAGATTCTAATCCTTAGAACCAAGGCCGTCCATAGTGTCACCCATCCCTTTACTGGTAGGACTGTAGACTCTTTCATTATCTAAAAAGTAAACATCATGTTTGGCTTTAGCAATTATACCGTCGTAAACATCCTGAGGCAAGCCTGCTGCCTGTGCATCAGACTGTGATTCTGTATGCTCAGAAGTTTTTTTCTTAACCTCAACAGCACCTTTACTGTAAAGTATATTTTTCGCTTTTTGTGCATTATCTATATCCGAAGCATAAACCACTACGTTTGTCTTACCTGCGCTTTCTCTGCTGTAGGCGTCTAACATTTCATTGTCACTCACGAAAACATGATCCCAGAAACTTTTAGTTTTTTCGTCTTCAGTATAATCTCCGATTACTGAATCGTCTTCAAATTTTGAGGTTGAGATGATGATATCCGAACTATTGAATCCCTGATTCTGAAGTTCATTTTTGATTTCTTCTGTGTCTGTATTTGCCGGAAATACTGAAATTACTGTATATGCCATACTATTTTATTTTTGGTTTCCTTATACAGTACAAAAGCTGTGCAAAAATAAATTTCACTTTATATATTAACTTAAATTTAAATTAAGTTTTTTATAAAACATATTTTTTACTGTCCCATCCCGTTTAAAAATCTGTTTAATATATCTACTGCACATTTCGGAAGATTAGTTCCGGGACCGAAAATAAAATCTGCACCGTTTGCATACAGAAATTCGTAGTCCTGCTGTGGAATAACCCCTCCGACAACTATAGTAATATCTTCTGCTCCGAGTTTTTTTAATTCTTCAACAACCTGTGGAACCAGGGTTTTGTGACCTGCTGCCAGTGAAGATACTCCTAAAATATGGATATCATTTTCCACTGCCTGTTTTGCCACTTCTTCCGGAGTCTGGAACAGAGGGGCAACATCAACGTCAAATCCCATGTCAGCGAAAGCAGTTGCCACCACTTTTGCACCACGGTCATGCCCGTCCTGCCCCATTTTTGCCACCATAATCCTCGGTCGTCTGCCTTCTTCCTCCTCAAATTTCTGAGTGAGCTGAAGTGCCTTGCCAAAATATTCGTTTTTCCCTGCATTCATTGCGTAAACTCCCTGTATGGTTCTGATATTTGCCTTATAGCGTCCGAAGGTTTCTTCCATTGCATCACTCATTTCACCTAAAGTTACCCTTCTGCGGGCGGCTTCAATACATAATGCCAGTAGATTTCCGTTTCCTGTTTTTGCAGATTCCCGGATTTCATCAAGAACTTCTTCAACGGACGCGGCGTTTCTTTCAGACTTTATTTTTTCTAACCGTTCGATTTGTTTTCTCCGGACTTCTGTGTTATCAATATCTAAAATATCAATGGGAGTCTGCTTTAAACTTGATTTAAATGAATTAACTCCGATAATAAATTCTTCACCGCTGTCGATTTTAGCCTGTTTCTTTGCAGCCGCCTCTTCAATTCTCATTTTTGGAATTCCGGCTTCGATCGCTTTGGTCATTCCCCCTTCTTTTTCAACCTCATCGATGAATTTCATCGCTTCTTCGATCATCTGTTGAGTAAGACTTTCGACCAGAGTACTTCCTCCCATCGGATCCACAACGTCACATATTCCGCTTTCCTGTTGGAGAATAATCTGTGTGTTTCTGGCAATTTTTGCAGAATAATCAGTTGGAAGAGCAATGGCTTCATCCAATGCATTGGTATGTAAAGACTGTGTACCCCCTAAAGCTGAAGACAGTGCTTCAATGGCAGTTCTTGTAATATTATTAAAAGGCTCCTGCTCTGTCAATGACCATCCAGACGTCTGTGAGTGTGTTCTTAATGCCAGTGATTTCGGATTCTGAGGATCAAACTGTTTTAATAGTGTAGCCCAGATATATCTGGCAGCGCGCATTTTGGCGATTTCCATAAAATGATTCATCCCAATCGCCCAGAAAAATGATAATCTCGGCGCAAAGTCATCCACTTTCATCCCTGCTTTGATCCCTGTTCTTACATATTCAAGCCCATCCGCCAGGGTATAAGCCATTTCCAATACCGGTGTTGCTCCTGCTTCCTGCATATGGTAACCCGAAATAGAAATTGAATTGAATTTCGGGATATTTTCAGAAGTATATTCAAAAATATCGGCAATGATTTTCATAGAGGGCGTGGGCGGATAAATATAGGTATTCCGCACCATGAATTCTTTTAAAATATCATTCTGAATGGTTCCTGAAAGGAGATCCTGCGAAACTCCCTGTTCTTCTGCAGCAACAATATAAAATGACAGGATAGGAAGCACCGCTCCGTTCATCGTCATGGATACAGAAATCTGATCAAGAGGAATCTCATTGAATAAGATCTTCATATCCTCAACGGAATCAATAGCAACACCCGCTTTTCCTACATCACCTACTACTCTTGCATGATCAGAGTCATATCCCCGGTGTGTTGCCAGATCAAAAGCTACTGAAAGCCCTTTCTGTCCCGCTGCCAGATTTCTTCTGTAAAAGGCATTAGATTCTTCTGCGGTAGAAAATCCTGCATACTGACGGACAGTCCACGGCTTCTGAACGTACATTGTAGAATAAGGGCCTCTCAGGAAAGGTTCAATTCCCGGCGATCCGTTACTGATGTTCTTATCTTTAATATCTTCTGAGGAATATTTAGATTTCAGTTCGAGGCCGTCTTTCTCAAACTGATAGATCTCAAGATGTTTTTCGGATATGGTAAATTGGGGATTTTTATTTTTAATTTCCCTTCTCATGCTTTCTGATTTAAGATTTTAAAAATAAGCATTTTCAGAATAACAAGTAGAGGATAATTTTCACCAGTAAATTTTGTGTAATTAAAGTACAGAACCGAATATTCCAACCATTTGCTTAAGCCGGCTCATCACATTCTTCAATTTTAATTCAGGGAAAAGTATCTGATCGATTCTTTTGCTTAACGGATAATATGACCAAAAATTTTACATTCCAATATAAATCATGCAATTTTAATACTCTAATTTTAAATTAAAATATACCGATTGGTATATTTTTGTTATATTTGCAGACCTTTTTCTATCAGATGTCTAAAGCAGAAAAGACAAAACAGTTTATTATTGAGAAGACCGCAGCCCTGTTTAACAGCAAAGGCTACACGAGAACATCATTATCTGACATTTCGGAAGCGACCGGTCTGACCAAAGGAAGCATTTACGGGAATTTCGAAAACAGGGACGAACTGGCGCTTGAGGTTTATAAATTCAATTCCGGGCTGCTCAGAAAAAATCTTTCAAGATCCTTCAGTGAAGAATTTCCAAGTTCACTGGACAAGCTCCGGGCCTTTGTTGCATTTTACAGGAAGAACTGGCATTTTGTTTTCGCCAACGGCGGATGCCCCATCATGAATGCGGCAACAGAATCCGATGATACTTTTCCTAAACTTCAAAAGCAGGTGAAACTCTCATTCACCGTCTGGATGAAAAGCATTTCAACAATTATTTTAAAAGGTCAGGAAAATGGGGAGTTTAATCCGGAAATAAATCCCGCTGAATATGCATCCCTTTTTGTAATGATGGTTGAAGGTGGCATTCTCCTCTCCAAAACAACCTCCGATGAAAAGCATCTGAACCTTGCCCTGGACAGAGTTTTATCTATTATTAATTACGAGATTAAAAAGATTCCATCATGAATAAACTTGAAAAACTTCAGAGTTTTATCGGTAAAGAATTTTCCGAATCCCCTTCACCGTTCATGCGATGGCTTAATCCTGTGGTCATTTCAGCAGAAGAAGGACAGGTAGAATTTCAGTACACTGTAAGGCCGGAATGGCTCAATCCGATGGGCAATCTTCACGGTGGTGTCACTGCTGCGATCATGGATGACAGCATCGGTGCAACTATGTTTTCTTTAAATGAAAAGTCATTCATTACAACCATTAACAATACGATTGACTATTTCTCAACGGCAAAAGAAAATGACCGGATTATAGCTGAAACTAAAATTATCAAAAGAGGAAAACAATTTGTCAATGCACAGTGTGAGATCTGGAATTCCGATAAAACACGCCTGATTGCAAGAGGAACCTCTAATTTATTTAAAATCAATAATTAAATATAAAATCATCAATTTATTTCAGGCATAGTTTTGATACTATAATCTGAACTTAAAAAAGAATATCATTATTTATGAGACCGCTGCGTGTTTTAGGACAGAAGCAATTTCATAAACTTTAAAAAATAACATCGTAAACTTATGAAAAGAGTTGTCATCACAGGACTGGGTGCAGTAACACCTTTGGGAAACAATGTCGAAGATTTTTGGCAAAACAGCATTAATGGAAGAAGCGGAGCAGATTTGATCACGCACTTCGATACAGAAAAATTCAAGGTGCATTTTGCGTGTGAAGTGAAAAATTTTGAACCAAAAGTTCATCTGACGCACAACGAAATAAAGAGAAGTGATCTTTTTACTCAATATGCGATGTATTCATCTGCTGAAGCCATTCAGGATTCCGGGCTGGATTTTGAAAAGATGGATCCGTTCGATACCGGTGTGATCTGGGGAACCGGGCAGGGAGGAATGTGGACTTTCGAGCATGAAGTTATGGAATATGCTGCAGGGGACGGAAACCCGCGCTTCAATCCCTTTTTTGTTCCTAAGTTTATTGCCAACATGGCGTCAGGAATGATCTCTATGAAGTTTGGACTTCAGGGAATCAACTATACAACTGTTTCTGCATGTGCTACCGGTAATACTGCCATCATGGATGCATTCAATTATATCCGCCTCGGAAAGGCGAAAGTTATCATCAGCGGAGGCTCAGAAGCAGCAATCACACCTGCATCTGTCGGTGGATTCTCGATCATGAAAGCGATGTCAACAAGAAATGATGATTTTGCAACAGCCAGCCGACCATATGATGCTGACCGCGACGGTTTTGTAATGGGTGAAGGTGCAGGATCTTTAGTCCTTGAAGAATATGAACACGCCAAAGCGCGTGGTGCAAAAATATATGCTGAATTAGTAGGCGCAGCAATGACCGCTGACGCCTATCACATGACAGCACCTCATCCGGAAGGGGCAGGAGCCATAAAAGCGATGCAGCTTGCTTTGGAAGAAGCGGGCGCCAATGCTGAAGATATTAATTATATCAATCCACACGCAACCTCTACTCCTCTGGGAGACCTCATTGAACTGAATGCCATCACAAAGGTTTTCAAAGGAAATACCAATTTGGATATCAGTGCCACTAAATCGATGACCGGGCATTTACTGGGTGCTGCCGGAGCAGCAGAAGCAATTCTTTCCATTAAAGCAATCCAAAACGGAATTATACCACCAACAATCAATATGCATCAGGTAGACGAAAGAATACCGAGAGATATCAATATTGTATTCAATGAAGCGAAAGAAAAGGAAATTAACTTTGCATTAAGTAATGCCTTTGGTTTTGGCGGACACAATGCTACTCTGGTCTTTAAAAAGTTTAAATAAACTTATTATTCTATCCAACAAAAAAGCAGTCACATTATTGTGTGACTGCTTTTTGTTTTATTGTAAGTTGGATATCTATCTTAATCAAACAGTATCCGGAACAAAAAGAGCTTCAGAACTTTCTTCCATTGGAATATAAACCCGTTCCCACTGATCTCCTTCTTCCATTGTCCAACTGTGTCCCTCACCTTCAGTATCTTCAGCTAAAAGAATGATCCCGGGTTCAATCAGAAATGTGGAATCATCACTTACTTTAAATTTTATTTTCCCTCTTAAGGTGATGACAAACTGCTTTCGCGGAGCGGGATGAATATCTTTCTCCCAATCTTCAGTCTGTCTGCTTATCCAGAATGATGAAGCCGTAACTGACTGTAAAGAAGGCAATTTACCTTTTTCATATGTACTGCTTCCATCAGGGTTGCTTTTTAAACGTACCGCTGGAATAAAATCTGAATTGGCGTCCATGATTCTGAAATGTGAATTATGCTTTCAGCCATTCTGAAGATGAAAGATAATTCTCATCAGGATAATAAATAAAAAGACAGTTTTTTCCTTTGATGGTATTGATGATCGGTTCGGTCAAGTTTCTTGGTATTGCAGGACACCCCCAGCTTCTTCCGATCCTTTTATGCGTTGCTGCAAATTCCTCACTTACATAATCTGCTCCGTGCATCACGACAGCTCTTCTGTATGCTGCATCATTAAAACCCTTATCCATCCCCAAAAGTTTCAGAGAATATCCGTTATCACCATTGTAGGTTGATTCTGTAACATAAAATCCCATACTGCTCTGCAGTGAACTTTCGGTATTGGAAAAGTTTGTTGCAAACTCTTCTCCTGTATTTTTCCCGTGGGCAACCAATGAATTAAAAAGAACTTTTCTTTCATTTATATCAATGACCCAAAGCCTTTTGGTATTGGAAGACATGGAAAAATCACAAATTGTTAACAAATGTGCTTCTTCACTGAGCTTACCCGCTTTTTTAAGGTTTTCGAATCCTAATAAAGCTTTGGAAAATACATCGAAATTGAGTTTGTGATCGGTATCAAAAATTATTGAATTATAAAGTTCTTCTGAAGAACTCACGCTGTTTGTAGTTTTGAGAGATTTTGTATCAACTATAGTTTCTGTCCTGTTTAATCTTTTTTCAGCTTCTTTATGATTTTTTCTATCAGGAGAAAGATAAAATGAAGTTGAGATCAGGTAAACAATGCCTAATAAGCTATAAAATCCTTTCATTAAATATTATGTTAATTAAAATTTGTGGGACAAAATTATAAAAACACAACAAGACATCAGTCAAAAACCGTAAAGTTTAACTGAATTTAAGAAAGTTTAACGCAATGATTATCTGACAGTAAGCAATTATTTTTGAGAATACGGTACGAACTCAAGGCTGACAGAATTCATACAATAACGGGTTCCTGTAGGAGCCGGACCGTCATTGAAAACGTGACCTAAATGAGAATCGCAACGCTTGCAAACGACTTCAATTCTTTCCATTCCGTGAGAAGAATCCCTGTTGTAAGCAGTACCCTGTTTATCGGCTTCAAAAAAACTTGGCCAGCCACAGGTAGACGAAAACTTTGAATCTGATCTGAATAAATGATTGCCGCAAACAGCACAGTAGTATTCTCCCAATTCGTCAAATTCATTATATTTCCCCGTAAAAGGTCTTTCTGTGGCGGCTTCTCTTGCAATAGCATATAAATCCGGTGACAGAATTTTTTTCCATTCTTCATTTGAGACGTTCAGTTTTGTGCGGTCTGTTCTTGAATAATATGGATTGTTTTTTGCTTCAGTATTTTCCATAGGAGTCGTTTTAACGGGTTTTTGGGTCTGCGAACACATCTGCAGAACGGTTAATAATAAAAGGGGAATCAAAAATTTCATGATTGATTTTACAACGGAAAAGTCTATGCAAATTTTAATCCGTAATTTGTTTTTGATCATTTTATTTTTCTTCCCAATTCCAATTCACTAAATTTGAGACTATGAATGATGAACTAAAAAGAAAACAGCTCAATAAGTACAAAGCTATTGCTACAGGACTTTTTGTTTTGATGGCGGTTATTTTCGTGATAACGACCATTCTTCAGAAAACCCATGAATCCCATTGGATCGGTTATGTACGTGCATTTTCTGAAGCAGCGATGGTAGGTGCCCTGGCAGACTGGTTTGCGGTAACAGCTCTGTTCCGCCATCCCCTTGGACTCCCGATTCCGCATACGAACCTGATAGAAAACAGCAAAGAAAAACTGGGTGACAACCTGGGAACCTTTGTGGTTTCAAATTTTCTTTCACCCGAAACCATCCGCCCTTATATTCAAAAAATTAAGATATCAAATTTTGTAGGTGAATGGCTGACAAAGGAAAGAAACCAGGATGTCCTGATTAAAAATCTTTCAGATATTATTTTGGATATCCTCAACAAGCTGGATGATTCTGAGGTAAGCCGCTTTATAAGCAAAAAAGTCAGCGAAATGACCGATGATGTACAGCTGAATAAAATTTTAGGCCATGGAATCATCTATCTTTTAGATAAAAACGATCATCAGAAAATCGTAACCAATCTTTCAAAACAGATTAAAGAATATCTCATTGAAAATGACAGCATGATCCAGGAAAGAGTAAGAAAGGGAAGCTATACTTTTATTCCCTCTTTTGTCGACAATAAAATTGCTGAAAAAATTGCCGGCGGACTTTCTGATTTCTTCAGAGAAATTGAAGAAGATACCCATCACGAAATCAGGGATCTGATCACCAAAAAAATCTATGAGTTTTCTGTTGACCTGAAAGAAGATCCTAAATGGAACGATGAGTTTAAAACCATTAAAAACGACTTCCTAAACAATGACAAGCTGGATGAATATTCGAATGACATCTGGATCTCCATAAAGAAAACACTGAGTACAGAGTTGCAGGAAACTGAATCATCTCTAAAAAAATACATTACAAAAAATCTGAATGAATTTTCTCAAAATTTAAAAACCGACGAAAAACTACAGAATAAAATAGATCAATGGGTACGGGTAACTGCATACAAATATATTCTGAAAAACACCCATCAGGCCGGAAACCTCATCAGTTCAACGGTTGGAAACTGGCAGGGGAAAGAGCTGAGTGAAAAAATGGAACTGGAAGTGGGAAAAGATCTACAGTTCATCCGTGTGAACGGAACTCTGGTTGGAGGATTGGTAGGATTGATTATCTATACTATTTCGCACTTTTTTCTATAAAACTAAATTTATAAGCATAAAAAAAGCAAAGTCCTTAGTCTTTGCTTTTTTTATATATTTTATTCAGAACTTACCTTGAAATTCTACCTGCTCTTGTTAAAAGTTCCTGATTAATATCGTTGATCAATTGGGGTCCTTCATAGATAAATCCGGTGTATAACTGGACTAAAGTTGCGCCTGCATTCAGTTTTTCAATAGCATCTTTAGCAGAATGAATTCCGCCAACTCCAATAATCGGAAATGCTCTGTTGCTTTTATCTGAAAGATATTGGATCATTTTTGTACTACGCTCACGAATAGGTTTACCACTTAAACCACCGTTTCCAATTTCTGCCAAAACTTCAGGCGAAGTTTTTAAGCCTTCTCTATTAACTGATGTATTTGAAACCACAATTCCGTCAATCTTTGTATCTGCAATCAGTTCAATAATTTCATCCAATTGCTGATTGTTTAAATCGGGAGCAATCTTTAGTAAAATCGGTTTTTGTTTTGGCTTGGTCTGATTGATTTTTTTAACTTCTGTAATCAATTCTCTGAGATATTCTACATCTTCGAGTTTTGCGTGACTTCCAACATTCGGACAGCTCACATTGAGTACAAAATAGTCTACATAAGGATGCAAACCTTCAAAACAGTCAAGATAATCCTGCGTATAATTTTCAGGGGTTGTATTCGTATTTTTACCGATATTGCCTCCTATGATGATTTTGCCTTTATTCCCTTTCAGTTTTTCAATAGCTGCTCCAAGACCATCATTGTTGAACCCCATCCTGTTGATGATCCCTCCATCTTCAATGAGGCGGAAGAGTCTTTTTTTAGGATTTCCGGCCTGCGACTTCGGAGTTACGGTTCCAATTTCCACAAATCCGAATCCTAAATCTCCCAACTCATTAAAGAGAACTGCATTCTTATCAAAACCGGCTGCCAATCCTACAGGATTTTTGAATTTCAATCCGAAAACCTCTCTTTCCAGACGTTTGTCAACAATGGGTTTTGGAAGGAACAGTTTAGTCAGAAAACCGAAATTTTTAATCATCGAAAAAGTAAAATGGTGAACTTCTTCGGGATCGAATTTGAAAAGAATTGGGCGGATGATCGATTTGTACATTGGAAAAAAAGTTTTACAAAAATAATCATTTTAAAATTAATGTTTTGTTGACCTGTGATATTTAATCAGATTATAGGTAAATGATAAGAATGGTCAACTGTATAAACTTAAGTCGAAACCCAAAACATCCCCTACTTTTTTGAACTCATCGTCTATCGTAGCATTTAATGTAATTCTCTGGCTGGAAATCGGATGGTTAAATATGAGTTGGTGGGCATGAAGGGTCATTTTACTGATTCCGAATGTCTGAAGCCATAATTTATTCTGCTTATTGCAACCATGTTTGCGACAGCCTAAAATGGGATGTAAAATATGCTTAAAATGTTTTCTCAGCTGATGAAAACGTCCCGTTTCGGGAATTGCTTCTACCAGGCAATATCTGGAAGTCTGATGTTTTAAAAATGGCAAATCTATTTCCGAACTCTGCAGCCGACGATAAAAGGTTATTGCATTTTGTTTAACTTCATTTTCATTAACCAAATCGTAATCAATCGTTTCTTCTTCTTTTGTCCAGCCACGCAGAATTGCCAAATATTTCTTTTCTACCTGTCGAGCGGCAAACTGATCACTCATGATCCTGAGGGTTTCTTTATCTAAAGTAAACAGCAGGATGCCCGAAGTTTTACGGTCTAAGCGATGAACGGGATAAACTTTTTGCCCGATCTGCTGTCTTAACTCCCGAATGGCATACGTATCTGCCTCTCCTGAATAAAAAGATTTATGAACCAATAATCCACTGGGCTTATTGATGGCAATAAGATGTTCATCACGATAAAGAATTTCTAACATAGAACAAAAATAGATGTTTTTAGATATATGGCCCTGATCCTGTTTGAAATCCTGTATTAAATTTCAGAGCATGCATTATTCTTCAAACTTAAGGTGATGATTGAAGAACGGCAGCATCTGATTTTCGATACGACCGTTTTCTTTACTGACTTCGCTTCCGTGCGTTCCGATATACTCTTCAGCTTCATGTTTTATTTTTAGCATCTCAAGGTTTTTGCTTAAGCTCATACAGCTTGGGAGAATGTGTATCAGTTCGTCATTTCTTCCCCAGTCGAATTTTATCGCTTTCAGTTTTTTGATGTTTTCATATTGAGAAAAGACCAATTCGGACGTTGAATTTTTCTTAAGCTCTTCTATAACGGAAGCATCTACTTTCAGGATATCTCCCTGAAAAGAAAAAGGCAGATCTGCAAAAAAAGGAGGTTTATTTTCATTTCCGTTATATGCTCTTGCAATGGCAAAAATAATATTGAGTCCTGCATTTTCAGGTTTTGAAAGATCCTTTACCTCTCTCACATTTATCCCATTTTTATATGAATCAATTTCGCTTAATGCAAAGTATCCCGCATCTAAAATTCCCGGGGATAAGGCATAAACAGACGAAAAAAATTCAGGATGAAGAAATGCATTTCGCAATGCTCCGTTTCCGCCCATCGAATGTCCTGAAATTCCGCGACTGTCTTTATTGGCTATTGTTCTGTACTTTTTATCAATAAAATCTACCAGTTCGACCGACGTAAAATCTGACCATTTTCCTGAAGATTTTGAATTGGCATAAAAACTTCCTTTGAAAACCGTGCTTTCATCCGGCATCACCACAATTACAGGCTTTATCTTTTCTGAGCTGATTGCACGATCAATAATATGGTTGATCTTATCATTGGCTATCAATAAGCTGTCATTCCAGAAAAAGCCATGTAAGTAATAAATAACAGGATATCTTTTCGTTGATTTTTCATAATCCGGCGGAAGATAAACCGAAACCCTTCGCTCAGGATTTTCTCCTGCTTTGTTTTTTAAAGTTTTTGCGGTGATGGACGTGGTAATCACTTTTCCTTCCGGGATTTTCTGAGCCATAAAAACTGAGCAGATAAAACAAAGCTTACAATTAAAAAAACAGATTTTTTCATTTAGGAAATTTTCAGATAAAACAAATCTCGGCAAATTGTCTCAAAATAAGACAATAATAATTAAATTTATTTATTTCTTTTTAGCCATGATTGCAGCGGCATCCTTTTGCGGAACGGAGTGAAGCAAAAGATACAGCGGAAAGCAGGTTCCCAGCTCCTGAAGATTAAAAATAGAAATATTGCCTGTTTATTAACAGCTTTTTTATTTGAATTTCATGGAATTGGGATTCAAATTCATATTTTTGCACTTCAGACGTTAAAAAATTATGGCAAAGCAAGAAGATGTTTTCAAGAAAGTGATTTCTCATGCTAAGGAATATGGTTTTATTTTCCCTTCAAGTGAGATCTATGACGGTTTATCCGCAGTTTATGATTATGGACAAAACGGTGCCGAATTAAAAAACAATATCAAACAATATTGGTGGAAAGCAATGGTACAGCTTAACGAAAATATTGTAGGTATTGACTCGGCAATCCTTATGCACCCCACCACGTGGAAAGCATCAGGACACGTAGATGCTTTTAACGATCCACTGATTGACAACAAGGATTCTAAAAAGCGTTTCAGAGCTGATGTTCTGGTAGAAGATTACTGTGCTAAAATTGAGGATAAGGAAAATAAGGAAATTGAAAAAGCAGCCAAAAGATTTGGTGAATCTTTTGATAAGGCTCAGTTTGAAGCAACGAATCCTAAAATTTTAGAATATCGAGCAAAAAGAACTGAAATCCTTTCAAGACTTGCAAAATCTTTAGAAAATGAAGACCTTGCTGATGTAAAAGCTTTAATCGAAGAACTGGAAATTGCCGATCCGGATACCGGATCCCGAAACTGGACGGAAGTAAGACAGTTTAACCTGATGTTCGGAACTAAACTGGGAGCTTCTGCTGATTCTGCAATGGATCTTTATTTAAGACCTGAAACAGCACAGGGTATTTTTGTAAATTTCCTGAACGTACAGAAAACTTCACGTCACAGACTTCCTTTTGGTATTGCCCAGATTGGTAAGGCTTTCAGAAATGAGATTGTTGCAAGACAGTTCATTTTCAGGATGCGTGAATTTGAACAGATGGAAATGCAGTTCTTCGTTGCTCCGGGAACCGAACTGGAATTCTACCAACAGTGGAAAACAAAACGTCTGAACTGGCATCTGGCTTTAGGATTAGGAAATGAGAACTACAGATTCCATGATCACGAAAAGCTTGCTCACTACGCAAATGCAGCAGCAGACATTGAGTTTAATTTTCCTTTTGGATTTAAAGAACTTGAAGGTATCCACTCTAGAACAGATTTCGATTTAAAGGCTCACGAAAAACATTCCGGCAGAAAATTACAGTTTTTTGACCCTGAAAGAAACGAAAATTATGTTCCTTATGTTGTAGAAACCTCTGTAGGTCTTGACCGCTTATTCCTCTCTATATTTTCCCACTGCTTAAAAGATGAAGTGCTGGAAGACGGTTCGGAAAGAACAGTTCTATCGCTGCCTCCGGCTCTGGCTCCTGTGAAGGCTGCCATTCTTCCTTTAATGAAAAAAGATGGTCTTGCAGAATATGCTGAGAATATCTTCAACGATCTGAAATATGATTTCAACTTATTCTACGAAGAAAAAGATGCTATCGGAAAGCGATACAGAAGACAGGATGCTATCGGAACACCTTACTGTATTACCATTGATCATGATTCACTGACAGACCATACTGTAACGATCAGAGACAGGGATACGATGAAGCAGGAAAGAGTGCCGGTCTCTGAACTGAGACGCATCATTGATGAGAAAACAAACTTCAGAAATTTACTTTCGAAACTATAAATGAAAAGCCTTGAGAAATCAGGGCTTTTTTGTTGAAATTATATTTAAGTACATTACTAACGAAGTGTTTTATCTTTTTCATCTGTGAAAAGACCACATTAGATTTTGAAAATCTTGACTTTCGACTTATGTGGTCTAAGCATTTTAAATTAAATCAATTGTGATTTTGGGTGATGTTTTTAAAAATTTCACAACAATAGTTTCACATAAAAATATTTTCTTCAGTGTATTTGAAATATCCTTGAATTCATTACTTTTGGATTTGAAATAATAACTATGAAGAAAATTTATATACTGCTATTTGGACTGACCCAAACTTTCTCCTATTCGCAAACCAGAGATCTGGCATCTTTGGCTTCGGGGCAAAATATCGGCATGAATGCCCTTTTCGATACCAAAGATAATTTGTACGGATATGTTTCTATGTATTCTTTGGGCAAAACAGATAAAAAAAGCCAGAAATTTGAATATGTCATCCTGGATAAAAACCTCAACCCTGTTGCCAATAAGGAATTTGAGGCCGGCCTTTTGGTTTCTAATTATTTCGGGTATGTGGATTTTAAAGGACAGATTATCTTACGGCCATCTGACTTTAATTATCTACAGGCATTTTCAAGAGACGCCGCCTTACCGGTATCCATGGTAATTAATCCTAAAACAAATACCGTCGCTCCAAAAGTATATTATGACTATCTGGAGAACGGAACTTTCGTGGAAATCAATCAGCCCAAAAGCTTCAAGGAAGAGCGGAAAGAAAACCGTGCTGAAAAAAAAGACAAAGGCTACAACTACGTTTCATCTGTAGGAGAAATCAAAGAGGGCGGCTTTATCGCTGTAGAATACAATGATTACGGTAAGTATGTCAATAAAAACAGCCTGATCAAATTTGATGACAGCAAAAAAGAAATATGGAGATACAGTTACAATACCAATGGTGACAAAAAAGTGTTCTCTGATCTTACAATTTTAGATAAAGATGAAAAAAGTCTCTATGGAATTTTAAGGAAAGTCAATGATGATGAAAAAACATTTACTCTTCTGGTGATTGATATGAAAACAGGAAAGGAACTTTCAAACAAACCTGTTACAGGGCTTTCACCAGAAACCATTGATTATATTGACGACCTGTATTCCAGCGGCAGAAAAATGGCGAATGACAAAACCTTTGATGACAGAGTGATTCTTTTAGGACGGAACTATATTTCAAAAAAAGACAAGGGTTTTGCCAGATTGATGCTGGATAAAAAAAATTACAGTGTAGACCTCAAGGAATTAAACTACAAACCGGATCTCTCTAACCATATTCCCAAATTAAGCGCAGACGGAGGTGTGGAAAACGGCTACTTCCTTCAAACCAAAGATGTTTATTTCCTGAGTGACGGCAGTGTAGGAATCCTGTCAGAAAAGTTTAAACCTGAAGGAAACTACAGTGCTCCGAAAACTACAGATTTAGTATATATCAATACCGATAAGGATTTTAAGGTAAAAGATGTACAGGTTTTTGAAAAAGAAAAAACAAGATGGTCAAACAATGATTATCTTTTTTCGCAGTATCTGAATGACAGCAAAGATGTGGTTTTCTTCTACAGGGATTACCAGAAAGACCAGGTCACCAAAGAGAAGAAATGGAACCTTTTTATCAACACTGTGATCAACGGAAAATTCAAGCAGGAAGTTATTCCGATTTCTGAAAAAGATAATTATGTTGTGACCCCTTATATTGCAAAGGAAGGTTATATCCTTCTCCGTGAACTCAATGAGAAAGAGAAGTTTAATCAGATCCGTCTGGAAAGACTGAATTATTAATAATCCGGTTTAAATTTCAGCTGAACACTTCCTGATTTTTTCTGTATTAAAAAAAGAACAGCCGGATAAACAGCTGTCATTACAATACTGAGATATTTCATTAAAATCCTGACCGCTGGTCAGGATTCTTTTGTCTGATAGTAATCCGCAATATTTTTTATTTCATCTAAACTCAGATTCCACATAAAATTCAGGAACTGCTGGTAACTTTCGCTTTGATTTTTTGGGTCTACACGGTCTAGATACCGGTTGAGTTTGTAATTTTTCCGGGCTTCATAGATTTTGCTGAAACATTTTCCCAGCCAGCTTTTATAATACTTTTCTTCTTCGCCGTCCTGCAAAAACTGGAGACTTGTGTAAATTCCAACCCCGTAATCTTCTGAGTGATAAAAATTGGGCAGTGCTTCCATTCCTGCAATTTTTTCAAGAACTGCGTAAGATTCAGATGCTTTTTCGTCTGCAACCTCAACTTTCAGTTCCGGGAATATTTTCTTGAGATTATTAATTCGCAGGGTAACCTCAGGATGAGACTTTAAGGAATCTTTATTCAGTTTCTGATTAAAGTGATCATAGTTATAGAAGGAAAAATCTTCCTTTTTCAGCCATTTTTCCTGAAATTCCTGTTTTGGGAGATTAAAAAACTTTTTATACGTTTCTATTTTCAATTCTTTTGGTGAAATCGTGTCAAAATCTTCCAGTCTTTTCAGTGCATTGATAAATTCATTTTTTCTGAAGTCACTGTTTTTAAAAATAACATATCCCAAGGAATCAGCCTGCATTTCCTGTTTCCTGTTTTCTGCACCTTTCCGGTAAATCCTGTTTTTCAAAACATCAAAAGCTCTCTGGCTTCGGTTGATTTTATCTGATTTGATATTCTGAACCACCGTTTTGTCCATTTGGTCCTGGTTAATCATCTTGAGAATCGATTTTAAAGTATGTTCTGTGATTTTATGTCCTAATTCGTGGGAAATTACCGATGCCAATTGATCATCATTATTTAACCAGTTGAAAAGTCCCATATTGATTACGAACGTTCCTTCTGCAAAACAATATGCATTGGGTGTATTGTTTTTTGCAATAAGAATTTTCAGATTTTGCGGAATCTGAGGACTGTTTTTTCTCAAACGTTCAATCAGATTTTTTACTTTTGTATCAAATACAGAATTGAAAACAAAATCTTTATTTCTCACCTGTGCTTCAAAATCCTTCCCAAGTTCTTTATAGATTTTAGTCAACTCACTTCCTGCTTTCCCGGAATATTTTGTTTTCAGATCTTTAATGAGACTTTCATTGTTGGCAAGATAATTTTCAGCAAATTCTTTTCTTTGGATATAATCTGCGGTATCAAGCGGTTTGTACGTTTGCGCAAAACAAATCCCGGAAAAAGAAAACAACAAAAAGAGTATATGTTTCATCATAATCATCGATAATCACAAAAATAATTCATTTACCTATACATTTATTATTTTCCTCTCAAAATTATTTTAAATTTGTTACAGATCGTTTACCATGACAATTTTACTATATCTCATTGCTTTTATCGCTGTTGCGACCCTTTTAGTTTATTTATCCGGCTACGCCTATCTGTTCAGTGGAATCTCCAAAACCTATCTTCGCGGGAAATCAAGCGCCAATATTGATGACGGAAAATTTTTCACGAAAAATATCATCCACACCACAAATCCTGTTCTTTGGGACGAGCATCCTGATTACAATAAAGAAATACTACCGAAAAGTATCGTTGATGATTTGATTCATTCAAATACTGCATCTTTTTTGGTAATAAAAGATAGAAAATTATTGCATGAGCAGTATTGGAACGGCTATCATGAACTTTCGAAAACCAACTCATTTTCTATGGCAAAAGCAGTTACGGTAATGCTTTATGGAAAAGCTCTGGAAGAAGGAAAAATTAAAAATACTGATCAGAATTTCTCTGAGTTTTATGATGAATTTAAATTAAAACCCTTCGGTAAGGATTTAACTTTAAAACATCTTGCCCAAATGGAATCGGGACTGAACTGGGATGAGAACTACAAAAATCCTTTTCTTCCGAATGCCCGGGCTTATTACGGAAAAAGTCTGATGAAAGCTACATTTTCAAGAAAGTTTAAAGAAAAACCAGGCGAAAGATTTGAATATCAAAGTGGCTCAACGCAGCTGCTGGGATTTGCAGTAAAGAAAGCCATCGGTCAGTCACTTTCAAGTTACCTGTCTGAAAAATTCTGGATCCCTCTGGGAATGGAACAGAATGCAGAATGGAGCATTGACGAAAGCGGAATGGAAAAAACATATTGCTGCATCCATTCCAACGCAAGAGATTTTGCCAAACTGGGACAGCTGTTCCTGGATGACGGAAAAGCAGGCAGCCAACAGATTTTAAATAAGGATTTTGTTGAGCAGATGAGAACTCCTACTGAAAAATCCAAAGGCATTTACGGGATGGGGTTTTGGATCAATCATGACAATCCTGTTAAACATTACTACTTCCTCGGACTTCAGGGACAATACATCATTATGGTTCCTGAACACAAAATGGTAATTGTAAGAACCGGAAGTTATAATAATTTACCTAAAACTGACCGTGGAAGACCGGATCAGGTGAGATTTCTTGTGAATGAAACAGCAAAATTTTTCCGGTAAAAGTTCAGTAGTTTAACTAAAACTTCTGTCTTGGCAAACCTATTTCATGAGCCTGTGGATAAGGCTTCCGGGAGGTCATACTTACATCTTCCCGAACGAGGCGATGCGCATCATATTTTTTCTGTTCGTCATACGCATAACGGGGATCCGGAATCATCGGCATTTTTGCCATTTTATGGATGGTTACTGTCGGGAAATGATAATCAACCTCTACGGTTCCCAGTAAGAGGTAACATCCGCCTCCCTGAAAATCATACTGTTTTAAACAGTCGGGAAAGTGAGCCGTATCAAAATAATCCCCGCTGGCATCGATCCAAGTTCCGAAGAACATCGCTCCTTTTTTAGTGGGAACATGCTTTCTCGAAATGAGATAGGCCAGCATCTTCACCTGTCTTTTATGAAATTTCAATAAATCTTTTACGAGAACAGAACCTCTGTATTTGGTTTCCAGAAGATCAAACGGGCTGTAGGATACGGGAAATCCTATAATTTCCAATTCATCAAATGCATCTTCGAACCTTTCTCTTTTGAGCTCAGGAAGCTTGTATTCCTGAACGGGTTCTTCAATAAGCATTAAATTCCGGTTTTCAGGTTTAAAATTAATCAGCAGAAGCCTTGCTTCTATCAGCAGTTCATTTTTCTGCTTACCTGTAAATCTGAAAGCGCCGATGAAAACAAGAATCTGGATGGTCTCAATACCGATCGGAATACGCCTGATAAAGTCTTCCAACGATCTGTAGTTTCCGTTTTCCGCACGTTCTTCAGAAATCAACTGGGCAATTTTATTTTCGAGCGACTGTAAAAGCATAAATCCCAGATAAATTTCTTTTCCCTGTAAGGTGGTTTGAAATTCACTTGTATTGACACAGGGATTCTGAATAACAGCCCCCGACATCCTGGCTTCGTGAATATAAACTTCCGTCCGGTAAAAACCACCCTGATTATTGATCACCGAAACCATAAATTCCAAAGGGTAATACACTTTCAGGTATAAACTCTGGTAACTTTCCACCGCATAAGAAGCCGAATGTGCTTTACAAAAAGAATATCCTGCAAAAGACTCGATCTGCCTGAATGCTTCCGCGGTCATCTGTTCCGAATGCCCTTTAGTTTCAATACAGGATTTAAAAAAGTTAGCTTTCACTTCGTTAAGCTTTTGAATAGATCTTTCTTTCCCGCTCATGGCACGCCTTAGAATGTCACCATCCGCATGGGTAAGACCACCAAAATACTGTGCGATCTTGATGACATCTTCCTGATAGACCATGATTCCGTAAGTTTCCTTTAAATTTTCTTCAAAAACAGGATGAAAATATTCGAACTGATCAGGATGGTTGTGCCTGAAAATATATTCCCGCATCATCCCGCTCTGGGCAACTCCCGGTCTGATAATGGAAGATGCAGCGACCAAAATTCTATAATTATCACATTTGAGCCTTCTCAATAAACCGCGCATGGCAGGAGATTCTATGTAAAAACAGCCGATTGTTTTTCCGATGGCTAAATATTCATTGCAGGTATTTTCATCTTTTGAAATTGAAGTATCACGAATATCAACTTCAATTCCTCTGGTTTTTTTGATGAGCCTTACCGTATCGTTGATTGTTCCGAGCCCTCTCTGAGAAAGAATATCAAATTTTTCAAGTCCTATATCTTCTGCCACATTCATATCAATCTGAGCGAGTGGAAATCCTTTAGGAGGCATTTCCAGGGCGGTATAATTGGTAATAGGTTCTTCAGAGATCAGAATTCCACAGGCGTGCATGCTTCTCTGGTTGGGAAACTTTTCTAAAAGCTTACCATATTCATAGACCTGCTTTACGATTTTATCTGAATGATGATGCTCTGTTTTTTGAACCGCAAGAATATCCAGCTCTTCCTTGGGAAGGCCAAAAGCTTTACCCACTTCCCGAAATATCGAACGGTATTTGAATTCTACATTGGTTCCGCAGAAAGCCACATGATCTTTTCCGTATTTACAGAAGATATATTGTAGAATCGCATCTCTGTTCTGCCAGCTCCAGTCGAGATCAAAATCCGGTGGAGAGGTACGGTTTAAGTTTAAAAAACGTTCAAAATAAAGATCCAGTTCTATAGGACAAATATCCGTGATTCCCAGACAGTAGCTGATAATACTGTTGGCTCCGCTTCCCCTTCCTACATGCATGAATCCCATCTTATTGCTGTACCGGACAATATCCCAGGTGATCAGAAAATAGGCAGAGAACCTGAGTTCTTCAATAACGGCTAACTCTTTTTCAACTCTTATCCGGGCGGTTTTGTTCTCACCATATCTGTTTTTTAATCCCACATACGCCAGTCTGGTCAAAAGTTTTATATCTTCTTTCTCAGATTTTTTAAAATACTTTTTGTTTTTATTTTCAGTACTTCCCGGTTCTTTGTAATTAAATTCAAAACTGCACCCGGCGAGAATTTTCCTGGTATTCCTTATGATTTCAGGATAGCGCTCAAATGATTTCAATAAATCGGATTCAGACCTTACATATTCTGATTTGCCGCAGACATCCTCTTCCGAAAGCTTGGAAAGCAATGTATTTCCATCAATTGCTCTCAGGATCCGATGAAGGTTGTATTCTTTTTTTGTACTGAACGTAATGGGTTGCAGTACCACCATCTGATGAATTTTATCTTTAAATTCAGGGCGAATCAGCAGGTTAAGCTCTTCTTCCCTAATTCCTATAAATTCGTTTTCTTTTAAATTTTCCGGGATATTATTCAAAGGATAAATGACAAAGACCTGATCAAATCCGGGAGCCGTTTCAGAAAGCTCAGCCCCGTCACAGTTATGGGCAGTCAGGATTTTATTCACCTCCCCTACTCCGCTGAATTCTTTGGCAACAGCAATGTAAAGTAACTTTCCCTCCTTTCTTATTTCCATTCCGGCAACAGGTTTAATGCCAACGTCTTCACATGCTTTTTTAAAATCATAAATCGCTGTCACGGTGTTGATATCCGTGAGCACCAGTTCTTTAATTCCGAGTTCATTGGCCTGGTTTACCAGTTCTTTAACTGATAAGGTTCCGTAACGGAGGCTGTGAAAGGAATGACAGTTAAGAAACATTGTAATTTATATTTTAAAATTATTTTCCGAAATCAAATCCTGAAGCCCGTCCTACAGCATCTGCCCCAAAGCGATTTTTAATAGAATCCATGGTTTGATAGAGGCTCATCTGTTCTTCGGTATCTTCAAATAAATTCATCTGATGGTTTCCGTGTACCAGATCGGTAAAACGCAGACCCACCAGCCTGAGCCGCATTCTTCTGGTGTAAACTTTATTAAACAGTTCCAAAGCTATTCGTGACAGGGTGTGGTCGGCAGAAGTATAAGCCACTCTGTGCTGTTTGGTTTCGGTATCGAAATTGGCATACCTTATTTTAATAACCACTGTAGAGGTCAGCCATTTTTCCTGCCTCAACTGGTAGGCTAACTTTTCTGCCATTCCGGATATCAGTCTTCTCAGCTCTACCATATCCATCATATCTGCATTAAAGGTTTTTTCTGTGGAAATAGATTTTCTTTCAGAATAAGGAACAACAAGACTTTCATCAATCCCATTGGCTTTTTTCCACAGTTCTTTCCCGTTGATGCCGATCATCTGCTGAAGCACCAAAACAGGGACTTCTGACAGGGTCTGAATGGTTCTGATTCCTATTCTGGACAAAAGCTGAAAAGTCTTGTCCCCCACCATCGGAATCTTTTTCACTGACAGTGGATTCAGAAAAGATTTGGTTTGTTTTTCGATGATCTGCAGTTTTCCATCAGGTTTAGATTCTCCGGTTCCTATTTTTGACACTGTTTTATTAGCAGACAGCGCAAAACTCATCGGCAGACCGGTTTCTTTGGTTACTGCAGCAGAAATTTCCTGCGTCCATTGATAACATCCGAAAAACTGATCCATTCCGGAAAGATCGAGGTAAAATTCATCGATACTTGCTTTCTCAACCACCGGAACCCTTTCCTGAATAACTTCTGTAACGAGATGTGAGAGGTTGGAATACAGCTCATAATCACCTTTGATCACCTTTGCATCGGGGCACAGCCTCAATGCCATCCTGATCGGCATGGCAGAACGTACACCGAATTTCCTGGCTTCGTATGAGCATGAAGCAACCACTCCCCGGTTACCTCCCCCGATAATCAGGGGAATTCCGTTGAGCTGGGAGTTATTAAGCCTTTCACAGGATACAAAAAAGGTGTCCATATCCATATGAACAATTGCACGATTCATTTTACAAAATTAGATTCATTTTGTATCATTTTTATTATATTTGCAGATACAATTTGTATCAATGTCAGTTTTTTCAGATAACATCAGGTTTTTAAGAAGTAAAAAGAACTTATCCCAGCAGAGTTTTGCAGAAAATCTCGGGATGAGCAGAGTGCGTTATTCAAAATACGAAGACGGCCGGTCAGAACCGCCTTACGAAATTCTGATCGGTATGTCAAAATTTTTTAATGTAAGCATAGATCTGCTCCTTACTTTAGACATCCGCAAATATCCGCTGGAACAAATGATCAATCTGCCGGATAACAGGATTATCCTGCCCGTAGTCGTTGATCAGTTGGGAAACAACAGTATTGAAATTATTCCTCAGAAAGCATCAATGGGATATTTATCCGGCTATAGTGATCCTGAATATATCGAAAATCTGCAGAGAATTTCGCTACCGTTCTTAACCCATGGAAAATACAGAGCATTTCCCGCACAGGGAGACTCCATGCCTCCCTTTAAAGACGGCTCTTATATTGTGGGAAAATATATTGAGAATATTGATGACCTGAAATCTGACAGAAGTTATGTATTTGTTACACTGAATGATGGGATCACCTACAAGCGTTTCACTGCGAAGAAAGAAAATGCCATAACGGTAAAAGCTGACAACTCGTTCTATGATCCGTATGATATTCCTTTAGGGGAACTTGTAGAAATATGGCAATATGCATCAGGAATTTTCCCGGAAGACTTTGAACCGGACCGTGTTGACCGCTACGACCTGAAAGAGATGTTTTTTGAACTGAGAAAAGATATCCGGAAAATCAACAGTAAACTGTAAATTCTCAAGCTGTCACAAGGCAGCATATCCTATCTATCCTGAATCCGAAAGCACTATAAATCTACTGATGAGATCCAACTGGTTTTCCGGAAATATCTCTGGAAAATTATCAATCCTGTTTTCAAAGCAGCAGATTGATCAGTTTATAAATTCAAAGCTTCAATGCAGGTCTGTAATGAGTGCTCCCCATCTGCTATATTGTTCTTCAGAAATAGGTACTCTTCTACTGAATGCAATCATCAGACTTATATTTCATATATCCAACGGAATTTCCAAAAATACTTCTCTCCCTAATAGCATAAACATCACCAGGAAACCCCAACAGTTTCTTGATATGTAAATTTTCCTCTGCAAATATAAAAATCACTTTAACCCGCTAAGGGTAAACGTCTGACCAAGAGCTTTCATCTACAAAATCTAATTTTCAAAAGAAAACATCATGTTTACCCTACACTTTAATATTATATTTATCATACTGAAAACCAAATAATTAATATTTTTAAAACACGTCAAGTTCTGTCGTATCCCGCGTCTATATTTGCTTTCAGAAAACAATAAAATTTATGAATATGGATAAAGTAAGCTTACAAAGAATTGAAAAACTGCATCCCTCTGTCAGAGAGGAAGTGAAACAGATCATTGCTGAATGTGACAAAGCGCTTACGGGAAAAGCAAAAGTTAGAATCACGCAGGGATTACGAAGTTTCGAGGAGCAGGAAAAATTATATGCGATCGGAAGAATTACTTCAGGGAAGAAAGTAACAAATGCAAAGGCCGGACAAAGCATTCACAACTACGGTTTAGCCGTTGACATCTGTTTAATCATCGATGGAAAAACAGCAAGCTGGGATACAGCCAGAGACTGGGACAATGACGGCATTGCCGATTGGTATGAATGTGTGAAAATTTTTGCAAAATACGGTTGGGACTGGGGTGGAAACTGGAAAACTTTTAAAGATCTTCCTCACTTTGAAAAAAAGAACATTTTGACCAAAAAAGGCCTGATCAAAACGAGTTGGAGAACGCTTTTAAAGATGGAAAGGGATGAAAACGGATATGTGGTTTTATAATGTAATTTATTTCATAATTACTCTAAATACGTCAAGTTCTGTCGCTTCCCGCTCCTACCTTTACTTTACCAAACAACAGCAGAAAAAATGAAAAAGACAACCATTCTTTCTTTGGACGGCGGCGGAATAAGAGGTATCATTACCTGCATTATTTTACGCTACATAGAAGAACAGCTACAGATCCAGGATAAGCCAGGCGCAAAGCTTGGAGACTATTTTGACCTGGTTGCAGGAAGCAGCACCGGAGCCCTTATCGCATGCATTATCCTCTGTCCCAATGAGTCACGGAAAGCAAAATATTCGATTCAGAAAGGACTGGAACTGTATGCCGAAAAAGGCGGTGACATATTCCAGGTTTCTTTTTGGGAGAGACTTGTTAATCCTTTTGGATTATTGAATGAAAAAATATCCCAGGAAGCTCTTGAGAAAAACCTGAATGACTTTTTTGGAAATTTAGAATTAAAGGAACTGATCAAGCCCTGTTTAGTTACCAGCTATGATATAGAAAACAGGCGGGCCAAATTATTCAACTCATGGAAAGCCAATCTAAGCACTGACAATTTTTATGTTAAAGACATCTGCAGAGCAACTTCAGCAGCCCCTACTTATTTCAGCCCGGTTCAGATCAGGTCGATGTACGGACAGATCTTCAGTCTGATCGACGGCGGAATGTTTGCCAATAATCCTGCACTCTGTGCATATGCAGAAGCCAGAAAAACTCCGTTTGCAGAAGTCCTGAAGAATCATCAAAAAGCCAATCATCCTACGATGAACGATATGATTATCATATCCATAGGAACGGGGATAGAATCAAAAAGCTATTCTTTTAAAAAGATGGAAAAAGCTGGAAAAATAGGCTGGGTAAACCCTATCATCGATATATTAATGTCTGCCAATGCAGAAACTGTAGACTATCAGCTTTGTCAGATGTTTCAGACTTTAGGCCAGAGAAACCAGAAAAATTATTACCGTCTTAATCCTTCATTAAAAAATGCTTCTCCGGCAATGGATAATGTTTCAAGATTCAACATAGAAAATCTGATACAGGCGGGATTAAGTTATATTGATGATCACAGGGAAAATCTGAATCAGATTGTTCAGAAATTAATCAGAAATAAAATATAAGCTTATTTACTTATACTTATCTCATATAAGCAAATACGCTTATAATTAAAATTACAGAAATAATTTTAAAATACGTCAGGTTTTGACGCTTCTCAAAATTACTTTTACCGTATTAATAGGAACACACAGAAAATAATCAACCCATTTCTAAAAACTGAATTCAACATTTAAAAAATGATGAACAGCCGGAAATATATCAAAAACGAAATTTATCACTAAAAACATAACCCTTATGGAAACACCTAATTACAGCACAGAATCATTGTCTGATGAGGAACTCTACACCATTAGCTGGAACGACATCGAAAATACAGAACCCGATTATGACAATTATCTCAACGAAATTGAAAATTTTTTCAGAGAGGATTTTGAAAATGATGTTATTGAAGAAGATATTTTTTAAAATAAAATTTTAAAATACGTCAAGTTTTGTCGTTTCTCACTATTATTTTTGGAATGTAAATAAAGCACAAAAAAATCCTCTTTCAATTTATCAAAACCTTTGAATTCACCATTCACAAAATGCTGAACAGCCAGAGGTGTGCTTAAAAACGAACAGCTAAAAATTACTGAAAAATGAACCGTTAAAAACTACGGGAGAAATCCTTTGCAGGAAACCACTGGATGTACTAATTTAATGTTCAGTAAAAGTTAAGCAGAAAACCTTAATTTTAATTTATGAAACGATAGCAAAAAATCTATGATGCTGCTTTTAAACCAAGGCCCTTCAACTAAGCAATGTGCGAACTAATATCTCGGAAATCGCGCGAGAACTCGGAATTTTAATCGCACTACTTACAAATGGTACTATAAGTATGAAGAATTTGGGGAAGTCATTTTAGAAAAGCAAATTACTTTAGACTTGGTCACACAAGTGTAAATTCCAGAACTTTTTATATTTATCGAATCATAATAGAAGAGATAATGGATTTGGAAAAATGGAAGTTTATGAAGTAAAAAAATAAATATTAGAAATTTAATCTTTCAACCGCAGTTTACCGTTGCGGTTTTTTGTACAAAATTGTTACTAAATCTGAGCAGTTTTCTTGACAACGGACAATCGGATTTATAGAAATTAGATGGCTACATCTAAAACTTTTAAATATCATCCCACAGAAAATACTTTGATTAAAGATTATGGAATATAGTCCCGCTGCAGCACGATTTTGTCGTATCACTTTTTCTTTAAGTACTTCTCAATTTATTCTTTTTATAAAAAGAATCACAAGTAAAAATTTCACAATACCAAAGGATCATACTTTATAAGTTTTTGCTACAGTAGGTTGGCTAAATGTATTTTCTATTGTTTAAAAACTTTCCCAAAAACTTATCCACAAAAATAAAACACGACACCTTTTGTCGTATTAACCGTATATATTTGTAATAGAAACTTTAACAATGAAATGCCTGAGTTTCATTCGGCCAAATCTAATGTATCTCGGGTGATAACGTAAATACTATAATGAAAAAAGACTTTTACCTTACCAGATATGCCTTAATCATTAAGAAATTAGAGAGTGCTCCGGCTACCTATTCGCAGTTGGAAGACTATCTGTTAAATTCTTTCGAATTCCAGGATGCGGGAATCAAGAGCTACTCGATCCGTACTTTGCAGAGAGATATCCGTGAAATTTCAGGTCTTTTTAATCTTTCTATTCATAACAAAAAGAAAGGTGACAACCGGTATTACATTGAAAGCAGACCCATGATGGAGGTAGATGAGTACAATCAGAAATTATTGGAATCTTTTCAGGTAAGCAATGCCCTGAATGTTCATCCCGATTTTGCTGATTTTATCTTTTTCGAAAGCAGAAAACCGACCGGTGTCGAGCATTTTTATGATCTCTTCTTTGCGATCCGTAATAAAAGAGTGGTAACTTTCGAACATTACAATTATAAAAATAAGCTGATGACTTCCAGGAAAGTTCATCCTTTGGCATTAAAAGAATCAAAAGACCGTTGGTATCTGATTGCCATTGATACTAAAGACAAAGCGCTGAAATCATTCGGTGTAGACCGGATTAATTATCTGGATGTGACCAAAAATAAGTTCAGGGAAAAATATAAATACAATTTCCGCGAGCACTTTAAAAATGCCTTCGGTGTAATGAACCTGACGCAACAGAATCCTCAGAAAATAGTTCTGAAATGCAGCAGGCATCAGGGAGAATACATCAGGAGTTTTGCCCTTCATCAATCTCAAAAAGAAACAAGGGAAACACAGGACGAGATTTATTTTGAATTTTTTCTACATCCTACCTATGACTTCATGCAGGAAATTCTGTCCTATGGAAAAGAGGTAACGGTATTAGAACCTAAAATTTTAGTTGACAACATCAAAAAACATTTGAAAGAATCACTTAATAATTATTCTGATGATAATTTTTTGCATCCTTTTTGATTACATTTACAAAAATAACCATCGCTTGAAAGTTTTATTCTTTTTTTTCATGCTTCTTTCCACACTTTGTTTTTCTCAGCAGACCGAGGAATTCAAAAGAGTAAAAGAGTACTACAACCAGCACAGAAGCATGCTCAGCCAGGAATTCAGGAAAAAATTTGACGCAGAAAACAACAGCATTGCTAAAATTGCTGTAAGACAGGATTTTCTGTTTTTTATGAAAAAGATGGACAGTATTGAAAATGTTGCCCTAACGGGAGCCTTGGTTAAAGTTAAAAATCTTGAAGATCTTAAGAAAATCAGTATTTCCTTTACAACAGAATCGGCGGTCATTTCTCATACAACCGATCAGTCAGCAGTTTATCCCGGAGGTATTGATACACTCAGAAAGCATGTCGCCCATCTATTCTACGGAGAAGGGGTTCATGCCGAAAACGGAAACAGCAAAGCAGTCGTTGCCTTTATTGTCGAAAAAGATGGAAGCATCAGTAACGTAAAGGCAGAAGGTGATAATTTTACATTTAACCGTCAGGCTGAGATAGCATTATACTCAATTCCCGATAAATTTTCACCTGCTTCTGTTAATGGAAATCCTGTAAGGTATAGCTTCAGACTGCCTTTAGCAATGAATCCTGAGTGATTACAAAATTTTTCTCGGCCGTCTCATTATAAATATTATTTTTGAGAAAAAATTCCATGAAAAAATTCTTTACTGTTTTAACGGTTTTTATAACCTTATTTTCCCTGCGTGCACAAGAACTCAATTCTAATCAGGAAAATGGCTCTGAAAGAAAAAATGACATCCTGCTTGATCCATTCCTGCTGATTGCCGTTCCCTTGATTAATGTTTCTTATGAAAGGCTGATTAATAAAGATATGGGTATCGGGGTAAATGCCATGATTACTTTAAGTGACGAAGTAGACGATTTCAAACAATTTTCACCTTACTTCAGATATTATTTAGGAAAAAAATATGCTTCAGGATTATTTTTTGAAGGCTTTGTACCTGTAACAATACAGCGAGACGGTTTTTATCACACTGATTATGACAGCCCTACAAATACTTATTACTATAATTACGGAGGAGAAAAAACAGTAACAACCGTAGGAGTCGGTTTTGGTATCGGAGGGAAATGGGTGATCAAAAACAGATTGGTGATAGAAGCAAGCGGAGGGATTGCCAGAAGGTTTGGAGACTTTGATAAATATGATTTAGGACCCGTTACAGGAAAAATAATGGGAGGTATCGGATATCGATTCTGATTTGTTCAAAAATATTTGATGAAAAGCTTAGTTTTGCACTAAGCTTTTATTTTTATGTTTACCGATGAATATTTTATGAAGATGGCTTTTCAGGAAGCCGAAATTGCATTTGAAAAAGATGAGGTTCCCATTGGATGTGTGGTCGTCTCCAATAATCGCGTTATTGCCAGGGCACATAATCTTACTGAAACTTTAAACGATGTGACAGCACATGCCGAAATGCAGGCAATCACCTCTGCAGCGAACTTTTTGGGCGGAAAATATCTCATTAACTGCACCCTGTATGTAACTTTAGAACCTTGCGTAATGTGTTCAGGTGCTTTATCCTGGTCACAGATTTCAAAAGTGGTGATCGGGGCAAGAGACGAACAGCGTGGATTTATCAATAAAAAGCTGGGTCTTCATCCCAAAACAGAAGTAATCACAGGAATCATGGAGAATGAATGTTCTTCTATTGTCAAAGAGTTTTTTAGATCAAAAAGGTAAAGTATTCTTACTTACATCTTATTTCATATTAGAAATCTTTACCCAAAAAATAAAGTCCTTTTAATGTATGAAGCCTGTCAGCAACGTGTATTTTATCGGTAAGCGGTTTGTAAACATGAGAAACGCCGCCGGTTGCTATGACAAAACATTCGTCTTTGACCTCATCATTAATACGGTCAATAAAACCTTCCACCATTCCCAGGAAACCGTATACCATACCGCTCTGCATACAGCTGATGGTATCCAGACCTAATACAGATTTCGGCTTTATCAGTTCAATTTCAGGAAGCTGAGCTGTCTGGCTGATAAGGGAATTTAATGACGTAACGATTCCCGGAGCGATAATTACGCCTAATGTTTCACCATTTTCTGCCACACAGCTAGCTGTGAGCGCAGTACCAAAGTCCAGTACAATCTTCTTTCTGTCAGGGTACATATTATGTGCAGCTACCAGATTGGCATAAATATCCGTTCCCATCTGCTTAGACTTGGCGATGACCTCTGAAGGAGTCGTCCGGTCTACCATAACAGGAACGATTCCATGAATTTTTCGTATGGCAGAAGTTATTTCTCTTGTCAATTGAGGGACTACAGAGCCGATGATGATTTTCTCAATTTTCCGGGGATCGATTTTATATGTCTGGTATAGGATCAGCATCTGACCGTGCAGCTCATCAGCAGTTCTGTACGGCTTTGTGTTGATTACCCAGGAGATCTCACAGTTGTCATCATCAAAAAGACCAAATCTGATATTGCTGTTTCCAACATTGATTACGATAGAATTCATTTATTTGCTTTTCAATTGTTCAATTTCGGCTTTCAGTTCTTTGATCTGCTGCTCGTAGTGAGCAATAAGTTTTTTTGAAACTTCCGAATATTCATTAAAAATATTATCATTAAATCCTTGAAAACCGTGAGCATTATCCTTATTTTCTTGATTAAAATTTTTTTGAGAATCCGTTTCTAAGATTTCATTTAACGGAGTTTCCAGGATTTTAGAAATATCAACCAGTCTTTCAACCGTCAGTTTGGTTTCCCCGGTTTCTATTTTACGGTATGCCGACGTACTCAGGTCAAGATCCTGCGCCATATTCTCATAAGAAAACCCCTTCTTACTGCGGATCTCTGCGATCTTTTTGATGATCTTTTCCATAAGAGCGAAAATTATTTTCGTAAAAGTAATAATTTTTCCGCAAAAGTGTATTGAGTGTTAATGAATTTATTTTAATATTGCACAAACATAATTAACATACGATGAAAATAAATTACTTTATAATGCTCTTAGCATTAGCTTTAATAGTATCAGGCTGCCGACAGTTAGATATTATTCAGGAAAATGACCTTCAAAATAATCATGTTAAAGTTTCAGTGATTAAAAATAATGAAATTTTAAAAAACGCTCTCCTTTTTGACAAGGTTTCAACGATTCAAAATAAAAACTTTTCCCGTTCTCTAATCTCTAAAACCATTCAGGATTCTGTTTTAGAAGGAGCTATTATTTCAATGGAAAGTGCAATGCTTGTAGAGAACGGAGAAAACAAAACTTATACTTTTTCCGTTATCAGATCTTCCAATCAATCAATAATTGAAAACTTAGTACTGAAGCAAAAGCAAGACAATACTTTTTCAGGCGTACTGATACAGTATAACATTTCTCTAAAAGAAAAAGAACTTTTTATTTCGGGTCACAATATTGATCTTAAAAATAAAATAAGGATTTTTGACATCAGTAACCTGAATATCAATCTGAACGCAAGGGTGCAGACTGATGCCATAGGATGTTATGCTATAACATGGGAAACAGGATGGTGCTCAGAAGGAATACATTCTTCAGGAAATGATGCGGGATGTATTGTAGGCGGAGCACCTAATCCTACAATCATATCTATTGTAAACACATGTGCTGGCGGCCCAGGATCAATTAATGACAGCGGCTTACCATCTAATCCCGGAGGCACCCAAGGTGATAGTGGGTCAGGGGGTTATGACACGACTCCTTATGTTGAAAGTGAAGCTGAATTGATAGAAATGAACAGAGTTTTCAGATTAAAACTAAATCCTTCTCAGCTTTCATGGTATGACTCTCATCTTGTATTAGGAATGGATCTTGCCAGATTGTATAACACTGACCAAACAATACAACACCTTAATTTTCTAAAATCTGTTATAGAGTATATTAAGACATCTACTAATGTACAAGATACATTACTGTATGCTTCCATAATAAGTTTTCTAAAAGAAGAAGGAAGCTACCAGGAAAACTGGACTTTAATAAATAATATATTTACTGAGCACAATACCACTTTAGGAATTGCTGTTTTAAATTTTATTAAGGAAAATCCTGATACATTAAACAAAACTGAACTAATCAACAGGCTTAAAGCATTGGACAATGCCTTAGCTCAAAACCCTAATTTATTGTTAGATATTCCTTGTGGAGAATTATCTAAATGGCAAGATGTCGCAACTCATCAAGTTCCTCAATCAATTAAAAATAAATTATTTCAAATTAATGGATCCACACATTGGTATCAAGACGATTTCGCAATACAAAATTTAGACTTTGCATCCGGACCAGGAATAAATATGGATTTATTTTCTGTTAGAGTTACTAATATGCCTTTTAAACCAGGAACTAATCAAAAATATACTCCTGCAGAATTTTTTGATTTCTTTAGAAGAAATATTAATCAATTTGCAGAGAGTTTTACTCCAATTGTAAGTAGCTCTTATGGAATTGACGATACTGCTCTCTGGTTTTCAAATAATCCGTTAGGAGCATTGATACATATAGAAATACCAGGTGATAACGGAACAGTTGTGTGTTCAGGTTATAATACACAAGCATGGATCTTTACTACTATTAAGGCACCTATTACTTTGGATGGTTTACATCCTGTAAGTGGAAATAGACTTTTTGGTTATTCTGTAGACTCAAACGGTTTTATGTATCTTTATATTAGAGGAGTTGACAGATTTACAAAACCAATAGGTAATTCAACGCTTGCTTATTTAACTGAAAATTTTGCATTCTCAAAAGCAGATGAGCTTTGGGAAAGCATGCAAACTAAATTAGAAAACTATATTAACTCTATTCCAAATGGAGGTTTAGCAAATAAGTTAGAACCGAAAACATATCGCCCAGCTTATTCAAAAATTAAAAATTATTTAAAAAATAAAGCTCCACTGTCAAGCTTAGGATGTAATTAATTTGCTTATTCATGAAATTTTTAGAAAACTTCCCTAAATTAATATTAACAATTATAACTTTTGTTTGTGTTAAAAACATCCTCCAAATTTTTTTTGGAATTATTAGTAACTCCCCTAATAAACAGTATGATAGTTTAATTTTAATAAATCCATTAAATTTTACAGGCTCATCATTAAAGTTTTATATCTTTTATTTCTTGCTCTATGAAATTATAATTATTGGTTCAAGCGCTTACTTGTTATTATATATTTGCTTATTTCTTTTGATTAAAAGATTCGGAAATAAATTAATAATACAGATTTTATATTTATTAATCATGTCTAATATTGCTGTTATATTTTTTAATACTCAAATAAATTTCTTCTCTGTATTAATAGCTATAATTTTAGGAATATTGAACTGGTATATCTTTAAAAAGTACATTAAATAATTCACTTATGAGAAAAAAAAACTTACTTATACTTCTTTTAATCTTATCTAATTATATAAGCGCACAGATATTTAAACAACCTTATTATTTCGTTGGGCAAGATGAAATGCATGTTTTCAAACAGTCTAATGATACATTATATGCTTCAACAACATTTTCTTTAAAGCCTTTCAATACAGAAAAATATAAAAATCATTACAAAATATGGTCTATAGATGAAAAGCGATCTGATTTTATCATAATAAAGTTAGAGAGTCTTGACAGTACTCCCTTAACAACAGATCCTTACCCGAAAGACCGATTTAAAATTTCTGTATATAAAAAAAAGAATGAAAAAGAGCTTCTGCTGATAAAAGATATTCTACATTTGACGAAAGAAGGGATGGCAGAGTATAATACAGATACAATACAATCTAACAGTAATTTAGGAATGAACCTATATAGCCTATCTTATATGAAAGAGTTATTAAACCTTAAAAAGGTTAAGAGTAAAAAAGACACGGATAAAATCAATCAGGAACTAAACCATCCTAAGTACTTGGAATTTGTAAAAAATTATATAAAGCAAGGTAGACTGTCTGATCCATATGCTTCTATTTTAAATGCAAATTTAATTAATTCTGCATGCTTGAATCTTGGATACAGCCCTATCGGCGCAAGTTTTATAATGGGTATTATCAAATCTAACAAGAGCAGTAAAGAAAAGGAAATAATTATTAATGAGTTTTATAGAAAAGTCAATCCATAAGTTAATCTGTAAATATTTTGAAATTCAATTAATGCATCAGATAAGAGACCTCCATGAAAAATATTTATGATCTGGAATATTGTAAGGACATTATTCAATCATAAGTTGGGCTCCTATTAAACAATTAATTATAGAAGCTTCTAAACCATTTTCATGAAAAAATGGCCTTATTATTTTACGTCTAAGTATTCTTGTATTTTCTAAGGCAGCCGCAGCGGCCAAAGAAGTATTTGAAAAAATAAAAAAGGAAGCAAAGATTGACGGGAATTATAAAACCGTCAATAATCTTGTGAATGAATTTTATGCGCAAAACCTCCTGGCGGACACTGATGACATGAAGCCCGAAACCATAGAAAAAGTTCAAAATCTGGCTTTTTAATCTCACCCCTCTTAGGCACACTCAAAAGTAGAGTTTTTGATTAATTTGACCTCCCCCCGATATATGGAACAGTCTAAATTAGAGAAATTTGATTTTTCTGACTGTTATTGATGGAGTAGATTGGTATGTACCTAGTAAATATAATATCATAGGAGAATTTATAGATTTAAACATTCGATTTAAAATAATTAAAACTTTAAAATGTGATTTTAGAGACGTCAAGAATTGTGATTTGAAATATAAAATTTTGACCTATGATGAGGATACGGGTAGCTTTGAAGAAAGACAATGTGAAATTTATATTCGACACCCTAATTTTCCTGAAATTAGTTGTGATGCAACAACATTTGAAAAAGAATAAAAAAAATTTTTAGATATAAAAGGATCACCAGTATGCAAAAAATAAAAGAAATACTAAAGTTGCTTTATTATCTATACAGCTATCTAAGTATCAAAGATGAAGCCCTTAAAAAATGATTTAGTTAAAAACTATTCTGGTCAATGGATGGTAAAAACAGTTTCAAATTAAATAATAGATGATGAAAAAAATTACAATCCTATTTCTCATAATACAGTCTATAATAGCCTTTTCCCAAAAACCTGTGAGATTATATACGGAAATAAACAAAGATACTGTTTCCTATTATGCCGACAATATTGAAATCTTTCCTGTCACTCTTTCTTTTACCGGTCAGCCTCAACTGGAGAATCTGCGGATGCAAATGAAATTTGAACTGGTAAAAGTACTGCCGTCATTATCAAAGAAAAACCGGGTAGCCACCTTTTTGGTAATTGACAGAAAGAAAGGCTGGAAAATCAAAAAAATTCCTAATTATCACACTTTGGCCGGAAACGCCACCATAAAAGCCTACGATGTCCACTACCTCTATGATCTTCCCTATAATAAAGGAAAATCATTCCCGGTATATCAGGGATACAACGGCAAGCTCTCGCATCAGAATGAAAACTCATTGGATTTTACTATGCCGGAAGGTACAGAAGTATTAGCATCCAGAGAAGGTTTAGTCATAGATATCGTGCAGAACAACAACAAAAGCTGTCCGACCAGAAGCTGTGCTCCATTTGGAAATTATATCTCTATACTGCATTCGGACGGGACGATTGCACAATATTATCATTTACAGCAAAACGGAGCCCAGGTAAAGATTGGAGATGAGGTTACAAAAGGACAATTCATTGCTTACAGCGGAAATACCGGCTGGAGCAGCGGACCTCATCTTCATTTTAATGTGTATATTTCAAGTGCGACAGCTGATAAAAACAGGATTACATTAAAGACCCTTTTCAGGACAGGAAACGGAAGCAGAACAGAGTTTTTGGAGGAGAAAAAATCGTACTCGAGAGCATATTAGCATTTCCATTCACAATTATTTTTCTGAAATAACAACTTTGAAGCCCTGAAACAAACAAGATTTGCCGCTTATTGAGTACAGTCATATTATTTTGAATTTCAAATACATCTTAATTTCGTGATATAATTTTTATGCTGGAAGGGTTGAGTACGGGTGCATTACAAGATATTCTGCATAAAAAAGGCTGCCTTTTTCAGGCAGCCTCACTCTATTTTACACTCTATTTCACTTCAACAAAATTATCTGCAGGATTCACATCAGCCATTCTCTGGCTGAAATCGATTCCCAACAATGACAATTGAGATTTTGTATAAGGAATTGTCAGTGTATATTCTTTCTGTGTCCATGGCCAGTATTTTTCAGTTGTAAAATCACCATAGCCGTCTTTCTGTTTCCAGGTGTGGGTCATATTCATCGGGATCTGATACGTAATGATTTTTTTATCCGTTGTCATCACACTAAAGTCAATAGGCATCGGAATCTGACTGTTATTGACCAACGTGATCACCGTTGATTTAGTTCCGTATTTCACATCTTTAATTCCATAATCGATGGTTTTAATCGTATTGATCCAGTAATGATGAAACCATTTAAGATCCATCCCGGAAACTTTCTGTGCGATATGCAGGAAATCTCTGTCTGTAGGATGTTTCATACTCCACTGTCTGAAATATTCGGTCATGATTTTTTCTAAATTCTGCTCACCAACAATGTAACCAAGCTGAACCAGATACAATTCGCCTTTTACATAACTTGCAAAACTGTATGCCGTACCATTGTCATGGTGGTCACCCAGCCAAACGGCAGGCTCCTCAATTCCTCTTTTTACAATTCCTCTGTAAGCATTTATTTTATCTACAAACGGATTAGGGCGCTCATCTTTCGGAGGAAACAACTGATGCATTACAATACTTTCTGCATAACTTGTAAATCCTTCATCCATCCAGGGTCTTGTAGGCTCATTCGTTGCAAGCATTTGTTGGTACCACGAGTGCGAACCTTCATGAACCATCAGTCCCATCAAATCTTCAACTGTTCCTGATTCTCCCAAAATCATGGTACACATACCATATTCCATTCCGCCGTCACCACCCTGAATAAAAGCATAGGAAGGATAGGCATATTTTCCGAAACGGGAATTCATGATCTGGAAATATTTTGTGACATAAGGTTTAGCTTCGCCCCAAACTTTAGTCTTATCATTTTTCTGATAGACGAAGAAAACTTTCGGTCCCTGGGGAACCTCGAAACTTTCCACCGAATAATCCCTGTCTGCAGCCCAGGCAAAGTCAAGCATATTTTTTGCCGTCCATTTCCATGTCGCCTTATTTTTATCCGCTGTAATCTTCGCTGAAGGATCATATCCTTTTACTTCACTTGGATTCAGAAGCGTTCCGCCTGCACCTATAACATAGTCTTTATTAATTTTAATAGTTACATCAAAATCTGCAAACGGTGCATGAAACTCTCTTCCAACATAATCAAATGTAGCCCAACCATCATAATCGTATTCAGCGATTTTCGGATACCACTGCGTCATCGTCATATCAATCCCTTCCCTGTTATTTCTTCCGCTTCTTCTGATCTGCTGAGGGATTACAGCATCCCATTCCATGGTAAAAGTGGTTTTAGAATTGGGTTTGATGGATTCATTCAGATAAACTTTCATTACCGTTTCCTGAATTTCAAACTTCACATCTTTACCGTTTTGTTTAATCCAGTGAATATTCTGTGCCCCTTCCTCATCTTTCGGAATGGAAGCTAATCGTGAAACCCCATCTTTCTGCAATCTAGAATCACCGTTTTTTCCCTGTCCGGCAACTCTCTGATCCATCATCGAATTGGGTTTAAAAGCATTCCAGTATAAATGAAAATACACAACATTGAGCTCGTCCGGTGAGTTGTTGGAGTAATTTAAAGTCTGTGTTCCCTGATAGGTAAATTTTTCTGCATTGACGTCAATATCCATTTTGTATTGGGCAGCCTGCTGATAATAAGCATTTTGCTGCGCCTGAAATTGTGAAAGGATCAAAGCAAAAAGAATTGCAAAAGATTTTTTCATTGAAGATTTTATTTTTTTTAAAGGTAAGTAATTTTTGAAAGAGCCTCAAATTTGATATTCAGGCCCGATTGCATTTTCTGATTGTTTCATATTGTTGAGGTTAAACTTTCTTTCGCAGATTTGATTAATTTTTATTCCAGAAGATCCAGAAGATCAGCACAAGTCATTGCATTAAAGAATCTATGGGATTTGATAAATTTATATCTTTGAGTAATAAATCTATTACTCAGTTGAAAAAATTTATTCCTTCTACATTTATTTTTCTTGTGTGCATTTATTGCACGCCCACAAAGCATATTTCGTACTCAGAGGATTCAAACATCAAATCCATCATAGAAAACGAAAAACTTAATATTGTATATAGAGGAATAAAAAATCTTGTAACAATTTATGTTCCCAAATCGGATAGTATTAAAGTTATCGGAGTGGGAGTTTATAAGGAGCGAGAAGATAAATATTATATTGTTCCTTCTACAGGGAATACATTGCAAATCAAAATTATTAGTTTTATTAAAGGTAAAGAAACAGTTGAAAAAAGAGAATTCAGAATATTAAATATTGGAAAACCTTTCGCAAGTATTAACAACAAAACAGAAAAAATCACTTTATCCAAGGATGAGCTTGCTAGCTCTACAGTAGAATATTTCATTCCTCAATTTGTTATGAAATTAGGAAAAGTGGGGAAATTTCGCTATCAAATTAATGATGACGAACCAATGGTTAATTATGGAAATGAATTTAATAAACCTGTCAAGGAAAAAATTTGCAATATGAAATCTGGTGATGTTATGATTATTGACGAATTAAATTATAACCCGGAATTACAAAGTTTTGACCTAAAAAAAGTGTAGAATTAGTAGTCTACATTGAATAGAAATATATTCGTTTTATTCCTGGAAAAGTATTTATGCTATTTGTCTCTAAGCAAAATCATTTTTTTAATCAAAGTAATCTGTCCCAAATGATAATAAGCATGTTCCATCATTCCATCAATATTTCTTAAATAAGTTCCGTACTTTTCATCAACAAAAACTTCATTTAATTTAGAATCAGCCATCTGTTCCAATAATGTTGCGAACTTTTCAGAATCGTTCCATAGTTTATTTAAAAGCAATTCCCATTGCTCCTGAGATTCAACAGGAGGAAAATTAAAACTGAATTGATCTTTTATTTCAAGATCTCCACCCTCAAAAACATTAAGAATTCCAGCGATGTAGTAATCAGTATGAAAAGTGAGCATAGCAAGGGTGTTTAAGTCGGCAATCTTCGTTGTTGCCTGTTCCCAGGTGACGTCTGAAAGCTGATCTTTAAAATTGGTATTGGCAATCCAAAAACCGTCAAGCGTTACTTCTCTGAATCTTTTTGCTAACTGTGATGTTGTTACTGTACTCATCTCTTTTGGTTTTAATTGTTTTAAAGATAATATTTTTTTGAGTTTTCAACAGATCATACGGATTTTTACAGATGACTGAATTTAGAGCTATGTGAAATGAAAAATCCTTCAGGGTTTTCAAAACCTTGAAGGATTACATATTCTGAATAATCATATTTATTTTACAGAAGAAATTTCTTTCTTTCCGCTTTGTAAGATCTTTTCAAGAATCCTTAAAGTAATCAGATAAGTCGGTTTTACACCGGTCAGTCCCAAACCTCCGGAAGAAAGTGTTGCCCCTGTTTCCAAAGGATTATCTGAAGCATAGTAAGCGTAACTTACAAAAAGATCTGGCGCAATATGATGTCTTATTTTAGAAGCCACCTGAATGGCTTTCTGGTAATGAGCACCCTCCATTTCCAGTCCGATCGCTTTCCATGAAGTATTCATAAAATAAGAAAGAATATCCCTGTTCTGAAGCGAGGTTCCTAGAACAGTAATCATTGGGCCTTCAAAAGCCTGTAACTCATCATCCGGAAAGTCATCCAGTTTTAAAGCATTTTCAAAAGGATAATTGTCTGCTGTTCCTTCAAAAATATGAGACGTCGGTATCATGATATCTCCCTTTCCACCGGATAAAATTCCTGCTTTCCCCATGATGGAGACAGATTTTACTTTCATCATATATACTTCTCCTTTTTGTTCGAAAGGTCTCAGCAATTCGTCCATTACCTCAAAAGCCTGTTCGCCGAATGCATAATCAAAAACCATAATCACATCATCCCCATCATATTTCAGATGTCCGAAAGGAGTGTTTTTCAGGTTTGTTTTGCTTAAATCAATAATCTGAACATCAATATTACTTCCGCTTTTATCATTGATATAAATCAGGCCTTCCTCCAAAGCATATTTTGAAACTTTGTCACGAAGGTCTTTTTTATCTGAAATATCTCCGTAAAGCTTATAATCTACTTCTTTGGTATCTTTTTTCTTTAAAGCATCGTTTCCATACAGCATATTTTTCACAGAATGCATATTGGCAGAAATAATGTGTAAAGGACGCATGTGAAGATTATTTTCAAACAAAACCTCCTTCACTTTGTGAGCCCACTTTTCACCAAAATAATGATGCCCTACCCTTTCTTTAAGGATTGCACTGAAGTAGATCTCTCTTTCACGGCTCTGCTTGGCATCTTCCAGGCTTACTTTGCCTAAGTGGTAAATTATTTTAAACAACCTGTCCGGATTCTCATCATCGCCGAAAGTATTGTAAGCATTTAAGGTTTCATCAAAAGTTCTTCCGATCAGAGAAGACAGATGAATCAATGCCACTTCTTTTTCCCTTCTGTTGAATTTTTTCTCGCCTTTTACCACTTCTTCGATGATCTTAAAAGCTCTGGTCGGCTTCCAGTTTTCATCCTGAATAAATGCCAGATTACGGATTTTATCGGCTTCTATAAATAAGAACGTTAAATGCGTAAGGATATCGTAGATTTCTGAACGTCCTAAAAGAACTTCGATATTCATCTGGTGTTCGTCTATCCGGTAACAGTTTCTTCTTCTCTTTTTAGGAACGATCGGCTCAAAACTTCCTTTATCGAAACCTTCGTCTGAGGTTAGATGAATGAAAGCACATTCTTCAATTCCTTCCGGAAGTCTGTCTAAAACATACATCAAACCATCCAGTTCCAACTTGCTTGGAACGCTCATGGTACCGTAAATTTCGGGATTGATCGTTTTCAACAAACTTCTAATGCTTTCTCCGGAAACTCCGCTTGGCTTGAAAAAACCTCTATAAAACAGGTGTCTCATAGAAATGTATAGTCTTTCAATTGCCTCGGTGGTTTCTCTTGCTCTAGAATTTGTCATATATTAAATTTTTTATAAAAAGTCTGCTAAGTTACGAAATTTAATTTTAGCAACCTTAAATACTGGCCCTCAATAGATTAAACAATTAACCTTATCAACTATCAGCACATTAATTAATTTTTAAAATTAATCTTTCTGATAAAGACAGAGAACAATTTCAGAATAAGTTTTCTTCATATTACATGAATCTTATACAATTGGTTTTAATGAAAAAACATTCAATACCTGAAAGGAAATTCAAACATTATTTTTCTAATTTCCTTATTTCTTCTTCTATTCTATCGAAAGAAACATTCTCAATCGTTTGAGTCAGGTTTCCATGGAGATATGATTTTAAAGTATAATTGTTATTCTGAATGGGAGTAATTAAAATTCCATCTTTTGGTTTTCCCGAAGAATCAGTCCTCAATCCTGTGATAATCGCGTTTGTTTCAGCTGCTTCGGTAATCTTATTATTGAGAATCTTTTCTGATATCTGATTGAAGATTTCCTGAACCGTAGGGCATTCAGTTATGGAAAGATAAACATTGTAAAACAGTTTCATCCCTTCTGCAGGTTCTATGGACTGCTTCACAGTTTCCTGTATTTTGGATATGATTTTTCCGTCTTTTACAAAATAAAGAATGACTCCTCCACTGTATTTTGATTTAAAAAAATCACTCCTTTTACTATCAATAATTTTTCCATCCACAAGAAGTTGCTTTTTAAACTCTTTTGGTGATACATCGATTTTAATTACCGCAGACTGCTTCTTCTGCAAATCACTAATCATAATATCATCATTTTTAATTTCGAAGTGAATTCTGTTAAAATAATTCATACCAAACAGATCCCAATCAAAACTCTGCAAAACTCCACCTTTCCAATATTTTGAAACAAACTGCTCCTCATTCAACACATATTGAACACCTTCGTATATTTTGCCGTCTTTATAGACTGACCTGATATTATAGGACTGACGCCTGAAATGATCCATATTCTTAAGATAATCGTTTGAATACTGAAATTTTGGCATCCCGTTTTCGTAGTAATCAACCTGCTTAAACTCTCTGCTGACATCATTTTCAAAATATCCCGAGTAGGGTTTTCCATTTTTCAGAAAGCCCTCATAATAATTTTGCGGCTTTTCTGCAATCACAAAAGAGTAATCTTTCAATTTTGAAAAAATCCCGTTCTCATATACTTTTACTTTTTGAATATTATCTTCTTTTTTACTGTAAGCATCTTGATAATAAGTCTCTTCTGCAATCTTCCCATCCCTGTACAATGAAGTCTTCTCCGGATCTATCAACATACCGCTATAGGGCTCGTCATCTTTATATTCCAAAACTGCCACCGGCTGACCTTCTTCATAAAAAGTAGTCAACCCATTGAGTTTCCCGTTCTGAACCGTATATGTTTTATCCGGACTTTCCAACCGATGACTGAACACTTTCTGCAGTCCGGTTTTTTTGAAATTTTCGACAGTTATTAGCTCTTTCCTGTCATCCCCTGTTGAGACGACAAAAGTTCCGCTGTAAGGTTCTCCTTTTTTATAGATGCCTTTCGCAACAACCTTCTGTTCTTCATTTTTCGCAACAGCTTCTCCTTCTTTCAAACCGTTGAGGTAATTTATATTAACAGAAACATTACCCTCATTTTCTTCAAAATTTCCATTGAAGGGTTCATTATTTATGTAGGTTCTTTTGCTTTTAACATCCCCATCCGCAGAAAACACAATCTCTTCACCTTCTTTCACGCCATCAAGATAATGGGTCTCATAAGAGATCCCTCCTTTCGGAAAATAAGAAATCTGCTTTCCTGATTTTTCCCCATTGACAAAAAGGACAGAGGAGCTGACTCCTGTCGCAAAATTATTTTGGAGATAATAGAGGTATTCGGTTCCATTCAGAATATTTCCATTATATTCTCCGAAATCTTTCTCTAAAATCGTTTGAATCAGCTTTCCTGACGGATCGAAATTTTTCTGTTGAATCAGCTTCAGACTATATTCACTGATTGCATATACTTTCTCCTGAGCTGTATTTCGTGAATTTCTCCAGAATGTTTTTTGCGTAATTGTCTTTCTTGTTTTCTTTTCCCTGGTTTTAGAAGGTTCCTGATAGACCACTGTTGGTTCTACTACAACAACAGCGGCTTCTGTATGATCAGAAATGCTATTTTCATACTCATCTTTTAAAGTTTCAAAATCTCCGCTTTCAGGTTTACCATTCACATAAACACCCTTCATTAAAACTTTTCCATTCTCATCAAAAATTGCAGTTTCACCGTTTTTAACCCCGTCTTTATAATGAACCCTTTTTCTGATTTTACCATTCCGGTGATAATACGTCAGGATCAAATTTTCTGTTTCATTACGGTATTGGGAAAAATTACTGTCGTTCCCATTTTTATCATACCATACAATATCACCTACATAAGCATCTTCATTACTTTTTAAAGTATATCCTTCAAATTGCGGAGTTCCATCGATGTAAAAATCCTGAAGCAGAATCAATTCACCAACTTCCTTTACAGGCATTGACCGATAATAAGATGCATTTGCTTTCCCTGTTATTTTCCAGTCTTCATCATAATAGACAGAATCAGATTTTTGACAAAGCAATGTTTTAAATAACAGAAAAGCCGAGAGAAGAACAATCTTTTTGATCATTTAAAATGAATTTATTCAAAAATAGGAATTCCCAGTCTTATTATTTCACATTTTTTTGAGATTAAAAAATATATAAATTTGCAATCTCCACCCATAAAAAAAAAAGGGTGATTTCAAATTTTTGCCAACCAAACATTAAATGTTGTTAAAAATAAAGGGGCATTTTAATTTCAATTCATTTTTTTTGTAAATTTGCCCCATAAAATTCAACACTATATGTCAACTTTAAGATTTAAAGCTTTAGAAACTTTACCATTCAAGGACTTTAGAAAAGATAATTCAGTAGAAATCCCTGCTAAATTATCAGAATTATTTTGTGAAAATGTATTCTCTGAAAATACCATGAGAGAATACCTGACAAAAGAGGCATTCCAATCTATTATGGATGCAATCAAAAAAGGAAGTAAAATCCAGAGATTAATTGCAGACCAGGTAGCAGTAGCTATGAAAGACTGGGCAATGAGCAAAGGCGTTACTCATTATACGCACTGGTTTCAGCCTTTAACAGGAAGCACTGCAGAAAAGCATGACTCATTCTTCACCCCAATCGAAGGCGGAAGAGCAATCGAAAGATTCAGCGGGAACTTATTGATCCAGCAGGAACCGGATGCTTCTTCTTTCCCGAACGGTGGAATCAGAAATACATTCGAGGCAAGAGGTTATACAGCATGGGATCCTACATCTCCGGCATTCATTATGGGAACTACTCTTTGTATTCCTTCAATCTTTATCTCTTATACAGGAGAAACTTTAGATTATAAAGCACCTTTACTGAGAGCTTTGCACGCTGTAGATGAAGCTGCAACCGACGTAATGCAGTATTTCGACAAAAACGTAACGAAAGTAACTCCTACTTTAGGCTGGGAGCAAGAATATTTCCTGGTTGATTCAGCATTGTATCAGTCTCGCCCGGATCTGGTGCTAACAGGTAAAACTTTATTAGGACACTCTCCTGCAAAAGGACAGCAATTGGATGACCACTATTTCGGTTCAATTCCTACAAGAGTCATGAACTTCATGAAAGAATTGGAAGTTGAGTGTATGAAACTGGGAATTCCTGTAACAACAAGACACAACGAGGTAGCCCCAAATCAATTTGAGCTGGCTCCAATGTTTGAAGAAGTAAACGTTGCGGTAGATCACAACTCTTTGTTGATGGACGTAATGGCAAGAATTGCTCACAGACACCATTTTCATATTTTATTCCACGAAAAACCATTCGCAGGAGTAAATGGAAGCGGAAAGCACAACAACTGGTCATTAGCGACAGATACAGGCGAAAACCTTTTAAGCCCGGGAAGAAACCCTAAGAAAAATTTACAGTTTTTAACATTCTTCGTAAACACTATCAAAGCGGTTCACGAGTACGCGGATCTTTTAAGAGCAAGTATCGCTTCTGCAAGCAATGACCACAGATTAGGTGCAAACGAAGCTCCGCCGGCAATTATTTCTGTATTTATTGGAAGTCAGTTATTCAGAGTTCTGGAAGAGCTTGAAAAGGTAACTGAAGGAAAACTTTCACCGGATGAAAAAACAGATTTAAAATTAAACGTAGTTGGAAAAATTCCTGAAATTTTACTGGACAATACGGACAGAAACAGAACGTCTCCATTTGCATTTACAGGAAATAAATTTGAAATCAGAGCGGTAGGTTCTTCTGCAAACTGTGCAGAGTCTATGACCGTAATGAATACTATTGCTGCAAAACAATTAAGCGACTTCAAAAAAGAGGTTGATGCACTAATTGAAACAGGTCTTAAAAAAGACGAAGCTATCTTTAATGTATTAAGAGAATACATCAAGCAATGTAAAAGCATTATGTTCGAAGGAGACGGATACTCTGACGACTGGGCAGTAGAAGCTGAGAAAAGAGGTTTAAACAACTGGAAAACCACTCCTGAAGCATTAAAGCAGGAAATGAACCAGAAATTTCTTGACTTATATGAAGAAATAGGAATTTTCAACCACAGAGAAGTTGAAGCGAGAAACGAAATCAAGTTAGAAAAATACTCTACCGTTATTGATATCGAAGCAAGGGTATTGAGCGACATCGCAAGAAATCATATCATTCCTTCTGCTCTTAATTATCAGAATAGATTGATTGAAAATGTTAGAGGTCTTAAAGATATTTTCGGAGAAAAAGAATTCAAAACATTGGCAAAAGAGCAAATTAGCTTGATTACGAATATCTCAGAAAACATTTCTAAAATTAAATTAGGTGTTGAAGATCTGATGAAAGCCAGAGAAACCGCAAAAGCAGTAACAGAAAGCCAGATACAGGCAGAAGATTACTGTAACAAAGTAAAGCCATTATTTGACATCATTAGAGACGCATCTGATGATCTTGAAATGATGGTTGATGATGAGCTTTGGCCAATGACAAAATACAGAGAAATGTTATTCACAAGATAACATCCCTGAAGTTCCATATTAGTGAAGATTCCCTGTTCTACAGGGAATTTTTTTTATACTTAATAATAAAGAAATTAGAGTGTTTGAATTTGATATGCAAATACAACTAATGAAAACAAATACACTATGTTAAAAAACCTTAATAAAAAAAAGCAAACGAACATCATAGAAGGTATCTGATAGCCTGTTTTTATTTAACATATCATTATTGGATGTTAAAATATGTTAAAACACAAACATGATAATAATCATATCGAGGTTGTTTTAAGTGGAATATCTACTTTTGTAGGGCTTTAGAGAAATAAATATTTCTTTTTTAACCGGAAATTAAAAAATATGAAGAGAAGAGTTTTGTTTTATTTAGTTGCTTTTGTTTCTACAATATCACTACAGTCATGCGTTACGAACTACGTAGTTTCAAAACCGGCAACTTACACTAAAGAATACAAAACAGATGCCAAACTAGCTGCAATTGACACTAAGATGGAGAATGATAAGAAGTTGTTAATCAACTCTTTCATATCTGAAAAAGCAGTGGCTATCGCAAACGCAAAAAATTCTTTAAAAAATTCTGAAATCGCAAAAGCGATCAAACACAATAAGACCATTGACAACATCCTGACAGAAGCTCAGACTTACCTTGGAACTCCTTACAGATACGGAGGAACAACAAGAAACGGGATTGACTGTTCAGCATTTGTATTATCTGTTTTTGGAGCAGCAGCCGGTCTTACTTTACCAAGAGTGGCAGCATCTCAGTCTCAGGAAGGAGAAGCTATTGATAAAGAAAACCTTCAGAAAGGAGATTTGATTTTCTTTTCTCACGGCAGAAGAATTTCTCATGTAGGAATTGTAGAAAGCGTAACTGAAGAAGGAGAAGTGAAATTCATCCATGCAGCAACTTCGAAGGGGGTGATGATCTCATCACTGAATGATTCTTACTGGGGACCAAAATTCAGGTTTGCCAAAAGAGTAATCAATGAAAACGGAGAAAACTACAACAACCTTGCCTCTGCTAAATTTTAGTCTTAAATAATTGATTCATATAAATAAAGCCATCAAAATTTTGATGGCTTTCATTTTATAACAGATGCAGTTAAATTATTTGAGAATAGCTATAGCTGCGAATATGCTTAAACATAAATTCTTATTCCTTTTATAATAAAGTCAATCTTCTCCGGACAGCATTTAGTGTTCTTCGGTAAAGTTGACTTTAAGGTTAAACTTATCAATCCGTATAAAGTATATTTTGATTCAGATTATTGTAAACAATGCATTCTATGCAAGCGATACATATCTTATTGATCCTAAAAATTTAATCAGCTGTTTTTATCAATCTCTATATCAAACCTACGTAAGAGTCCATGGACTTCTGAAAGTGAAAATTTAGCCTTCTTAAGCCTGTTAGATTCAGGATTGATGGTATAACTGAAAGATGTTCTCAGATCAGCCTTTTCCAGATTGGTTCTTTCAAATGTGGCTCCGCTGAAATCACAGTTGGAGAATACAGCATTCGAAAGGTCACATTCTGCAAAATCCACTTCGATCAGTTTACAATTTCTGAATAAAGTTCTCTTAATACTCGTTTTATAGAAAACAGAATTATTCAAAGCGCATCCCTCAAACCGGAAAGACATTCCAAATTCATTACAGTCATCGAAATGCATCCCAAACATTTTACAGTGTTTAAAAGCAACATCGCGAAAAGCAGTTCCACTAAGCTTAGTCATGCTCAAATTACAGCCTGTGAATTCACAGTTTGTAAATTTAAACTGAGAAAGATCACCGTATTCAAAATTGCAATCTTGAAATGTACAGTTTTCGTACTCGCCAATCTGCAAAGGTGATTCAGCAAAATTTAAATGATTATAATTTTGATCTAAGACGTAAGCTTCGTTCATCGACTTTTATGGTTTAACTAAAAGAAAAATTTAATAAAGTTTTATCTCACTGATTGTTGCACAGATTTATTTTTGAAAATTTGCAGAATGACTTTAAACTCCATCATCCAGATTCTAAATCCAAGCTTTACACCAGACTGTTTTTATCAGCGTAATTCAATTTAAAGAAAATAAAAGTCATCATAGAAAAGGCAAGCAGTGAACTTCCTCCATAACTGAAATACGGCAAAGGAATACCAACCGTTGGAAACAGCCCCATAACCATCCCTAAATTAATTGAAAAGTGCATCAACAGGATGGAAGCAAAGGAATAGCCAAAAACTCTGTTAAATGTGGATTTCTGCTTTTCTGAGAGATAGTAAATCCGTCCTATATAAATCATATACGAAAGGACTAAAATGGTACTCCCAAGAAAACCCCATTCCTCACCCACCGTACAAAAAATGTAGTCGGTTTCCTGCTCGGGAACGAACTTCCCCTGTGTTACCGAACCCTGACGGTAACCTTTACCTAAAAAACCACCTGACCCAATTGCTGTTTTTGAATATAACAAATTGTATCCCGAAGTATCCCGAAACTCTCTCTCTCCTTTATACAATACTTCAACCCTTTCCTGCTGGTGCTTGGGAAGTTTTTCGAAAATAATCGGTGAGATCACAGACAATCCTGCCAACAGTAAAATGATCCCCGCAGCGGGCAGCAGCGTGTAAATATTTTTACGGAGCATCAGGGCATTAAATGCAAACCACAAGCCTCCGACCACAATGATAAACACCGTAAAATACCATAAACTCCACTGAAGCGGATCGTTAAGATAATTTGCAATAAGAAATACGCCTCCAAAAAGTGCTCCCACCAAAAAGAGCTTTCCGCTCAGACCTTCACGGTACAGAGCAATAAAAAATGCGGTAAAAACCAGCAGTGAACCTACATCAGGAATAGAAAGCACAACGACCGCAGGAATGCCGATAATTGCCAAAACCGTTATTAATGATTTGGTATTTTTTAAATTAAATTCTGAACCCGACACATAGTTAGCAAGCATCAGTGCTACCCCAATCTTTGAAAATTCCACCGGCTGCATGGTAAAACTCCCGAATTTATACCAGTTTTTCTGACCGAGAATCTCTGTTCCGAAAACATGAAGACCGGCAAGCATGAGCACTCCGCCTACATAAATGATGCCTGACATATTTTCAAAAAACTTACTTCTGCTGAAAAAAATGATCAAGCCCACAAACAGAGAAATCCCGAAGAACAAAAGCTGCTTTTTACCCAGCCCCTCATCCACACTGTAAATGTTGGCAATAGCAAAAATGCAGAGCAAAATATAAAGACCAAGACCTAATTTATCTATTCCCTCTGTCCACTTCATGGCTTTACTGTTTTTTTGGATTCCGCTTTCTTTGCATTCAGTTTTTCTTTTGCCTTTTTAACCAGGTTTAAACTGTCCTGTATTTTTTTAAGCTTTACAGAATCAGGTTTCGGTTCCTTGTAAAGTCCTTTTCTTTTGAGGTCGGCAATCCATTGTCTTTTGTATTCAGGCATAAAACTCGCCGTAACCATCTTCTTGTAGAGATGCTCTCTTTTAAGATCTCCTGTAATATATTTTTCAGCAATTACTGTCGAAGCAGGGCCTGCCCAGGTTGCGCCGAATCCTGCATGCTCCATAATAGCCACTACGACAATCTTTGGTTTCTCTGCCGGGGCAATCAAAACGAAAATAGAATTATCTTTACCCTGCGGCACCTGTGCCGTTCCTGTTTTTGCCAACTGGGTAAAATCATTGGACTTCAGCCCTCTTGCAGTACCTCTTAAAACAACAGCTTCCATCCCTTTAAGAACAGGCTCGAAATGTTTAGGATCAACCAAAGTTTTATGTTTCACTTTGAATCTTGGATCAGGATTAGGTTTTCCATCAATAGATTTTACAATGTGAGGTGTATAGTACCAGCCTCTGTTGGCAATTGCAGAAACATAATTTGCCAGCTGCAGAGGCGTAACCATGACATCACCCTGTCCCATTCCGTTGTAAATAGCTCCGGTCGACATCTCGTCCCAGTTTTTGTAATCCTGCTTCTTGGAACCGTTGGCCTTAATGATCGCTTTAAATCTTCTTTCATAAAAATCTCCTGATGGTATTCGTCCCTTTGCTCCTACCGCAAAATCATTATTCAGAAATTCTCCAACACCAAAACTGCTCATGATCTTCTTCCATTCATCAACACCTTTTGATGGATTGCCGGGATACTTTTTAATAATAGCAATAAATGCATAAGTAAAGAAACAGTTACTCGAAACCTGAATAGAAGGGATCAACGGATCAGCTCCTCCATGACCTTTAATCCTTTTCCCTTTATAGTAAAAACCTCCGCCACAGGGAAAAATAGTTTTCTCATCCATCACCCCCATCTGCATTGCAGCTAGAGCGGTAAGCAACTTAAATGTAGAACCCGGTGGATAACCTGCCTGTAAAGACCTGTCAAACGTGGGTTTATTTTCATAAATGGTATCTCTTGATAAAGCGTATAAATTTTTTGATTTATTAGGTCCTGTGAAGAGATTCGGGTCAATATCGGGTCCCGTTGCCGCAACGAGCACTTCTCCATTATTGGGATCAATAGCCACAATGGCACCATGTTTATTCACCAGCATTTCTTCTGCGATTCTCTGCAGATCATAATCAATAGTCAGGGTAATATCTTTTCCGGTTATAACATCTGTATCCAGAGATCCGTTTTTGTAGGGGCCTACATTTCTCAGTTTAATATCTTTCTGAATATATTTGATCCCTTTCACTCCCCGCAATTCCTTTTCATAAGACTTTTCGATACCTGTCTTTCCGATGAGGTCACCCGGAAGATAATACATTGAATCTTTTTTAATCTCCCTGTCATTCACTTCACTGGTATATCCCAAAAGATTTCCGGAAGTGGATACTTCATATTGCCGTTGCGGGCGCTGAACGATACTGAAAGCCGGATATTTGAAAATAATTTCCTGAACCCTGGCAATTTCCTCCCTGCTGAGATCTTTAATAAAAGTCATCGGAGTCAGTTTAGAATAATATTTTTCGCTTTTTATTACCTTAATTCTTTTAATGAAATTGTTTTTATCGATTTTCATCAGATTACAGAAAGAAACCGTGTCAAAATCTGGCTTCATCAAAGCCTGGATGAAAGAAATTTCATAAGCGGGCTGATTGCCCACCATGATCTTACCATTCCTGTCAAAAATAACTCCCCGTTGTGGAATTACATATTCGGTTTTAATGGAAGTATTGGCTGCATTTAATGCATATCTATCTGTAAATAACTGTAAATAAGAAAGCCTTGCCACAAAGATGAGAGCAAGTGCAATGAGAACAGTTAAGATTTTTATATGGCGTGTGTTCAAACTTTCTGTTTGATTTTAAATATGAGTGCGTAAACAATGATAAATATAAAAGAAATTACACTAGTTACCAAGACATTAACCAATATTTCAAAAACTCTGCTGAATTTAAAAAATTCGATATACTGTACCAAAAGCTGATGTAAAAATATACTTGAGAAAAGGAAAAGCAAAAACTGAGTCCACTGTAAAGACTGAAATGAGAAGAAATCGGTAGAGGTATCGGTAGAAGTCCTGAATATCAAAGTCCTGAAATAAGCAACTAAAGTAGTTGCAAGAGCGTTAATTCCCCAGGAATAAAGGAAAGCATCGATAGAAAGACCAATGAGAAAACTTAAAGCTAAAAACTGAAATTTATTCCTGAAAAAAGGATAAAACATGACAAAGACAGGATACAGAACAGGAGTATACTTCCCAAACAGTGTAATTCTGTTCAAAACAAATATCTGTAATGCCACAAGAAAAATCATGATCAAAAGATCTGTAAATAATGTCCTGCTAATCATTTTCTTTTTTTATTACAGCCTGCATGCTGTCATTTATCTTCTGAACTTCGGCTTTTTTAAGATTTTTAACAACAAAAACCTTATTTAAAGACCCCATCTTTTCACTCAGTTCTACTGATATATCCCAAAAACCTGTTTGATTATCAACGGTATATCCTGCAACCGTACCAATCATAACCCCTTTAGGGAAAATTGCAGACTTACCGTCTGTTACGATTGTATCTCCAATTTTCAGGGACACATATTTAGGCACATCCGAAAGGTGCATTACCCGCGAATTATCTCCTTTCCAGGTCAAAGTTCCGAAATAACCGGACTTTTTGAGAGCAGCATTGATTCTGATTTTATTTACGCTTAAAACAGACTGTACCAAAGCATAACTGTCCGTAGAATTAATAACGATTCCTGCAATTCCTTTTGGTGCCATAACGCCCATTTGAGGAAGAACTCCGTCCCGCTTTCCACGGTTGATGGTAAAGTAGTTGTTTCGTCGGTTGATACTGTTGAAAACAATTTCCCCGTCAACGAATGTATAGATTTGCCCGCCGCCTAAGGTATCATGAACTTTTCTGAACACAGGATTTTTAGCGCCCTGTTTTCCATAAAGTTCAAGCATCAAAGATTTGTTTTGAGCGACAAGATCTTCGTTAGTCTGTTTTAGTTTTAGATAAGAAACTCCTTCATCTATATATCCCGATACCCAAGAATTAAACGCAGCCGTCTGACCTGCAAGCCATGATTGCTGCATCGCATTTTTAGAGAATATCAGAACAAGAGCAATGATTTGCAGGAAAATAAAGAAGACAAGAAGAGCATTCTTTGAAAATAATCTCAGCAAAAATCCCATTCAGATAAAGAGTCGTAAAAAGTTAAAATTATTTGATTAAGAAATTGAATTTATCCATATTCTTAAGTGCGATGCCTGTCCCCCGTACAACAGCTCTTAACGGATCTTCAGCAACAAAAACCGGAAGACCTGTTTTTTTGTGAAGCCTGTCTGCCAAACCTCTCAGTAAAGCACCACCACCAGCCAGGTAAATCCCTGTTTTATAAATATCCGCTGACAATTCAGGAGGAGTAAGGGAAAGAGTTTCCATTACAGCATCTTCTATTCTGATAATTGACTTATCAAGAGCGCGAGCAATTTCTTTATACCCAACCATAATCTCTTTTGGCTTCCCTGTAATCAAATCTCTACCCTGCACCGGAATATCTTCAATATCAACATCAAGATCTTCAACAGCAGAACCTACTTCGATTTTCACTCTTTCAGCAGTTCTTTCACCAATATATAAATTATGATGTGTTCTTAAGAAATAAGCAATATCATTGGTAAATACATCACCTGCAATTTTCACAGACTTATCACAAACAATACCACCCAGTGCAACTACAGCAATTTCTGTTGTACCACCACCTATATCGATAATCATGTTTCCTTCGGGTTTCTGTACATCAATACCTACTCCGATAGCAGCAGCCATTGGTTCATAGATCAACCTTACATCTTTGGCATTTACTTTCTGAGCAGAATCTCGTACAGCTCTTTTTTCAACTTCCGTAATTCCGGAAGGAATACAGATTACAATTCTTAAGGCAGGCTGTATAAATCTTCCTTTGATTCCCGGGATTTTTTTGATAAATTCCTTGATCATATGTTCAGAAGCATGGAAATCTGCAATGACACCATCTTTCAGGGGACGGATGGTTTTGATGTCCTCATGAGTTTTACCCTGCATATGTTTAGCCTGCTCACCTACCGCTATTGGCTTACCCGTAGAACGTTCAATTGCAACAATTGAAGGCTGGTCTATAACAATTTTGTTATTGTGGATAATAAGCGTGTTGGCTGTTCCAAGGTCTATCGCAATATCCTGCGTAAACATATCGAATAAACTCATAATTATGTCCTGATTTAAGTTTACAAAGATATAAATTTAAGACTACTAATGAATAATATAGTAAATTTAATTAGGTTAAAATTTTATTAAAATTTAAAATTTACAGTAACCTTTTGTTTATCTATTTCTTATACGTTAACAAGCATAGTTTATAGGTTTTCACGATATTTATCATATATAATATCAGAAGCCTTTTAATTTTAAAATCCTTAAATTTGCAGAGCTTATGATACAGTATTCCAATATACATCAGACGTCAAATTTTGCTGTACTTTCAGTGAGTTATGAGAAGGCAGATGTAGAAACGAGAGGGAAATTTGCATTTTTCGATGAAAATATCAAAAACTTTGTTACCCGAATTCACGATGAAAATTTAGGGGACGCTTTTGTAGTTTCTACCTGCAACAGAACGGAGATTTATACAACGACCTCCAATTATCTTTTTGTAGCGGAAGAGTACTGCAAAACCATCGGGGTTAATCTTTCAGATTTTCTGCCGTTTGCCAATATTTTAACAAAAGAGGAAGCCCTGAAACATCTGTTCAGAGTGGCAGCTGGTTTAGAAAGTCAGATTATTGGTGATTTTGAAATTATCGGACAGATCAAAAAAGCCTATGCCCGATTTAAGAAAGAGAAACAGAATTCCAATCCCTATCTTGAGCGATCGATCAATTCTGCAATACAAATTTCCAAAAGAATTAAAAATGAGACCGGGATCTCTAACGGAGCAGCTTCCGTTTCCTATGCCGCCGTACACTATATTCTGAACAATCAGAAAAAACTGAACGAAAAGAACATCTTACTCCTCGGAGTTGGTGAAATAGGTCAAAATACGGTAGAAAATTTAGTAAAGCATATTTACCAACCGAAAATAAAAATTGCTAACCGTACGCAGGAAACAGCAGAGAAAATTTCTGAAAAATACAATATTCCACACATCGATTATGTAGACATTGACAGAGAAATTGCCAATACAGACATTCTTATTGTTGCAACCGGAGCAAAAACACCTATCATCAACAATTCACACTTTCAAAATGAAAGAGAGACCCTGGTCATCGATCTTTCAATCCCTCATAATGTTGATAAAAATGTATCTGAGCTCAGTCATGTAACTTTGATTGATGTTGATGAACTTTCAAAACAGATTCAGCAGACCATTCAGCAGAGGGAGAAAGAAATTCCGAAAGCTGAACAGATCATCAGGGAAATGACCAAAGATTTCCTTGAATGGGAGAAAAAAAGGAAGCTGGCACCTAATATTCACCATTTCAAAGCAGTTCTCAAAAACATGGAACGAAACGAAATGCATAATTTCTACCGAAAAAATAAGTACATCAATATCAATGACATGGAGCTTTCTGAGAAAATGATTCAGAAAATCACCAACCGTTTTGCAAAATACATCATTGATAATCCACTTAAAGCCGAAGAAATTAGTAAATTAATGCACGAAATATTAGTTGAGCAACCCAATAACGAATTCAATGAAAAGCATTAGGATAGGAACCAGAAATTCAGCACTTGCACTTTGGCAGGCCAGAGAAGTAGCCAGGCATTTACAAAACAACAATTACCTGACCGAGATCACTCCCATTGTATCTTCCGGCGACAAAAACCTGAATCAGCCCCTATATTCCCTGGGAATTACAGGCGTATTTACAAGAGATCTGGATACAGCTCTTTTAAATGATGAAATCGATATCGCCGTACACTCTCTTAAAGATGTACCAACACAGCTTCCTGAAAATATAGAGCTGATCGCTCATCTGGAAAGAGATTTCCCACAGGATGTACTGATCAGAAGAAAATCAGCAAAAGATAAAGAATTTCATGAACTGAAACTGGCGACAAGCAGTTTGAGAAGACGTGCATTCTGGTTAAGGCATTATCCGGATACACAGTTTTTCGATATCCGTGGAAATATTCAGACCAGATTGCAGAAGCTTGAAGAGCAGGATTTTGATGCCACAATATTATCACTGGCAGGAATTAAAAGAATGAACATGGACATCAATTACGAAATGCTTCCCGTAATGATTCCTGCTGCTTCACAAGGTGTCATTGCGATCGCAGGACACTCAGGAAAGCCTGAAATCAATGAGATTTTACAATCCATCAATCACCGGCAGACCCAGATATGCGTGGAGATGGAAAGAAAGTTTCTAAGCACGCTGGAAGGAGGATGTACCGCCCCGATTGGTGCTTTTGCAGAGAAAATTGAAAATCAGATTCGTTTTAAAGGGGCGCTTTGCTCGCTCGACGGCAAAAATTACATCGGCATCGACGAAAGTTTTGAATATAATGAAGAAGAGAATTTCGGAGAAAAGTTTGCCCAAACTGTCTTGGAAAACGGGGGAAAAGAACTGATGGCCGAGATTAAAAATCAGTTGTAGCTGATGTGAATTTGCTGTATCCAAAATCCGGATTTAAATCATCTATGAAAAAGTATCTATCCATACTTCTCGTCCTGCTTTTTGTTTTCAACCTGAAGGCTCAGACTCAATTTGCCCAAAAATTATCTGATGCTGCTATAAGTCTGACCAGGAACAGGGTAACGTATGATCCTGCTTATTTTTCGATCAGCTATCCAAACGGAGATATTCCCGCAGACAAAGGAGTCTGTACGGATGTGATCATCAGAGCATACCGAAAAATGGGAATTGACCTGCAAAAGGAAGTACATGAAGATATGACGAAAAACTTTTCTCAGTATCCCAAAAACTGGGGCTTAAAGAAGACTGATACGAATATAGATCACAGAAGAGTACCCAACCTGAGAGTTTTCTTTGCAAAATTCGGGAAGACAAAACCTACCGGACTCAATCCTGCTTTGTACCTCCCTGGAGACATTGTTACTTGGGTTCTCCCGGGGAACCTGACCCATATAGGAATAGTAGTGAATAAAAGATCTGCTGACGGAAAAAGATTTCTGATCGTGCACAATATTGGCAGCGGGCAGGTTATTGAAGATTGCCTTTTTAAATTTACAATAACCGGACATTACCAATATTCAAAGTGATTGATCATGAAAAAGATAATTTTAATCCTGTTTTTATTCATTTTAAACTTTAACTCAGCTCAAAATTCAGTTTTGAAAATAATTGACAAACCGATTAATTATTCTGCTGAAAGAGTTCGCCTGAGCATGGAATACCTCAGAGACCATCATGGCCTCAGTCAAAAATCACCAACAATTGTCCCTAAAATGATTGTTCTGCACTACACAGCCGGTGGAAGTGTCGAAAGCAATTTTAAATACTTCAGCAAAACCCATCTTGAAAGTGCCAGAAATATGCTGAAAAAACAAAGTACACTGAATGTTTCATCTCAATATATTGTTGACAGAGATGGAACTGTTTATCAGCTGATGGAACCCAATATGTTTGCAAGACATACCATAGGACTTAATTACTGCGCCATTGGAATTGAAAATATAGGAAGCAAAAAGCAACCGCTTACTGAAAAACAGGTTGAAGCAAATGCAAATCTGGTAAGATATTTAACTAAAAAATATAAGATAGAATATCTAATTGGCCACTCGGAATACGGAGTTTTCAGAAATTCTAAACTTTGGAAAGAATCTGACCCGAAATATTTCACTGAAAAAGAAGACCCCGGAAAAGATTTTATGAATAAAGTAAGACTTCAGGTCGCAGATTTAAAATTAAAGGATAAACCATTTAATTAATCCTTTTTTAAAACTTAGCTGACTTTGCGCTTAAAAATTTCCCGAAAACAAAAATGAACATTTTATTCACCAAAAATATCGATTCAGAATTACTTTCCAAAGAATTAGGAAATGACATTTCGGCTGAATGTGTTAGGGTAATTAAAATAAAAAACCTGCAAGTCGAAGCGTTTGACTTGAAAAACAGCTCACTAATTTTTACAAGTTTAAATGGAGTAAAATCTTTTTTTGAGAATCAATTTAAAGCAAACGAAGATTTTGCTGCGAAAAACTTCAATAAAATTTACTGTGTAGGTGAGAAAACAAAAAAAGAGCTCCGGAAAAACGGTTTCGGAACCTTCAAGGTTGTAAAAAATGCAGATACCCTTTCAAAATTTATCATTGATCACTGTGTATATGAAAAATTTATTCATTTCTGCGGAAATCTTGCCATTGATGTTTTGGACAAAAAACTTCCTCTTCAAAATATTAGCTACAAAAAAGTCACTGTATATACGACAGAAGAACTGAATCCTACGATACCTGAAAAATATCATGCAATAGTTTTTTTTAGCCCAAGCGGAGTTCGTAGTTTTGCGAAAAATAATTCTTTGGATAATTCGCTTCTCTTTTCAATCGGAGAAACGACATCGAAAGAGTTAAGAAAACATACAGAATCAGAGATTTTTACAAGTAAAAAAAATACTTTATCAAACCTGCTGCTGGTGATCAAAGATAATTTAAAGAACAATTAATTTTAAAACTATCAACTAAAAGCCAGCAACTACCAACTAAAAAGATATGATTAAAAACGACCTATATTTAAAAGCACTTCGTGGAGAAACCGTAGAAAGACCGCCGGTTTGGATGATGAGACAGGCAGGAAGATATTTGCCGGAATTCATCGCACTTCGTGATAAATACGACTTCTTTACGAGATGTCAGACTCCGGAATTGGCTTCTGAAATCACCGTGCAGCCGATTAGAAGATTTCCTTTGGATGCAGCAATTTTATTTTCAGACATTTTGGTAGTTCCTCAGGCGATGGGAATTGATTTTAAAATGAAGGAGAATGTTGGTCCGTGGTTGGATAATCCGATCAGAACCATGGAAGATGTACAGAATGTGATTGTTCCGGATGTGAACGACACTTTAGGATATGTTTTTGATGCGATAGAACTGACCTTAATCAAATTAGATAATGAAATTCCATTAATCGGTTTTGCGGGTTCGCCTTGGACGCTTCTTTGTTATTGCGTGGAAGGAAAAGGAAGTAAGGATTTCAATATTGCAAAATCTTTCTGCTTCCTTCAACCGGAAGCTGCCCACTTATTGCTTCAGAAAATCACAGATACTACGATCGCTTATCTGAAAAGAAAAGTGGAAAAAGGAGTTTCTGCAGTTCAGATTTTCGATTCCTGGGGTGGAATGCTTTCTCCTGCAGATTATCAGGAGTTTTCCTGGAAATATATCAGCCAGATTGTTGAAGCCCTTGCTCCGCTGACACACGTTGTCGTGTTTGGAAAAGGATGTTGGTTTGCACTTGAGGATATGACCTTATCTCCGGTATCAGCATTGGGGGTTGACTGGACAATCAAACCTGAATTAGCAAGAACACTGACCAATCACACGATGACGCTTCAGGGAAATTTTGACCCTGCAAGATTACATTCAACTCCTGAAACGATTAAAAAAATGGTAAATGAAATGATCAACCGTTTCGGTAAAGACCGGTATATAGCCAACTTGGGTCATGGAATTTTACCTAATATTCCTTTGGAAAATGCAGAAGCATTTATCAGGGCAGTTGTTGACTGGAAGCCAAATGTTTAAATTTTATTATATAAATCCACTGTGTTACTATTCCTGCTGAATAATAAACCTGCTATAAAATTTCAGGCAAGATATTGAATGAAATATAAAATTAGAAAAGCCCTTTCAATTTTTTGAAAGGGCTTTTCTATGAAAAAATATTATTTGATTTCAGTGATGAAATCTTCTTTAGACTTTCTAACTTTTGTAAGGTTGACCAACCAGTCATTTTCTTCATTTCTATAGCCTAAAGGTAAAAGCAAAACACTTTTCAGACCTTTTTCTCTTAAGTTTAAAATCTTATCTACGTCGTCCGGTGAAAAACCTTCCATTGGTGTAGAATCAACGTTTTCAAAAGCCGCTGCAATTATTGCTGCGCTGAAAGAAATATAAGCCTGCTTAGATGCATGAGTGAAGTTTTCTTCCGCAGATCTCTGAGGATATGTATCTAACAGCATTTTTCTGTAATTTTCCCACCCTTCATTTTTGAAACCTCTGATTTCATTGGTCAAATCAAACATTCTGTTGATTCTTTCTTCAGTATAATTATCCCATGCTGCAAATACTAACAGATGCGAAGAGTCAGTCACCTGCGGCTGCCCCCAGGCATGGGTCTTGATTTGTTCTTTAATTTCCATATTGGTAATAACGAAAATTTCAAAAGGCTGTAAACCGCTTGATGTAGGTGCCAGTCTTGCGGCTTCTAAAATCTTATCTATTTTTTCCTGAGGGACTTTTTGTCCGTTCATTGCTTTTGTTGCAAATCTCCAGTTTAATTTTTCTAACAATTCCATAATTAAATTTAAAGGGACAAAATTAATTTAAATCAAAAGAAAAAAAGAGTTAAAAATACGATCAGAAATATTGCCTCCATCTATAATGTAACAATTCTTATTACAGTTCAAGCTTTTAAGCCAACATTTTATGTGCTTTTTTCACACCTTCTACCAACAGATCAATTTCCTCAAACGTGTTGTAGACTGCGAAACTTGCTCTTACGGTTCCTGCAATATCAAAAAAATCCATTATTGGCTGGGTACAGTGATGCCCGGTTCTTACAGCAACGCCCATTTTATCAAGGATCATTCCGACATCTGAAGAAATACCTACTCCTACGAGATTAAAAGAAACCACTCCTGTTCTATTGGCATTTTCACCGTAAACTTTTAAACCTTCAATTTCGAGAAGATGTTTCTGAGCATATTCAAGTAAAGCATTTTCGTGCTGCTGAATAGTTGAATGGCCAACTTTATTGATAAAGTCAACGGCTGCACCAAGAGCGATATTTCCGCCAACATTCGGAGTTCCAGCTTCGTATTTAAAAGGTAAACCGGCATAGGTAGTCCTGTCAAATGAGCAGACCGCAATCATTTCTCCACCTCCGTGAAATGGCGGCAGATCTTCAAGAATCCTCTGCTTACCGTACAAAATACCGGTTCCCATCGGAGCATACATTTTATGACCTGAAAACACAAAGAAATCACAATCTAATGCCTGAACATCAATTTTAAAATGCGGAGCTGACTGCGCACCATCAATGACAATATATGCATCTGAATTTGCTCTTGTTTTCCTAATAATTTCTTCTATTGGATTCACAATGCCCAAAGCATTGGACACCTGATTGACTGAAACAATTTTCGTTTTTTCACTTAAAAATTCATCTAAATAATCAAGCTGGAGAATTCCGTTTTCATCGATTGGAATAACCCGAAGTTTAGCTCCTGTTCTTTCACAAAGCAATTGCCATGGAACGATGTTAGAATGGTGCTCAAGATAAGAAATAATGATCTCATCATCCTTTTTAATCTTTTGGGTCAAAATATAAGCGATGAGGTTGATCCCTTCAGTTGTTCCTTTTGTAAAAATAACTTCAAAATCATTTTTGGCATTAATGAACTTCTGGATTTTTCTTCTCGAAAGTTCCATTTCCTCAGTAGCCAGCTGGCTTAAAGTGTGAATTCCTCTATGCACATTGGCATTAAGTTCCGTATAATATTGATTCCAGACTTCTAAAACAGAATTCGGTTTTTGTGATGTTGCGGCATTGTCTAAGTACACCAGCGGCTTACCGTTCACGTGTTGGTTTAATATAGAGAATTGATTTCTTATTTCCTGAATGTCAAACATTTATTATAATTTTATTATTAAACGTCCTTATTTAGAACACCTCAAATTTACGACTTTTTAATTTGGTGGGTCATTGATTCTTGTCAGGAATTGAATCAATGTCTAATGCTTAATGCATGATGAAAGTCACATAAATGTAATGCTTTTTATCTTCCGTTTGACCACAAAAAAACCTGTCAATAAATTGACAGGTCCTGTATTGTGATTAAGAATTTTCTTATTCAGCTGCTGCTTCTTCAGTTGCAGGAGCAGCTCCTTCACCTTCAGTTGCAACTTCTTCATCGTCATCATCAGCCAATGCACCACCTTTTGCTGCATTTCTAGACATCTTAACAGCAACGACAACTGCATTGTCAGGGTGTACAAATGAAAACCCTTCTGCCTTAAGACCACCTACATAAAGCTTGTTACCAATCTTTAATGAAGTGATGTCAACAACTACCTCATCCGGCAAGTTTGCAGGAATAGCTTTTACTTTCAACTTTCTGAAAGACTGACGTAAAACACCACCAGCTACAACACCTTTAGAACGACCTGTCAATCTTACAGGAACTTCCATAATTACCGGTTTATCATCAGATAACCTGTAGAAGTCTGCATGAATGATCTTGTCTGTAATTGGGTGGAACTGAATATCCTGAAGAACAGCAGGAATTACCTGTCCGTCAACTTCAATAGATACCGTGTGTGCTTCAGGAGTATATACCAACCCTTTGAACGCTTTCTCCAATGCAGAGAAGTTCAATGGCTCGCCACCTCCGTAAACAACACAAGGAACTAATTCAGCATCACGTAAAGCTTTTGTAGACTTTTTGCCCACGCTTTCTCTTTTTGTACCTTGAATTGTAATAGATTTCATTTATAAAAATTTAAAAAATTGTTTTGATTTTAATCCGCAACTGACTATTTGTCAATTAGATAATAAATTTACTGCTTATCGACTGATGCTCGTGCACCATCTTCATAACATCAGCAAATAATGGGGCGCAAGATAGCACTTTTATTTTAGATGACAAATTAGTTTTTACAGGAATTGAGTCAGTTACAATTACTTCCAGCAGTTGCGAGTTCTCAATATTCTCATAAGCCTTCCCTGAAAGCACTCCGTGAGTTGCCATTGCTCTTACAGATTTTGCTCCTTTTTCCATCAAAATGCCAGCCGCTTTACAAAGTGTTCCTGCCGTATCGATCATGTCATCAATAAGAATTACGTTCTTACCTTCAACATCACCGATGAGGAACATTTCTTCAATTACATTTGCTTTTTTTCTTTCTTTATAAGCAATTACAACATCTGCACCCAGATGACCTGCATAATTTTTAGCTCTCTTAGCACCTCCCATATCCGGAGAGGCAATGGTAAGATGATCAAGGTTCATGTCTCTGATATAATCTACAAATATTGTAGAGGCATACAGATGATCTACAGGAATTTCAAAGAATCCCTGAATCTGATCTGCATGCAGATCCATTGTCATAATTCTCGTTGCTCCGGCCGCTGTTAACAGATTTGCCACCAGCTTCGCTCCGATAGGTGCTCTCGGCTTGTCTTTTCTGTCTTGTCTCGCAAGCCCGAAATAAGGAAGTACCACGGTAATACTTTTTGCAGAGGCCCTTTTTGCCGCATCAATCATCAGAAGCAATTCTAAAAGATTGTCTGCAGGCGGAAATGTGGATCCTATAAGAAAAACCCTTCCTCCTCTTACAGATTCATCTAAAACAGGCTCAAATTCACCATCGCTAAACTCCTGAAAGTTGATTTTCCCTAATGCTTTCCCATAATATTGGGCAATTTTTTCTGCCAGCTCCTTACTGGTTCTTGTCGAAAATAGATAACTTTGTTGCTCGGCCATTTTTACTTTTTAAAAGATTTTGCAAATTTAAAAAAAAACCACAAGAATAAGTCTTGTGGTTTCCATTTTTTATTTTTCTTCCTTTTATGGGAATGTAACTCCTGAATATTTATTCACATCGACCTGTGGTAACGTGGATTTATATTTAGTATTAATAGATTTAATAAACTCATTAGCTACAATTGCATACCCTCTTCCGGTAAGATGAATACCATCTAGAGAGAACGCTCCTCCTGTTACAAAAGTCGCCGTATATCTGACGCCATCCCATGAAATTCCTGATTTAGAATTCAGTTCAGCCATTTTTGCATTCATATCTACAAATGCAAGACCTTTAGATTCTGCTAAAGCTTTGATTGTCGTATTATAAGAAGCAGTTGCCGTCAAAACTCTTGCAGCTTCCATTTCCGTAAGTACTAATTTGTCCTCCAAAGGGACAGAAGTACCACCGCCCGCCTGAGGGGTAAGTACAGCACTTGCAGTTAATAAGATGTAATCTTTTACAGTAGTTTGTCTGTATTTGGGAAGTGCACCTGCGGTAGAAAGATCTTTATCAACAATTACAGCTCCATTGACAACAGCTCCGGCTGTAAATTTGATCAATCTTTTTTGATATTCTGCATCATTTATTAATCCTAAAGCTTTTACCTGAGCTAATCCTGCATTATATGATGCATAACCACCGTTTAACTGAGTAACCTGAGCAGCAGTAAGATTCGTCAGTGGCATTGCAGGCACTCTTGTAAAGAAAGGAACATTAGTTACGTTTGGAATGTTTGCAACTACTCCTTTTCTTGCAGTACCGGAAGGAAATACTGTGCCTACCAAAGTTGTATATGTATTGGTAAATCCTACGCCAACAGCACCATCAGCAGGAGTGATGGGATTAGATCCGTCCCCACCTGTAGTTGCGTACCCCAATACATCATTATTTCCAATCCATAACGAAACAAATGTAGGGTTTTGTGCTAAAGCGTCTCCAACAACTGATGCAGTAGAGGAAGAAGCAAACCTTACAAAATAAGGATTGGCCAATCCTAAAGACAGTCCGGCAGGATTCCCATATCCCGGAGCTAACAAATGAGAAACTTTTGCACCAGGAACCCCCATATTCTGATAGGGTCTTCCTGCAATCACATTATCTAAAGCAGCGGCAGGACTATTTGCCACAGGACTTAGTGTACCATTAACCATTTTAAGCTCAAGTTTTCCCGGGAAACCTGGCAGCCCAATAAATCCTCCGACATTATTCGGCATTAAAGGCTGTTTAAAATCTCCTCCTCCTGCAAGTTTCATCTGCATAGCCATCATGCTTGGAAAGGATTCGTTCTGTCCTCCGGAATAAAGAGCACCATCCCTGTAGCCTGAGGTCAGAGAATTACCTAGAGAAATGAATTTAGAGAAATCAGCTTCACCATTCGTGACAGCGATATCTTTTACATCTGTATCAAAATCTGTTTCACAACCCGTCATCAAAAACATTGCAGAGACAGCAAGTGTAGATATTATTATTTTTTTCATAATTTAAAGATTAAAAAGGATTGTAAGATAAGCCTAAACCAAAATAAAATGCTCTCGCTTTCGCCTGTCCATAGAATCCTAAGTATTTATTATTTACATCTCTGCTCTGCGGCATTACATATCCTCCTGCGGCATCAATCCCGAATTGTTTAAATTTAAATCCTAAACCTCCCGTTACTACAAAAGAATCGAATGAAGGCGTTTCAGGAATGAAGTTTTCATCAGAATAAGGAGATTCATCATAATAAGCACCCAGTCTTCCAAATATCATACTGTTGAACATGTATTGAGTCCCCAGCCTGAATGTTTTAGAATTTTTAAAGTTTTTTGGAGCAACAAGAACAGTAGGATCTGCCTGATTTCCGATCGGAGCATTTGCAAAATCCAATGTCAGACTGCTGTATCTTTCCCAACCGTGATAGTTGAAATCTGCTGAAATCAACCATTTTGGCGTCACTTTATAGGTTAAACCAACAGTATATTCCTCAACCAATGGCAAAACCGCCGTGAAGCTGTCCTGACCGGATGCATTGAGTCCCAGCAATCCGTTAACTGTATTCTGTGCAGGAAACTTAAATGTTGCTGTTCCTTCTTTAGCTTTCATATCGACCGCAGAACGGTAAGCGACACTTATATCAAGTTTTGGATCAGGCCTGAAATAAAAGCCAAAACCAAAACCGTGACCACTTGCTTTTTCATCGTTAATATTAACCGTCCCTCCAAATTGAGTTACCGCTTTATCCCAGTTTACTTTCCCGGAAGCATAAATATAACTGGCTCCGAAAGACAACCAGTCAGCCATTTTCACAGAAACCATTGGCTGAAAATAAAAACTTTTAAGTTCAAGTTTTTGTACCATTTCTCTTCCTTCCCAATCATAAGGATATTGAATAGTACTTCCGAAAGGGGTTGAAAAACTGAAACCCACTGAAAGATTTTCGATAGGCTTGTAAGCTACTGCAGCATAAATAGGCGTTCCGATAGGATTATCTGTTTCTGTACTCTGCAGAGTATTTAAATTCTGAAAAGTAACTTTATTACTCGCCCCAAAACCTCCGGCGGCAATACTTAATTTTGAAGGGATGAATGACATCCCAGCTGGATTAAAGAATGCAACACTTGCATCTTCGGCATGGGCACTGGTATGTGCCATTGCCAATTGCTTTACCCCCTGCAGAGAAACCCTGAATCCCCCGGCATAAGATAAAACCCCAGCCAACAAAGCAGTTGATACTAATATTTTTTTCATATAAAGATTTTATTAATTTTATGCTATATATTATCACTTATGCATTAGTGTTTAAGAACAAAAAACAGCCAAGCGATTCATAGACATTGATTATATAAGTCAAATATAAAATTATTTTAACTACACTTGTTAAATAATCTTAATATTTTAAACAAACTCACAAAAGAAAATTATGTTTAAAATAACACTTTATGAAAAAATATCTTTAATCAACTATATATAAACAGATTACAAAATAAATGGACAGTAATTTTAGTCCCTGTTTAATTTTAAACATTTTCAAAAACGAATATTTATTATTTTTGGAATTATGTAAAGATAAAAATCAATAAATTTGCAAGATCAAATAAATTATAATATATGAGTTGTGGATGCAAAACATCCGGCGATTCTGCACATTCTTGCGGAACAAAATCTGCGAATGGCTGTGAAAGTGTAAATACCTGTGGTAATAGTTATAAATTAAGTGTTTTCGATTGGTTATCTAACGTACAAAACCCTGCATCTAACCGATGTGATTTTGTGGAAGTTAGATTTAAAAATGACAGAAAATCGTTTTATAAAAATGTAAACAATATCCCTTTACATATAGGTAGCGTAGTAACAGTAGAATCAAGCCCCGGACACGATGTGGGAGTAGTAAGTCTCTCTGGAGAATTGGTAAAAATTCAGATGAAAAAGAAAAGATTTTCAACTGATGCCCCACTTAAAATATACAGATTAGCTAACCAAAAAGACATTGAAGTCTGGCAGGAAGCAAGAAAAAAAGAAGAAACCGTAAAGGTTGATGCACGAAAAATATCTCACAGATTAGGTCTTGAAATGAAGATCACAGATGTGGAATATCAGGGTGATGCCTCTAAAGTAACCTTTTATTACACGGCTGATAATCGTGTAGATTTCAGAATGTTGATTAAAGAATTTGCAGGCACCTTCAGAACTAAAATTGATATGAAGCAGATCGGCTTCAGACAGGAAGCTGCAAAAATCGGAGGAATCGGATCATGTGGGAGGGAGCTATGCTGCTCAACATGGCTGACAGATTTCAGATCAGTTAATACGAACGTGGCAAGATATCAGCAGTTAAGTATTAATCCTCAAAAATTAGCAGGACAATGTGGAAAGCTGAAATGCTGTCTGAATTACGAACTGGACAGTTATCTGGATGCTTTGAGTCATTTCCCATCATCATCAACCATGCTGGATACCGAAAAAGGAAGAGCATTTTGTATTAAAATTGATGTTTTTAAAAAGAAAATGTGGTTTGCCTACGTTGACAGTTCAATGGCGTGGTATGATTTTGATATTGATTTGATTAAAAAACTGATTGCACAAAACAAAAAAGGAGAAAAAACACTTCCGCTCGAAGATTTAAAAGTACCTGATATCGCTTTACCAAGCGTTGATCTTATTCAGGAAAACAGCGTTGACCGATTCGAGAAGAAGAACAGAGGTGGTTTTAATAAAAGCAGAAACCAGAATCAAAACTCAAATCAGAACAGATCTGGCAATAATCAAGGACCGAAAAAAGATCGACCGGAAAGGAATGACAGGCCTCAGAAAACTGAACGGCCAACACCAGAAAGACCTGCAAATTCTGAAAGACAAAAAAATATAAACCCTAACGCAAAACCTAATCAGAACCAAAGACCGCAGAAGCAACAACAGCAACAGCAGCCAAAGGTTCAGTTAGAAAAGACGGAGGCTAACGTAAGTGCTGAACAGAAACCACAGCAACCTCCAAAAAAGAAATTCAAAAAGAAATTTCCGCCCAAAAAAGACAACAATGCATAGAATTTTAGGGGCTATAACACTTATTTTTTTTGTAGGATGCAGCACTTCGGGCGAAGATGTTACAATGAATCCTATTAATAATAAATGGAATAAAAAAGCCGAACAGAAATTTAAAATTGAAATTACAGATCCGCAAAATCCTAAAAATATTATATTTGTTGTAAGGAATAATAATGAATACCCTTACAGCAATATCAGGTTTATTGTAAATTTTAAAAATCCAAAAAGCAAAACTGCTCAGGTTGACACTTTAAATTACATTTTAGCAAAACCAAACGGGGAATGGCTGGGTACAGGATTTGGGGAAACAAAAGAAACTTTGTTTCAATACAGAACGAATTATAAATTTCCGGAAAAAGGAAGTTATGAGATTGGCGTATTACAGGCCATGAGAAACGACAATCTTCCGGGAATTGAAGACTTAGGTATAAAAGTAGAAACGGCTAAACCGTAATTATACATGGAAGACAATAAACAAAATACAGGAAACAGGGGGAAAACCTTCCCTCTCCCTCCTAAAAAAAACAGTAAAAGTACTGCATGGAAAAGATGGGTCAGATTCATATGGATCGCACTTATTGCAGTAGTTTTAGGAATTTCAGGAATTTTCTTTTCGGTATCACAAGGTTTTCTGGGTGAGATGCCTGACGTAAAAGAACTTGAAAATCCCGACATCTACGTAGCTTCACAGATTTTTTCTGCGGACGGAGTGCTTTTAGGTAAATTTGAGAAAGAAAAAACGCAGCCCATCACCTATCAGGATCTTCCACCCTTTATGATTTATGCTTTACAGGCTAAAGAAGACGAGCGTTTTAAAGAACACTCAGGTGTTGATCTTCAATCTGTTGCAAGAGCAGTGGCATACGGTGGAAAAAGAGGAGGAGGATCTACGATTACACAACAGCTTGCAAAGTTGTTGTTTACAGGAGGCGCATCACAAAACAAAATATCGAGAGCTTTCCAAAAGCTTAAAGAATGGGTAGTTGCCGTGAGTCTTGAAAAAAGATATACTAAAGAAGAAATCATCACTTTATACTTTAATAAATTTGACTTCCTTTATAATGCCAATGGCGTAGAAATGGCGTCTAAAATTTATTTTAATAAAACAACAAAAGACCTTACACTTCCAGAAGCTGCAATGTTTGTAGCCATGCTTGAAAATCCGGTTAAAAATAACCCGATGAGAAACATGGAAAGAGCAAAAACGAGAAGAGACGTTGTTTTGGATCAAATGCTGAAGACAGGATATATTGATCAGACTACTTATGAAAAAGCGATAGCAACTCCCATTGATTTAGATTATCATCCAATCAAAAATATTAATGATAATCATTCAGCTTACTTTAAATTTTATTTAAAGAAAGAGATTGATAAATACCTGGAAGATTATGAGAAAGAAAAGGGTAAAAAACTTAATCTTTATAAGGACGGTTTAAAAATCTATGTTACTCTTGATTCTAAAATGCAGAAATACGCAGAAGAATCAATTAAAGAACATTTAACAGATCTTCAGAAAAGATTTGACGCAGAACAGAGAGGAAGAAAAAACAGACCGTTTTATTACCTTAATGATAAACAGGCCAAAGCTGTAATGATGCAGGCTGTAAAAAGAACCGGACGTTACAAACAGCTTGTAAGAGCAGGAGTATCAGAAGATTCTATCATGATGGAATTTCACAAACCCATAAAAACATCACGTTTCACCTGGTCTGGTGAGGAAGAAGTTGAGATGTCACCCTGGGATTCTATCAGATACCATAAGCAGATTGCACAGGCAGGACTGATGTCGATGGTTCCCGGCACCGGTGAAATCAAAGCTTGGGTTGGGGGAATTGATTGGGAGCATTTTCAGTATGATCATATCAAACAGGGGAAAAGACAGGTTGGATCCACATTTAAACCTTTTGTATATGCTACGGCAATTATGAAATTAGGTCTAACACCCTGCTCAACTGTTTCAAACGGTACCTACAGTCATAACGGCTGGAATGTTCCCGGAAGAGGAGGAATGCTAACCCTAAAAGATGCTTTAGCACATTCTCAAAACCCTGTTGCTGCGCGTCTGATTGAAATGACAGGAGTTGATGCAGTGATACAGACCGCAAGGGATCTGGGTGTAACAGAAGAAATTCCAAGAAACAATACAATTGCATTAGGATCATCCGACATTACTATCTACGAGATGTTAGGAGCATACAGCACATTCGCCAACTACGGGAACTACAATAAACCGGAAATGATCTGGAGAATTGAGGATGCCAATAACCGTGTGATAAAAGAGATCAATTCTGAACCTAAAGAGGTGATGAATCCAAATTATGCCTATACCATGATCGAATTGATGAAAGGGGTAGCACAGTTTGGTACAGCTTCAGGAGAACTCGGAAGAAGAGGAATTTCTAAAGATGTCGAAATAGCAGGAAAAACAGGTACAACTCAAAATAACTCTGACGGATGGTTTATGGGGATTACTCCTAAATTAGCAACCGGCGCCTGGGTAGGCTGGGAAGACAGAGCAACCCATTTTTGGGGAACCGGCGAAGGTCAGGGTGCGAAAATGGCATTACCGATCTGGGCGATCTATATGAAAAAAGTGTGGGCAGATAAATCCCTTAAGATTTCTCCGGATGATAAATTCGTGAAGCCAAGCGACTGGAAAGACGGATGTACTAATCTTCAGGGGCTCGGAAGCGGCTATGGCGACGATGGTGGATTACAGACGATCGATCAGATTAAAAACCCGAAGCCGGCTGAACCAACCACCAAAAACAATTCAGGCAAAAAGGATGAAAATGTCAACGAAAATCTGAATACCGGTGAAGACATAGACTTCAACAAATAAAGTTCAATAATCATAATAAGACCTTTCAATCAATGAAAGGTCTTTTTTTTGACCTTGTTTCCATACATTTGAATTATGAATCTTAAGAATATCAAACAGCCATTCCTGGAAAAATTTCCGGGCGATTTCTCTACAAATCCCATTCAGAGAAACACTCCTAAAGTTTTATTTTCTCTAGTAAACCCTGTTGGATTTGCTCAACCTGAATTGATTGTTTTAAACGGGGAACTTTCAGAAGAAATAGGTTTGGGAAAATTTGATGACAATGATCTTGATTTTCTTATAGGAAACAATTTGCCTGAAAATATAAAAACTTACGCCACCGCTTATGCAGGACATCAGTTTGGAAACTGGGCAGGACAGCTTGGTGATGGAAGAGCAATTTTAGCAGGAGAAATAGAAAACCACAAAGGACAGAAAAATGAAATTCAGTGGAAAGGTGCAGGAGCAACTCCTTATTCCAGACATGCAGACGGAAGGGCGGTTTTACGATCATCGGTAAGGGAATATCTAATGAGTGAAGCGATGTATCATCTCGGGATTCCGACAACGAGAGGATTAAGTTTATGCCTTACAGGAGAAAATGTTGTACGTGATATGATGTACAATGGAAATCCGCAGGAAGAGAAAGGCGCAGTCGTTGTAAGAACAGCAGAAAGTTTTCTACGTTTCGGACATTTTGAACTGATGTCCGCACAGAAGGAAACCGATACTTTACAAAAGCTTACCGATTTTACGATAAAAAATTATTTTCCTGAAATAACTTCCGGGGGTGAACAGAAGTATAAAGACTTTTTTCGGTCAGTCTGCACTAAAACAGCTGACCTGATGGTCGAATGGTTCAGAGTCGGTTTTGTACATGGTGTGATGAATACAGATAACATGTCTATTCTGGGATTAACGATTGACTATGGTCCGTTTTCAATGATGGACGAGTATGATTTGAATTTCACGCCAAACACGACTGATTTACCAGGAAGAAGATATGCGTTCGGAAAGCAGGGACAAATTTCCCAGTGGAATCTCTGGCAGCTTGCGAATGCTCTTTTTGCTCTGATTAAAGATGAAGAATTCCTTGAAGAAACCTTGAATTCATACGGAACTTATTTCTGGGAAGCTCATGATCAGATGTTGTGTAGAAAATTTGGATTTGATGGATTAAAAAAATCTGATGAAGAATTTTTCACCAATTGGCAGGGGTTGATGCAGGAACTCCAGCTCGATTATACTTTATTTTTTAATATACTGGAAAAGATAGTTTCCGTTTCAGATCTAAAAACAGAGTTTCAAAAAATATCTTATTCCGTTTTAGATGAAATTAAATTAAGAAAGCTGGAAAGTTTCATTAAACAATATCAACTGCGACTTAATGATAATATGATTTCAAAAGAAGAGTCATTAAATTTAATGAAGAAGGCAAATCCTAAATTTCTCTTAAGAAATTATCTTTTGTTTGAATGCATTGAAGAAATCAATGAAGGGAAAATGGAAATGCTTGATAAGTTGACAAAAGCTTTAAAAAATCCTTACGAAGAACTATTTCCTGAATTTTCCGTAAAAAGACCTTTTTATTACAATGATATTAACGGATGTTCGATGCTTTCCTGTAGTTCTTAATTACATATACATATAATAAATTGAAAATTTAACATAAATATTTTACCATTATATCATTTTTATTATTATTTTTATAAAAATAAATTTTTATGAAAAAAATTCTACTATCTGCATTTGCAATAACCTTAAGTGTAACTGCATATTCACAAGTAAGTTGGACACAACAAAATTCTGCTTTTAGCAATGTGAGCACCGGGATAAGCACTTTTGCAACTGTTGATAACAATACAGTATGGGCATTAGGCTATGACGGAACCCAATCTGGTAATTATCAAACGTTTACCAGAACAACTAATGGAGGTACATCTTGGTCTGCAGGAACTATTAATGTCGGTAATTCAGCATATTTGGTCAGCGATTTGACAGCAGTTTCCGGAACTACTGCATGGGTTACTGCTACTCCTAATGCAGGTGGAAATGGTGGCGGAGTATGGAAAACTACTAACAGTGGAACTTCTTGGACAAAGCAGCCTACAGCTTCTTTTAATTCAACTGCATCATTTGCAAATACAATTTATTTTTGGGATGAAAATAACGGTGTTGCAATGGGAGACCCTACAGGGACTTTATTTGAAATTTACACGACAACCAACGGAGGAACAACTTGGACAAAACTGACTAGCGCATCTGTTGCTCCTGCTGTAGCAAACGAATATGGTTATGTTCATCTAAAAGAAGTTGCTGGAGATAATATTTGGTTTGGCACTTCTGCAGGCAGAATTTTCAAGTCAGCTAATAAAGGCGCTACATGGACCGTTGTTTCAACCCCATTAACAGATTTCGGAGGCACTCTATCAAGCGGAAAAATGGCTTTAAAAGATGCTAACAATGCATGGATTTTAAGTGATACAGGAACAGTTTATTCAACCACCAATGGAGGAAGTACATGGAACACATTACCAACTGTTCTTGCACAGACATCAGATATTGTATATATTCCTGGCACTACTTCGACATTAATAGCAGTAGGCAATGGTTCGGGATCTGTCAGAAGCGGAAATGGAGGAACCAGTTGGACAACAATTGAAAACTCAAACAGCTTTGTAAGTGTTGCAGCTCTAAATACATCAACTGTTTTAGGAGGAAGTTTTAACTTGAGCTCTACCATAGGGGGAATATACAAATTGTCAGGATCTCTAGGTGTTAATAATGCAGCAATCGAAAAAAATAATTCATTAACTGTTTATCCTAATCCAACAAGAGGAGAGATCAATATCAAAACAGATAAAAAGATAAAATCTTCTTCAGTTTTTGATCTTTCCGGAAAGGTATTACTACAAACAAGTTCAGAAAAAATAAACATCAGTTCTTTCACAAAAGGAACCTATTTATTAAAAGTTGAATTTGTTGATGGGACATCAAAAACAGAAAAAGTTATTAAAGATTAATTTAAATATTCTTTCTAAAATAAAAAACTCACCCTCACCGGTGAGTTTTTTATTTTATTTTTGCAAAAATTTAAACCCGTGTCTATCAAATTAAAATTTATCAGCTTTTTTAAAATTGCTCTCCCTTCTACGTTTGTTGAGTTGGGAATCTTCATCTTCTTTCTATCAGCCTATGGAATACTGGGCACATACATCGCTGTTAATTACAGAATTATTTTCGACAGTCGGATTCCATGGGATGCTTATTTCAGTTTTGACAATAAAGCGATTATCATGACCGGCGGCAGCTTTGAAAGACATCCACTGTCCTATTATTTCTTTAACTGGATACGTCATTCTATACTATTTTTCACGAATGGAAAAACCGACATGAGTTTCAGATTGATTTTAGCCTGGATCAGTAATTTCACCATCAGTTTGAGCTTGGTTCAAGTATATAAATATTTGAAAAACATCGTCAGAATTCCAGTACTGACAAGCATACTGATTGTTGTATTTTTCAGTCTTTTTTCAACAAATATCCTTCTGTCATTTACGCCGGAAACTTACACTTACACGCTTTTTTTACTACTTTTATTTAATCATTACACGGCTATTAAATTTAAAAAAGATGGTAAAATAGCAGGTTCTGCACTATTGCTTGCCGGAGTAACGATTGGCGGATTAACAGTAACAAATATTGTAAAAATATTCATTCCGGTTATTTTTGAAAAAGGCTTATTCAGAAGCTGGAGAAGATTTGGAAATGCTGCATTCAGAGTACTGCTATCTTGCGGAGTTTTTATTGTTTTGTACCTGAACCGAATTGATTTCAAATATCAAAACATCCTGTCAAAATCAGGAGAACAATATGAGAAGTTCTCGAATGTAAATTCAACACCCATCTGGGATATGATTTACTCTTATTTCTTTGGCGGAAACATTCTTTTCCCAAGTTTTTTCATCCGTGAAAAACATAACATGAAAGGTTTTTATTTTAAAGCCATTTTCATGGAGACCTACTCCTCCATATTTGCATACATTTTCATCGGAGTGATTTTAGGATTTGTTTTATGGAGTTATTTTAAGAATTTTAAAAATAGGCTGGTTCAGATTCTCATTCTTTCGTTGATGGTTGACATCATTATACACTGCATCTTCAGATTTGGACTTCATACCTCATATATCTACGGCGGACACTTTGTTTTTGTATATCCTTTATTATTAGGATGGCTGTTCTCTGCCTATCGTAAATCGTCCAGGACACTTTCTTTGCTGACAACATCCACCGGTATTTTAACCGTTTATTTACTGCTTAATAATTACCATCGGATGATTGATTTGTTTGCGTTTCTAAACCAATACTATCAATAAAAAAAAGCGCAGAGAAAGATTTTTTCTCTGCACTTTTTTTACTGTAGAATCTTTATTTACTTTGCTTCAGCACAGAAGATTCTATACTGAACAGCAACCGCTGATTTGAAGTACTCTCTAACCCTTGAAAGGTCGGCTGCGGCACTTTGTTTAGTAAAAAAGCTTCCTGCTAAAATCTTATAATTTGGTCTTAAAGAAGCATCCGTTTCCACTTTCAGATTGGGAAATCTCTTTCTGAAATAAGCCTTAACTTCATTAGCCTCCTCATTACTTTTCACTGTTGTAATCTGAATTTTAAATCCTAAAATTCTTGGATTTTTCCTGCAAACTTCAGCATTCGTCAGCTCCCTGCTTGGAACAAAAACCTTTGGCGTTTTTACGGGAATATCATAATCTACCGGAGAATTATTAATAGCAACTCTTGTACATTTTTCTTCCAAAGCAGCAATTCCTTCACTCACCCGCGAATCCATCGTCATCACCAATTCCGTTCCGGATATAGTATCTCTCTTTACAACCTGTTGGGCGTCAAAGGTATAAAAACCAAAGAATGAAAGTACTGAAAATATTTTTATGAAATTTCTCATTTAAACTTGTTTCTGCAAATTTAGAATAATTTGAAAATACAGCAACCATAGTTATTTAGAATAGTTACAAATTAAACGTTAATGACATTTTCCCCTTTGTATATGCCGTTAAATTCATGTTAAAAATATTATTTTTGCGGGATTGATTACACATTCAATATTTACTAACATAAGACAATTTAAATGATTAGTTGGAGAAAGCATTATAAAAAAGGGCTGATTGCGATAGGTTTATTGCTATCAACAAGTGCTTCAATTTACGGGCAAGACGGCGATCCTGCAAACGGTGAAAAACTTTTTAAGGCAAACTGTACGGCATGTCATGCTTTAGACAAACAAGTTGTAGGACCAGCGCTGAAAGGTGTGGTAGAAAGACTTAAGTCTGAGCAGGGATTGGACACAGATTGGCTTCACAAGTGGATTAAAGACAACAAAGCGCTTAGAGCTTCCGGTGATAAGTATGCAAATGAAGTTTTTGAAAAGTACAACAAAACTGAAATGCAGGTATTTCCTAATCTTACCGATAAGGATATTGACGATATTTTAGCATACACCACTAATCCTCCGGCAGCACCTGCCGCCGATGAAAAGAAAACCGACACTCAGGCAACTGCAAATCCTGCACCGGCAAACAATACAACATCAAGCATTGTAATCATTTCACTATTGGCAATTGCCGGTTTACTTGTTTGGATCTTAATCAAACTAAGACAGTTGGTTAAACTGGGTCAGTCGGATGATCTGGCAGGACTTAATGAGACAAGAGTAAAATCTTTCAGTGAAATCTACGAAAAATACCACTACATCGGTAAAGGTCTCTTAGCTATTTTAGCAATACTGGCAACTTATGGGGTCTGGAACTGGATTATGTGGATCGGGGTTTACAAGGGATATAAGCCTGAACAACCAATCTACTTCTCTCACAAAATTCATGCTGGAGAAAATAAAATCGACTGTCAATTGTGTCACTCAAGTGCCAAATACGGTAAAGTTTCTGAAATACCTTCTATGAACGTTTGTATGAACTGTCACAGAACAATTTCTGAATACAACGGTAAATATCTTGAGCCAGGAAAAGACAAAGCCTTCTACGACGGAGAAATCAAGAAGATTTACGAACATACAGGATGGGATTCTGAAAAACAGCAGTATACAGGTAAAACTTCTCCGGTAGAATGGACCAGAATTCACAACATGCCTGATTTCGTTTACTTCAACCACTCTCAACACGTAGTAGCAGGTGAACAGGCGATTATCAACTCATTCAACAAGAAAAATCCAGATAACAAGATTGATGTTGTATGTAAAGCATGTCACGGAAAAATTGATACAATGAATGTAGTACAAATGGCTAACGATTTCACCATGGGATGGTGTATCGAATGTCACAGAACTACTGAAGTTGATATGAACAACGGTTATAATAAAGAATACTTCAAAAATCTACACGAAAAGCTTAAAAAGCAATACCCTCAGGATGGCGGTAAGATTACGGTAGATGCAATTGGAGGTCTTGAGTGTGGTAAATGTCATTATTAATAACTAAAAAATCAGAAGTATAAATGGCTTCAAACAAAATACAATTTAGAAGTATTCACGAACTTAAAGACCCTTCCCTAAACGGTAAGCTGGCTCTGAAAGAGTTCCAAGAAGAAATTCCGGTAGAAGATTTCTTAGGAGATGCTGAGAAAAGCGATGCTAGTACAACGAGAAGAGATTTCTTAAAGTTATTAGGTTTTTCTACCGCAGCAGTTACTTTAGCTGCCTGTGAAGCTCCGGTAATCAAAACAATTCCTTATGTGGTAAAGCCACATGATATTATTCCCGGAGTTCCAAACTATTACGCTTCAACCTATTTTGACGGTTTCGACTTCGCAAGTGTTTTAGTAAAAACCAGAGAAGGAAGACCTATCAAGATTGATCCTAACCCAGCAGCTGGTGATTTAGGTAAAACAAACGCAAGAGCTCAGGCTAGTGTATTATCTCTTTATGATAATGATAAAGTAAAACAGCCTAAGTTTGAAGGTAAAGATGAAACTTTTGATAAAGTAGATGATTTTGTAATCAAAGGACTGGAAGAAGCAAAAGCTTCAGGTAAAAGAATCGTTCTATTATCCCATTCTTTTGCTTCACCTACATTCAAAAAATTATTTGCTGAATTTAAAGCAAAATATCCTACTGCTGAATTGGTGACCTACGATGCAATTCCTTATGCTGCTTCATTGGATGCTGCACAGGAAGTATTCGGACAGAGAGCATTACCTGTTTATGACCTTAAAGGTTCTGAGTTGGTTCTTGCTTTTCAGGCAGATTTCTTAGGAGAATACAACGCAGCAAGTTTAGAAACTTCTTATGCTGCTGCGAGAAAACCGGGAACAAACATGTTGAGACACATTCAGGTGGAATCAAACATGTCTTTAACCGGTGCGAATGCAGATTCAAGATACAGATTAAAGCCAAGTGCTGTAAACAAAACGTTAGTTGAGGTTTACAACGCAATCGTTGGAGGTGGCTCTTCTGATAAATTAGCTAACGAGCTTGCTAAAGAATTATCAGCAAAAGGCAGCAAAGCTGTAGTTTTCGCTGACGGTTCTAAAGCTTCTCAGGTTTTAGCTCACCTGATCAACCAAAAATTAGGTTCGGTCGCTTTCACTGGTAAGGCTAACTTCCTGAAAGAATTTGACAAAGCAAGATTCCAGGAATTTTTAGGATGGGTAAATGGCGGACAGGTTGGAGTATTGATCACCAACAATGTGGATCCGATTTATTCTCACCAAAAAGGTCAGGATTTCAAAAAATCTTTAGCTAAAGTTCCTTACGTAATTGCTGTTGCAGATAAGAAAAACGAAATGTATAAAGCAGCGAAAGCTGTAATTCCGGTAGCCAACTGGCTGGAATCCTGGGGTGATATCGAGCCTCAGTCCGGAGTTTATTCATTAATGCAGCCAACAATCCAGAAAATCTACAAATCAAGACAGATCGAAGAATCTCTATTGGTTTGGAAAAACGGAAAGAATAATGCGGCTAACAATTACTACGATTATTTAAAAGCGAGTTCAGCTTCTTTATTAGGAGCAACTTCTTTTAACAAAGCCTTATATAATGGTATTATTGCTTCCAATAATGCAACAACTTTATCTTACAGCGGTGGAAATGCTGCGCAGGCTGTTGCTGAATTAGGAAACTTCAAAGCTTCAGATTTAGAATTAGTTCTATATACAAAGACTTCAATCGGTGACGGAACTCAGGCAAACAACCCTTGGTTGCAGGAATTACCTGATCCATTGACAAGAATGTCATGGGATAACTACCTGACAATTTCTCCGAAAGATGCACAAAGATTAGAAATAGAAAACGACCTGAATGCAAGAATGCAGTTAGACGGTTCTATTGTTAATCTTACCGTAAACGGGGTAACTATAAAAGACGTTCCTGTATTCATTCAACCGGGGCAGGCAGACGGATCAGTAGGTCTTGCGCTTGGTTACGGTAAAAAAGACTCCGGAGCTACGGCTGATACAGGAGTTAATGCATATCCTTTATTTGACGGCTCTAACCTTGCAGTTTCTAATGTTAAAATAGAAAAAACGGGTGAAAGCCATGAGTTTGCAGGTATCCAGCTTCAAAACACCCTAATGGGCCGTTATGATATTGCCAAAGAAGTTCCGTTAACGGAATATTTAAATGTAGCATTTGATGACGAACATCATGGATGGAACAAGCCATTGGAATATCACACGATCAGTGGTGCATTGCCAGCAGGAAAGATTGACCTTTGGGATGCATTCGATGATACAGACGGGCCTCACTTCAATTTGTCAGTTGACCTTAACTCCTGTACTGGTTGTGGAGCATGTATTATTGCCTGTCAGGCAGAAAACAACGTTCCTGTTGTCGGCAAGGAAGAGATCAGAATGTCAAGAGATATGTATTGGTTAAGAATTGACCGTTACTATTCTGCAAAAGAAAAAATTGAAACTAAAGAAGGTGTAGAAAGAGGCTTGAATGTTCCTCAGCTGTACGACATCTTAATCGAACCTAATGAAAGTCCTGATGTAATTTTCCAGCCGGTAATGTGTCAGCACTGTAACCACGCTCCTTGTGAAACGGTATGTCCGGTAGCGGCGACTTCACACGGGAAGCAAGGTCAAAACCACATGGCTTATAACAGATGTATCGGTACAAGATATTGTGCAAACAACTGTCCATACAAAGTGAGACGTTTCAACTGGTTTACTTATAACTTAAATGACCGTTTTGATTTCAATCAGAATAACGATTTAGGAAGAATGGTGCTTAACCCGGATGTTGTTGTAAGAACAAGAGGGGTAATGGAAAAATGTTCATTGTGTATCCAGGAAACTCAGGCTACCATCTTAAATGCTAAAAGAGAGAACAGAAAAGTAACAGACAACGAATTTAAAAATTCTTGTGCCTGTGCGGCTGCTTGTTCTACAGGAGCAATGACATTTGGAGATATGAATGACAAGGAATCTGAAGTGAGAGAATTATACTCCAGCAACAGAAGATATTATTTACTGGAAGAGATCGGAACAAAACCAAATGTGTTCTATCATACTAAAGTAAGAAACAGAGTAGAAAAATAAAGTTTAAATAATAAATAGGTAAAAAATGTCAGGACATTACGAAGCTCCGATAAGGGAACCTCTGATTATTGGTCACAAAACTTATCACGATATCACGGAAGATATTGCACGACCTATAGAAGAAAGAGCAGGAAAATTATGGTGGGTATCACTATATGCGGCCTTAGTTCTATTCATCTACGGATTCGGCTGTATCGCCTACACTATCGGGACAGGTATTGGAGCATGGGGGCTTAATAGAACTATTAACTGGGGTTGGGATATTACCAACTTCGTATGGTGGGTAGGTATTGGTCACGCCGGAACCTTAATCTCAGCAGTATTATTATTATTTAGACAGCGTTGGAGAATGTCTGTAAACCGTTCTGCGGAAGCGATGACGATCTTCGCAGTTGTACAGGCAGCGATCTTCCCAGTAATTCACATGGGTAGAGTTTGGGTAGGATATTGGGTATTCCCACTTCCTAACCAGTTTGGTTCTCTTTGGGGGAACTTTAACTCTCCTCTACTTTGGGACGTATTTGCAATCTCCACCTATTTCTCAGTATCAACAGTATTCTGGTTTATGGGATTGATTCCCGATTTTGCAATGATCAGAGACAGAGCAAAAACTCCGTGGACTAAGAAAATTTATACATTTCTTGCTTTTGGCTGGGGTGGTAAAGCAAAACACTGGCAGAGATTCGAAGAATTGTCTTTGGTATTGGCAGGTTTGGCAACTCCATTGGTATTCTCAGTACACACTACTGTATCTTTTGACTTTGCTACGTCAGTAATTAAAGGATGGCACTCAACGATTTATCCACCTTACTTTGTTGCAGGAGCAATCTTCTCAGGATTTGCAATGGTACAGACCCTATTGTTGATCGCAAGAAAAGTTTGTCACTTAGAAGATTATATCACGATGTATCATATAGAAATTATGAACATTGTAATTATTTTGACAGGGGGTATGGTAACTGTAGCGTATGCTACTGAATATTTCATCGGATGGTACTCAGGTTCCAGATATGAAGATTTTACTTATCTTTCTCCAGGTGCAGCAACCGGACCTTACTGGTGGGCCTTTTGGGCATTGATTACCTGTAACCTTATTATCCCTGCATTATTCTGGTTTAAAAGAATAAGAACAAATATCATTGCAACATTTATTATTGCTTTGATCATCAACATCGGGATGTGGTTTGAGCGTTTTGACATCATCGTTATCAACCTTTCAAGAGATTATCTTCCTGGGTCTTGGACGATGTTTAAACCAACCATTATCGACGTAGGTGTATATTTAGGAACAATCGGATTCTTTTCTGTATTATTCTTATTGTATGCAAGAACATTCCCTGTAATTGCACAGGCAGAATTAAAATCGATTTTGAAAATCTCAGGTGAAACTTATAAAGCAAAAGAAGGAGATGAGCACCACTAAAATTGTATACGGACTTTATGCTGATGACGACGATCTAATGAACGGAGTTAAGGCATTTAACGATAAAGGAATCGCAATAAATGAAGTTTATACTCCATTCCCGGTTCACGGACTGGATAAAGCTTTAGGTTTAAAAAAGACCAGAATTTCAGACGCTGCATTTATTTACGCTTTATATGGTGTAAGCATAGGCGCAACAGTTACCTGGTATGTGATGAATCATGACTGGCCTCAGAATATCGGTGGTAAGCCTGCTTTTGACTGGGCTCACAATATGCCGGCATTCGTAGTTCCCATGTTTGAATTAATGGTCTTCTGTGCTGCACACATGATGTCTTTGACTTTTTTGGTTAGAAACAAAATGTATCCTGGTGCTCCTGCTCAGAATCCTGATCCAAGAACTACAGATGATAAATTCATGATGGAGTTTATTACTGAAGATGTAGAATCTATTAAGCAGCTGCTTGTTGATACGGGAGTTGAAGAAATAACTGTTAAAGATGCTTAAAATGAAAAAGAATATACTAAAAATTATAGCGGTTTTAGGTTTAACTTCAGTTTTACTTAATTCTTGCGGACCAAAAGAAAACACACCGTTGGTATATTTCCCTGATATGTACTTTCCGGTAGCTTATGATCCGTTGATGAAAGCTCAGGATGCTTATTCAGATCATGAAAATGAAATTCCTGCATTTGTTAAAAATAATGGTGCTACAGGTCTTGCCCCGGTAGAGGGTTCTGTTGCTCAGAATAAAGACGGTGTTTTTGAGGAAGGAAAACTTCCAAAAAATCCCGATGAGTATAATGCTGGTTATGATGCTTCAAAATCATTGACTTTTTCTCCTTTGAATCCGGCGAATGCTGCCAAAGATATTGAAAGAGGTAAAATGTTATTTGACCGTACCTGCTCAGCCTGCCACGGAACTGGAGGTGACGGTCAGGGTCCAATTGTACAAAGCGGAGCATATTCTGGCGTACCAAATTATGCAGACAGAGAAATCACTGTAGGTTCTGTTCATTATGTATTAACTAACGGTAGAAATGCAATGGGCTCTTATGCAGGACAATTAAACGCTGGAGACCGATGGAGAGTTGCAATGTACGTGATCAATGCTTTCAAAAAAAGCGCACCGGCAGCAACTACAGCTACAGCAGCAAAAACAGATTCTACCGCAACTAAAAAATAAGAAAAGAAATGTATAGTTTTTCACCAAAATTAAAATCAACTTCTATCATACTTCTTGTTGTAGGTTTAGTTCTATTTGGTATTGGATTTTTCCTGAATAAAGGAATCAGTACAGAAAAGATCGAACACATGATGGAGGCAGTACACTCTGCAGGTCATGATGCTCCTACTCATTCAAGTGAGATGATAGGTCCTCAGGATCATGCTTCTCATTTGGAACATGCGACAATGCAAATTCATAATTCGCCTCTGGCTTCCATTCATTTTGTAGCTGTATTTTTCTTCGGAGTAAGCTGTGCGGTATTGTTTTTCTACTGTATCCAGCACGCAGCTCATGCAGGATGGCCAATTATTATTACCAGAGTAATGGAAGCAATTGCTTCTTACATCCCTTATGGCGGTGCGATCCTTGTAATCATTATGTTACTCAACATTTTACACCAAGGTCACCTGTTTCACTGGATGGATCCTGATTTAACAGATCCAAACTCTGCACATTTCGATGTGATCTTATTTGAAAAGAAAAGATTTTTAAATATTCCTTTCTATGCGATCAGAACTTTGATCTATGTGATCGGAGCATCTTTCTTCGCATGGAAACTGAAAGCTCAGTCTAAAAAAGTAGATGACACGAAATCTTTGGTTGAGTATCAGTTCCTTTACAGATGGGCAGTTGGATATATTGCATTCTTCGGATTTGCATCTGCTGCATGGGCTTGGGACTGGTTAATGTCTATTGACCCTCACTGGTATTCTACGATGTATATCTGGTACTCTATGGTGAGTTGTCTTTCAAGTGGTATCGCTGTAATTATTTTACTAAGCGTTTACCTTAAGAAAAACGGATTTTTGCCACAGTTCAATGACAATCACCTGCATGATTTAGGAGTTTTCCTTTTTGCTACAAGTATGCTTTGGACGTACACATGGTTTGCTCAGTTTATGTTGTATTGGTATGCAAACGTACCGGAAGAGGTTAATTACTTCTTCGGAAGATTCCAACACTACGGAGTTACTTTCTTACCAATGTTGATCATCAACTTCTTATTACCTTTATTGGTATTGGTAAGTTCAAGCATCAAGAGAAATTACAAAGTGGTTACTGTTATGGCAGTCGTTGTAATCTTAGGTCACCTTTTAGATTATTTCAACATGGTGATGCCGGGAACAGTTGGTCCATATTGGAACACTCCTGAAGTACTTTTATTAGTATTGGGTGCTGTATTATTTGTGGCAGGTTTATTTATCTTCACAGTGATGTCTGCATTATCTAAATTAAAGCTTATTCCAACAGGAAATCCATTCCTTCACGAATCTGAAATTTACGAGTATCCTTTCTAAGAACTTGTAACAAAATAAAATTCTAAAAGACTGATTTATCATAAATCAGTCTTTTTTTGTTCTGTGAGGCAACCTTCTTTTGAATTTGCTGTCTTATTAATAATTAACATTAACAACCATGAAAAAACCCCAACTTATTTATTTAATGTTTGTATTGATGCTCAACTTTTTCAATGCACAGACGACTACTTTTCTTTCGGAAAAAACAAACCAACCACTTCCGAAGGTTTCTGTATTCGGAAATGATGGAAGCATCCTTGCCTATTCTGACATTGACGGAAAAATAGAACGAAAATCTCTTACTCCTTCTCAGGAAAAATTCCAGCTGGTGTATGACAATGTATCCCTCGGAACATTTTCCTTTTCAGACTTAAACAAAGATATAGTTAAACTAAATGACAGGGTCAGAGATATCGAAACAGTTGTTATCAAAAATAACAAACCGGCAAAATATGCTTTGGTAAAAGGGAATTTTAACGCTTATGTGACACTCAACAGTAAATTAAATTGCTATGTCGATGGCATCGTTACCTATGTTTTTGACAATAAAACAAAAAAGGTGAAAAGCTTAAATATTGAGCAATACAGAATTTTCAGATTAGAAGGTGCAAAAAATGAAAAAAATGAAATGTCTTCCTGGGACTACAATTCTTTTCTGGAACTTCCAAAATTAAAAACGGTAGGAAATGTTGAAGAATACAGACAGAAAAATACTAAAGTAAAAGAATTGAAAAGTGCAGTTAAGGATGAAATTGAAATTAGCGGCGAAGCTCTTCAGGAAAAAGAACTGGCCCTTTTTGGTTATCGCTTATTTGATATCAGAGGTATCGTTAACATTTCGTATGAGAAAGATTCAAAAAAAACATTAAGAGATCTATTGGAATCAAACGAGATTGCATTTATTAAATTAAAACATAAAAGTGAAGCAGATTATAATCAGGTGATTATTTACAGAAATTTTTATCCTACAGAAATAGATTTTACAGACAGTAACGATATAATGAAAGTAAGATTTGACAAAAATATAAGTCAGTATAAAACCAACTACTGGCAAGATGATTCATTTCCTGATATGCAGACTGTTTTCAGTTCATTTTTCAAAGAAGATTTAAAGGAAAGAGAAAACAAAAAATAAAAAATCTTTATTCCTAAAGGTTTTACTAAATTTGCATCAAACCATAATTAAATGAAAAAGCTCACTTTTATTCTCATTTTTAGTTTGCTTCTTTTTACAGCGTGTAAAAAAGATCATGCTGATGCTTCCACGACTCAGACTTTACAGTCCAGTATTAACGATATGGCTTCCAGCCTGACAACGATTAAACAGATTAAATTTAATGAAGCGCTGTACATTCTGAAAACATTTGGAGTAGAAGCCGACGGAGATGTGAATGAACTGAAGGCTTTGGGTCAGCTTATCAATGGTAAAAAAGTGCCTGAAATTCTTTCAATGGCAGATCAGGTGGCTCAGAAAAACAATATTGATTGGGCAAGTACAGCTCCTCCATCATTAGGAGAAATGAATATTTTTGGTGACGAAACGGCGAAAGAAAGCGATCCGAATGATGTAAAAGCAAACTCTCTGAACATAGCCACACAGTTATCCGGTGATACAGGAAATGGGGCCACTTCAATGCAGATTATTCCAAGATTGGTCGATACTTCCGGAAAGCCTATTACATTTACCGGTGCAGCATTGGAAACAACGCTGGAAGTTTTCAGCAATGGAGTAAAACTTTCAACTGCTAAGAATTTAATGTTAGATAATAACTTTAGAGGATTTAATCTTAAGTTTTCCTCTTTACTGGCTTCTAAAATTGTTGATAACAAAATAGATGTTACCGTTTCTGTCAAGACTACAGCGAAAACTTTTAAAATGTCTAAAATAGGTTTAGATGTCAACCCATATGCTTTAAAAGTGCCGGAAATCCCGAAAACAGATTCTACAATGATTGTTCCGGATCCAAATGCGGTGATTGATCCCGCTAATCCGACAGGAACAGCACCGGGAACAGTGACTGATCCAAATGCTCCAGTTCCTGCTCAGCCTAAACAACCGACTACAGATCCGAAAAATACAGTAAGCAAATTTTTAAATAATGTAAGCTCACAAAATTTAAAAGCAGCATTTGATGCATCCAGCAACCCAAGCTGGGGAAGCTATGAGTCTTTTTCAAATCCTACTTCCGGTTTTGGAGCCGTTAAGAATGTGAGTGTGAAAAATATAACAACCAATGCTACCAATCCAAATGTATCAAGTGTAAGTGCCACTTATGATGTTACTGATAAAAATGGAAAAACAACTTCTTTGAGAGCGACTTTCGGTCTTAAAAGCGTCAACGGAGAGTGGAAAATTTCAAGCTATAAAATTAATCCCTAACCGATGGCATCTCAGGAACTGATAAAAAAACTGGAAGATACGATTGAAAATATTGCAGATTTTCCAATTCCCGGAATTCAGTTCAAAGATATTTCTCCTATTTTTTCAGATCCTCAACTATATAGAGAGGCCGTTGAAGATATGGTGAATTTCAGCAGAGGAAAGATAGATGCCGTATGTGGTATTGAAAGTCGAGGATATCTTTTTGGGATCGCTATTGCAGTTGCTTTAGATGTTCCGTTTATTCTGATAAGAAAAAAAGGAAAACTTCCACCTCCTGTCATTTCAGAAAAATATGACCTGGAATACGGAAGTGCTGAAATAGAAACCAGAGAAGGACAGATAAAAAAAAATCAAAGAATTTTAATTCACGATGATCTTTTAGCTACCGGAGGTACTACTGAAGCCGCTGCAAAATTAGTGGAAAAACAAGGTGCAAAAGTTGTCCAGTTCAGTTTTCTTATTGGTTTAAAAGATTTAAAGGGAATCGAAAAGCTCAATAAATTTAATGCGGAAATCTATCAGACGTTAGAATATTAATACTTCTGTTTGCGATTTATATTAACTTCATTGACCAAAAAACAAAGAAATTATAATTCATTTAATAATACCTGCAAAGTATTTTGTAAATCACTCAGAAACAATTAAATTTGCAGTTCAATTTTTTAAGAATTTATGGCAAAATTGGGTAAGAATGCTCCAAATGAGCAAGAAGGTAAGGAAACGGTAGAATTTTTTAAGGATCTTGACAGAGAGGCTTTAAATACTGAAAGATTCCTTGAAAGATATCAGAAACCATTAAGCATTGCTTTTGGAGTTTTAGTTTTGGGAGTTTTAGGCTTTTTCGGATACCAGCAATTTGTGGTAGCTCCAAAAAATGCTGAAGCGGTAAAAACCTATTTGGCTGCCCAGAAAAACCTTACAGAGGGTAAAGATAAAGAAGCTTTGGGTGGTAAATCAGCAGCTAATCCAGGTTATTTAGGAACTTATAACGAATATTCTTCAACCAAAATCGGGAAACTTTCTGCATACAATGCAGGTTTGTTGAAATTTAAAGAAGGAAAATTCCAGGAAGCTTATGATCTTTTGGATAAATTTTCATCTGACAACAAAACATTGATGGCCATGAAATATGGTGCAATGGCAGATGCAAAGTCCGGTCTTAACAAAAATGATGAAGCCTTGTCTTTATTAGATAAAGCAGCTTCAGCATCAGATGATCCTTATACTTCTTATTTCTTTACAAGAAAAGCAGGTATTGTTGCATTAGGAATGAAAAAAAATGCAGAAGCTAAAAAATATTTTGCGTCTATTGACGAAAAATATCAGGACTACGATAACGGGATGTCTGATTCTTATATTGAAATGACTAAATATTACTAGACATATGGCAACAGTTAATCTTTCAGATTACAAGCCACTTCATATTAGCAATGCCGAGGATTTTTCTATCGGCATTGTTTTTTCTGAGTGGAATGACTTTGTAACTTACAATCTTCGTGACGCAGCTCTAGACATTCTTGAAAAAGAAGGGGTAAAGTCTGAAAACATCAGATTATTTTCCGTTCCAGGAGCTTTTGAACTTAACTACGCAAGCATGCAGCTTTGCAAGGAGCGAAAATTTGATGCAGTAATTGCTATCGGATGCGTTATCAGAGGCGAAACACCTCATTTTGATTTTGTATGCCAGGCCGTAGCTCAGGGAATTAAAGACTGTAATGTTTTAACCGACACTCCCACCATTTTCTGTGTTCTGACAGATGACACCAAAGAACAGTCTATTGCAAGAAGCGGTGGTGATCTTGGGAATAAAGGTGTAGAAGCAGCAGTTACCGCTTTAAGTATGATTAATTTTAAAAGAAATCTTTCTGATAAAAAAGGAAACATTGGTTTTGGGAAATAAAAACCTAATCAATTAGACAGAAAGGAGCTTTTCAGAGCTCCTTTTCTTTGATGTATATTTTATTGGCATCAATCAGATGAGGAATAAACCGGCTTTGATTATTGGTGATTAAATGTATACTTTCCCTAATTCCAATTCCGGCAGATTCCTGGCCAATAACCCAGCTTCCAATAACCGGATAATTTCCCTCAAAATCAGGAAGATCAAACAACTGTTGATAGATGAATCCCTCTTTTCCGTAATCGCCGCTGTTTTCTTCTATTGTAACATTATTTTTATATAAGGTGACGTTGGCTCCCTCTCTTGAATAGACAGGCTTCTTAACGTAATCTGTCAGATGTTTCGGTTCAAAATAGCATTCTAACAAATAAGGATGATCAGGAAACATTTCCCACAGAACAGGTAAAATTGCTTTGGAGGAAAGCAAAATTTTCCAGGCCGGTTCTATCCATTGAGATCTGAAATTGTTACTGACCAGTTTATCACCAAAGCCGTCTTCGAGAATCCATTCATAAGGATATAATTTGAAAATATAATCCATAATTATCTGGTCTCCTGCAATAAATTCATTAATATCCTCTGCCCATCCGATATCCTGAATAGGAATAAATTCAGTCTCAAAACCGGCCTGAGCTGCACAGTCTCTCAGATATTCCACATTCGTTACGTCTTCAATATTCGTTAATGATGCAAAATAAATATAATGTGGATTCATGTATTTTTTAAGATATTTCCAATAATCAATTAATTTCTCATGAATAGAGTTGAACTGATCCTTGTAAGGAAACATCTCCTGCAGCCAATACCATTGAATAACAGACGCTTCATACAGAGAAGTTGGCGTATCAGCATTAAATTCAAGTAGCTTTAAATTTTCACCATCAAAGCCAAAATCAAATCTCCCGTAAATGGAAGGATGATCTTCTTCCCAGCTTGTCACAATATGGTTTCTGAACGATTCGGGTATATTAAATGCTTCCCACCTATTTTTTTCAATAATATAGTCAACCGCCTGAAGACACATCTGCCACAATTCGGAAGTTGCTCTTTCAATTTTGTTGATTTCTTCCATCGAAAATTCATAATAATGGCTTTCATCCCAATAGAGCCCTTCAAGAGAATGATAACCAAAACCTAAATTTTCAAGTTTATGTTGCCAGTTTTTTCTGAACTGTGACTGTATTCTTTTCATCTGAAGATTTATTACATCCGGTCATCTGTTAACCGGCAAAGAAGTTTAATTTTGTTTACTATCATGACTCCAGCAGACATCCGAGTTTCCAAATCGCAGCAGGTTTAAACTTATGATGACGCTCTGAAGCCACTTTTCCCCAATCCTCCTCTCACTACATTTCCTTTATATGAACTTCTTCCTATATTAGATTTTGCGCTGATGGCATCACTGTAGTACCCTGCTCTTTGATAAGCACCATTACTGTAAGCCCCATAAGGACGAAATGCATGATATAACAGGAACCCGCTTAAAAAACCGTGCGATCTTGTATAAGAAGCGGTTGTATCTGACCTCATGTACACCTTTTTCTCTTTACCCCATTGATCATTGGGCGTTTCCTGAGCACAGGCAGCAAGAATTCCTGTGACAAAAAGCAATTTTACAGAACTTGATCTTTTCATTACTGCACGGTTATATAAAATTCATAATCTTTTTTCACGTTGGTACGGTGCTCGTTTCCTGCTTCATCATTAACAACCTGCAATGTATCTCCCAGTGCCGGTATCGTATCTCTTTTAACAATTTCTCTAAAAAGTTTATTGTTCTTCCATATTTTATGTCTGGTAATTAAGACATCGGCAGTATCGATATGCTGAACAGAAAGTTCTGTTTCTATTGCTGACTTTTTATCGATATTTTCGACTTCATCTTCTTTAGAATCACCACCGGTGCAGGACATAATGCTTACAAATCCCAAAAACATAAGAGCAATTTGAATTTTTCTCACTTTACTTACAATTTTTGACAAAAATATTATTTAATATTTTAAATTTACACATAAATATAACAAAGAATGAAATGGACAGACGACAGAAGTGGTAACGTTGATGACAGAAGAGGATCAGGCGGAGGCGGTGGAGCAATTGTAGGTGGTGGTTTAGGAACAATCATCATCGCCGCGATCATATTTTTCTTAGGAGGAGATCCTTCTGCAATCCTTTCTTCCGGTGGGAATTCATTACCTCAGACAGAACAGCGTCAGTTAAATGAAAGTGAGTTGCATGTCAGAGAATTCATAAAAATGATTACGGCAGAAAACGAAGAAACCTGGACGAAAATTTTTGCTGATAACGGTATGCAATACAAACCGGCAAGAGTAGTCCTTTTTGAAGAAGCTACAAATTCCGGTTGTGGACAGGCTCAATCTGCAATGGGACCGTTTTATTGCCCGACCGATCAATCTGTTTATATGGATATGAGTTTCTTTAAAGAACTCGAGTCAAATTTCGGTGCAAAGGTAACAGAGTTTACCATTGCATATGTCATGGCTCACGAAATGGGACATCACGTACAGAATCTTTTAGGAACTTTAGATAAGACGGACCAATTAAGAAAAAGCGGCAGGTATTCTGAAGCGCAGCTTAATCAGGTTTCTGTAGCTACTGAACTTCAGGCAGATTTTTATGCCGGACTTTGGGCCAGATATTCTAACGAAAGAGAAAAATTTCTTGAACCAGGCGATTTAGAATCTGCCGTTGAGGCTGCAGAAGCCGTAGGTGACGATAATATTCAGAAGCGATCACAAGGATACGTGAATCAGGAAAGTTTCACTCATGGCTCATCAGCACAGCGTAAAGAATGGTTTATGAAAGGTTATAATTCAGGTGACATCAAACAGGGAGACACTTTTGATCAACTTTTAAAATAACAGAAAGACCTGAAGAAGTTTCTTCAGGTCTTTCTTATTTCACTTATTTCAGTTCAATAGGATTGCTGTTTCGTTTTGCTTCATCCTTTGCTCTCTCCTCCATTCGTTTTCTCATATCTGCAGGATTTGGATTTCCGCCACCTCCGGTTCTTATTGGAGGAGAAATTCCACCGCCACGCTGACTATTCATAAAAGACATAGGATCAGTTTTAAATTTCTCTTGCTGCTTTACATAATCTGTTCTTTTTACTTTAATCACATTACCGAATGTAGCCATTTCAGGAAAGTCAGAAATTTTATAGTTTTTCATTAAATCAAATGAATAATCGCCTGATGCATCTTCAGCTTTGACCACCAGACCCGGAAGTCCGCTGAATTTATAAGGTCCGTCCTGATAAGGTAAATCAGTAGTAAACCATGCAGTCCATTTTCTTCCGCCAAAATCAGTTTCTGCTTTTTGAACTTTATACTCACCTATTTTCGTTGTCTCAGAAAGAATTTTCCAGTCCAAAGGTCTGTCTTCTTCGTAAGAATACAGATCTCTTCCTAACCTGTCCCTGTATAAAGTTTTTTGATTTTTCTTGTCCTTTTCAATCGAATAATTAATATTTGATCTTAAACTTTCCATCTGATCCCTGTTAAACCCTCTTGCTCCTCCACTCTGAAAGTTAGCTTTCATCACAGAATCCCTTTTAATGCGGTTCTCGGAATAGAACATTGATTTTTCAGCTGAGATGTCCAGATAGGCATTCTCAGTTTTAACATCTGCTTTATCGGAGGCATCAGATTTCATCGTCACCTGATATACAAATCTGTTGGTTTGTGCAAAAGAAGCCTGCATCAATAATACAACAGCTAAAATGCCTAATTTTTTCATTATATCCTGATTTATAGTTTTGATTTTAATTATTCATCAAAGTTAAACCATCGATGATAAAAATTGATAAAATAAAAACGTCGATTTTTATATACTGATTATTGTTCGTATTTTTGCACCATTAAATCATTCTAAATAAATACAATGATAAAAGTTTCAGATCATGCTAAGGAAAAAGCCATTCAACTGATGACAGAAGATGGTTTTAATCCTGCAGAAGATTATATAAGAGTAGGCGTTAAAAGCGGAGGTTGTTCTGGTTTGGAATATGTTTTAGGTTTTGACAACAAAAAAACAGATACTGATCAGGTTTTCGAGGACAATAATATTAAAATTGTTGTAGAAAAAAAATCAATTCTCTACCTGGCCGGTACGGTCCTGGAATATTCAGGAGGATTGAATGGAAAAGGATTTGTTTTCAACAATCCTAATGCAGCCAGAACATGTGGTTGTGGTGAGAGTTTTTCTTTGTAAAATATAGATAATTAACATTAAAAGATTATTGGTGGCTGTAGATTTGAAAATTTTGAAGTTATAGACAGGCAACTCATCTAACAAAAAAATGTTTTTAATCTTTTAAACAAAGAAAAATTAAAAAAAGAATTTGAATTGACAAATCAAATTAAAAAAGCCGTTTTGTCAATTACAATAACATCGCAGAAGGCAGCGAATACAGCAACAATACACAATTCATCAGATACTTAAAACATTCTAATGGGAGCTGTGGTAAAGTAAAAAATTGTTAAACCTTTGTTTGATGTTATATGAAGAAGATACAAGCGATTTAATTAATGATTGTAAAATAATTTCAAAACAATTGTCAAAATTTATTGATTATCTGTCTAAAAACTGATAATAAAAAGCGAAACTAATTTTTAATCATTTAATTTTTTAATCATTTAAATAAATGTCAAAATACACTGAAGACGACTTACGCGTCGATTTAGAGAATAAAAAATACGAATTCGGCTGGGAAACCGATATCGACTACGAAGATTTCCCGATTGGTTTAAACGAAGACATCGTCCGTGCTATTTCTGCTAAAAAAGAAGAACCGGAATGGATGACAGAATGGCGTTTGGAATCTTTCAAAATCTGGTTGAAAATGACGGAACCTGAATGGGCAAATATCAAGTATCAAAAACCGGATTTTCAGGCGATAAAATATTACGCTGCACCAAAAGCGAAGCCGGAATTGGCAAGCTTAGATGAAGTGGATCCTGAATTATTGGCAACTTTCGCCAAGTTAGGAATCAATATTGAAGAACAGAAAAGGCTTTCAAATGTTGCGGTAGATATTGTCATTGATTCTATCTCTGTAAAAACAACGTTTCAGGATACCTTAGCTGAAAAAGGAATTATTTTCTGCTCAATCTCCGAGGCCATTAAAAACCATCCGGATCTTGTGAAAAAATATCTTGGAAAAGTTGTTCCGAGAGGTGATAACTTTTATGCAGCATTGAATTCCGCAGTTTTTTCTGACGGAAGTTTCTGCTATATTCCAAAAGGCGTGCGATGCCCGATGGAGTTATCAACCTATTTCCGTATCAATCAGTCCGGAACAGGTCAGTTTGAGAGAACCCTTGTTATCGCTGATGAAGGAAGTTATGTTTCTTATCTTGAAGGGTGTACAGCTCCCTCAAGAGATGAAAACCAGCTTCATGCCGCAGTCGTGGAACTGATCGCAATGGACAATGCTGAAATTAAATATTCTACAGTACAAAACTGGTATCCGGGAAATGAAGAAGGAAAAGGCGGTGTTTTCAATTTTGTGACCAAGAGAGGGCTTTGCGAAACCAGAGCAAAAATCTCATGGACACAGGTGGAAACGGGCTCTGCGGTAACGTGGAAATATCCATCTTGTATCTTAAAGGGTGACGGTTCAATCGGTGAGTTCTACTCTATCGCTGTAACCAACAACCATCAGTATGCCGACACCGGGACAAAAATGATTCATATCGGTAAGAATACAAAATCAACTATTATTTCCAAAGGAATTTCTGCAGGAAAATCACAAAATTCCTACAGAGGGCTGGTCAAAGTAATGCCTTCTGCAAAAGGAGCCAGAAACTTCTCACAATGTGATTCCTTACTGATGGGTAATGAATGTGGAGCGCATACTTTTCCCTATATTGAAATCAAAGATCCCACTGCACAGCTGGAACACGAAGCGACCACTTCAAAAATCGGTGAAGACCAGATTTTCTACTGTAACCAGAGAGGAATCGATACCGAAAGAGCAATCGCTCTGATTGTCAATGGTTTCAGTAAAGAAGTTTTAAATAAACTTCCAATGGAATTTGCTATTGAAGCCCAGAAATTACTGGAGATTTCTTTAGAAGGTTCTGTAGGATAGAATTTTGTAATTTTAAACAAAGTTTAATTTATGGAAGTGATTCTTAAAAATTTAAAGAAAAAAGACTTTGAGGTGATTAAGTCACTTGCAAAAGCATTAGGCTTTGAAATTGAAGAAAAAGAAGAAAACACATACAATCCTGAATTTGTGAAAGAAATTTTGGAAGCTCAGAAGGAATTAAAAGAAGGTAAAGGTATCAAAATAGAAACTGCAGATTTGTGGAAGTAATCTATTCTGAAAAGGCACAACGTGACATTGCATTTTGGAAGAAATCCGGCAACAAATCCGTAATGAAAAAGATAACTGTTTTAATTGAGGATATTGTAGCACATCCGTATGAAGGTTTGGGAAAACCTGAAGCATTAAAATTTAATCTTACAGGATTGTGGTCAAGGAGAATTGACAGAGAACACAGAATCATCTATCAGGTTACTGAAGAGAATACAATAGAAATATTAAATATTTTGTCTTTAAAAGGACACTACGAATAAAAATATGTTAAACATTAAAAACTTACATGCCAGAATTGAAGATGGCGCACAGATATTAAAAGGTATCAATCTTGAAATAAAACCCGGTGAGGTTCATGCGATCATGGGACCGAACGGAGCTGGAAAATCAACCCTTTCCTCTGTCATTGCAGGAAAAGAAGATTACGAAGTGACTGAAGGAGAAATACTTTTTCAGGGTGAAAATATTATTGAAGATGCTCCTGAAGAAAGAGCTCACAAAGGGATTTTTCTTTCATTTCAATATCCTGTAGAAATTCCAGGAGTTTCTGTGACTAACTTCATCAAAGCAGCTTTGAATGAAAATAGGAAAGCCAATAACTTAGAAGATATGCCTGCCAAAGAAATGTTGGCTATGATTCGTGAGAAATCGGAGAAATTGGGAATTAAGAAAGATTTCCTTTCAAGATCATTGAACGAAGGTTTTTCCGGAGGTGAAAAGAAGAGAAATGAAATCTTTCAGATGATGATGCTGAATCCTAAACTGGCTATTCTTGACGAAACAGATTCAGGACTGGATATTGATGCTTTAAGAATTGTTGCAGATGGCGTTAATCAATTTAAAAATGAAGGAAATGCTGTACTTCTGATTACCCATTACCAGAGATTGCTTAATTATATTGAGCCTGATTATGTACATGTTTTGGCGAATGGAAAAATTATTAAGACAGGAGATAAATCTTTAGCCCTTGAATTGGAAAGCAAAGGGTATGATTGGCTTCTGAATTAATTAATATTAAAGGCATCTAAAAATTTAATAAATAAAAACGCAATCTTTGTCACTCGGTTAGGATTCAAACATCTGATCACTGGCAAATAAACGTTCAAATAATGAGTTTAAACGAACAAATTTTAACAAATCATCCAGAGTTTCTCAATACACTTCGCCACCGTTTTTTGGACGAAAACAGGATTGAAGCTTTGACAAAATTTGCTGAATTAGGATTTCCCACGAGGAGAGACGAAGAATATAAGTATACCAGCATAAAAGAAATTACGGAGAAAGATTATAATTTTTTCCCGAAAGAAAATCATAACATCACAAAAGAGCAGCTTGAGCAACTCCATTTGGGAGAAGACAATTTCGACTGGATCGTCTTTATCAATGGTAAACTGCACAAAGAGCTTTCAAATATCTCTATAGAAAATGCAGAATTTTTGTCTTTTAACTATGCTTTGAATGATGAGAATCACAAGGAGGTTTTCGATAAATATTTCAATACCATTGCAGCAAAAAATTTAGCCTTCACCAACTTAAATCAGGCATACTGTAAATATGGCTTCTTCCTTAAAGTTCCAAAGAATGTGATTATCGAAAAACCAATTCATGTTTTTTATTTATCTCAAAATCAGGAAGAAAATACGTTTTACAATACCCGCAACCTATTGATTGTTGAAGAAGGAGCGAAAGTCGAGATCATTGAAAGCCATCATAATTTTGACAACAGTTTCGTATTTACCAATTCGGTTACTGAGATTTTCACCTATCAGAACGCAAAAGCAGACTGGCATAAAATCCAAAATGACAGCGATACTTCTTACCTTGTAGATCATACTTTTGCAAAACAGGAAAGAGATAGCCTGACTACGGTTAATACGTTTACATTCGGAGGAAAGATCATCAGAAATAATCTGGATTTTATTCATAACGGTGAAAATATCAATTCTTTCATGAATGGGATTACCATCATAGGAAAAGATCAGTTGGTAGATCATCACACCGCAGTTCATCATAATACGCCTAACTGTGAAAGTTATCAGAACTACAAAGGAATTTTCAAAGATAAATCTCACGGAGTTTTCAATGGAAAGGTATTTGTTAACAAGATTGCACAGAAAACCAATGCATATCAGCAAAATAACAATGTATTACTGAGCGAAGGTGCAACGATTGACACGAAACCTCAATTAGAGATTTTCGCAGATGATGTGAAATGTTCTCATGGATGTACTGTTGGTCAGCTGAATAAAGATGCTTTATTCTATTTGAGAGCAAGAGGAATTTCCAAAAAAGAAGCACAGGCTCTGCTATTGTACGCTTTCGCAAATGACGCAATGCAGAATATAGACATTGAACCTTTAAAGATAAAAATTGAGCAACTTTTGGCTGAAAAGCTCGAAGTAGGAATGGAATTCTGACGATACCATTGATGAATAACAAAAAAGCACTTCTCTGTTGAAGTGCTTTTTTGTTATTCATCAATAAGATCTTATTTTTTAAGCCACCATTGACTGTCTTTACGCCCCGAACGTTTTACTCCATTATCAATATTGTATGCAAACCCTATCCCTAAAGTCTGCTTCAGCTGAGTTTTCTGAATCTGATTATGATCATACATCAGATCTAAAGTTACAATAGATGAGACAAACCTGTTAATCTTCATATTCAAAAGCATATTATAGGATAATACCATATGGTCAGGATTTTCCAGATAATTAGAAAATATAGATCCGGTATTTGTCATTTCGATATTTTCCATCAGCTTAACTTTATAGATTGCAGAAGTAAGGAAACCCATCTGCATCAGGAAAAAATCACCATCTGTTTTTAAACCGTAATTTCCGGCAAGCTGTAATTCTTTATCAAGAACAAACGTAAATCTTCCGTTGGCAGGCCTTAAAGTAACGGTAAGGTTTTCGTTAGGCCTGTACGTAATTCCGACCCCGGCGTTGACATATCCCGGTGCCATAAAATTAGAAATCTTTTTTGCCTGTGGGTTATTTCCATCTTCAAATCCTCCGGAGAATTGTGAAAGCAAACTCGCTCCCGTAGAAACGTACCAGCTTTTTGAAAACTGAAGCCCATAGTTGGTTGAAACATTCAATACATCCTGGGTTTTTCTTGTACCTACGCCTTTGGTTGTATTCTGTCCATAATTCAGTATAATTATATTTTCCCAAAGGTTTCGTCCGTTCTCATAAACGAGATTGTAATTTGCACTTGCAAGCCAGCCTACATTATTGGCGCCTCCACCAACCCAATTTGAGAAGGCTGCCTGATTAAACATGACGCTGTTTTTTGCATTAACAGACCAATGTCTTTGCTTTTTGATTGTATCGACTGCTGCAGAATCACTGATAACAACCTGAGCAAAAGAATAAGCACTAAGATACATACAAAGCAAAACGAAAATCTTTTTCATAAATCTTAATTTTTCCAACTGCAAAAATACTGATATAAAGTTAAATGGAAAACTTATCCATTTTCAAGAGTTGATAGTAAACTGTTCCTGCTCATAAATTTAAAATACTTAAAACATAAAAACATTACCTTTTGTCTCAAATAGATTTTTAAAATTAAAATCATCGACAAATTTTCCGAAATTTATATTTGGCTTTTGATTTGACAGTTTTAGGTATGTTTAAAAATGTAATTTACAAAAACGCAATCATCAATCCTCTGCTCATGCTGGGTGCCATGTGGTTCGGATACTTTTTACAGATGCAGGGCTTTTTTGCAAGTTGCTTTGGTGCCATTATCCCGCTTTTGCCTGAAGGTTTACTGGGAATCCTTACTGCACCATTACTCCATGGGAGTATTGACCATATTGTGGGAAACTCTATTCCTATTGCTATTTTGATGGGGCTGCTTTACCAGTTTTATCCTTCGGTCGCTAATAAAGTTTTTTTATCCGGATGGCTTTCGGCAGGCTTTCTCCTTTGGATGCTACCGCCGATTGATATCCACACCGGAGAATATATCTATACTTGTACAATCGGAGCAAGCGGTATTGTTTATGTACTTGCATTTTTCTTATTTTTCAGCGGTGTCTTTAAATGGAATATGACGCTGCTTACTGTATCACTCCTTGTTGTGCTTTATTACGGAAGTTTGATCTGGGGAATGTTTCCCGAAGAACTTTTCTATACGATGCAGGAACCAAGTAAAATTTCATGGCAGGCTCATTTATCAGGCGCCATTGTAGGAAGTATTTTAGCATTTGTTTTTAGAAATATGGGGGATAAAAAGAAAAGATTCATCTGGGAGTTCCCTAACTATTACAGTGAAAAAGATGATAAACTCTGGCAGGAATATAAAGAAAATCATCCTGAAGACTTTTTGGAGCTTCCCTATAAAAAAAACGAAGATATCTGGGATCGTCTTGATGAAATACGGAAAAATAAATTCTAATTTATTATATTTGGTTTAAATAAACACAAATGTATTCTGAAGAACATCTATATTCCATTGCACTTCGTGAGTGCAATTTTATCGGTGACATCAATTTTTTCAAACTTGTCCGAAATTTTGGAAGCGCAAAAAAAGTCTGGGAATCCTCGAAAAAGGAACTCAGCAAAACTGATGGAATAGGAATTAAAACTATTTCCGATATCGGGAATCCTGATCATCTGAAATTCGCAGAAAAGGAACTTTTATTCTGTGAAAAAAATTCAATAAAAATAAAGTTACGTCATCAGAACGAGCTTCCGTTTTTACTTAAAGAATGTGATGATGCACCTGCCGTTTTATATCAAAAGGGAGATATTGACGTCCAACTTAAAACAGTCAGTCTTGTGGGAACGCGAAATATGACTGCTTACGGCAGAAGGTTCATTGAAGATTTCTTTGAAGAATCACAATCACATCCTTATATTTCGGTAAGCGGCCTGGCATTGGGTGTTGACAGGGAGGTTCATGAACAATCCATAAAATATCAAATCCCTACGATTGCAGTTTTAGCCCACGGGCATCATACCCTATACCCTGCCAAAAACAGAAAACTTTCTGAAAAAATACTTGAAGAAGGTGGAGTTTTACTGACAGAATTTAATTCTTCTCAAAAACCGGACAGAGAAAATTTTATTCAGCGAAACAGAATTGTTGCCGGAATTTCTCCTTCTACCATTGTGGTGGAAACTGCATTCGGAGGAGGCTCAGTAAGTACAGCTACATTTGCCAATATCTATAACAGAGACGTCTTTGCATTACCCGGAAAAATAACTGACAAATACAGCCAGGGATGTAATCAACTTATTTTACTAAATAAGGCCACCGCCATTTCCACTTTGAAAGATTTGTTTGATCTGATAGGATTTAATAAAACAAATTACAGAATGGAAGAACTTTTTCCTCACAGCGAGATCACAGTTCAACTATCTGAAATTCAAGAATTAATATATCACTCAATAGTAGAGAACCCACACATTACGTTAGATGATTTGGCAGAAAAAACAAATATTATTTCCCATAAAATACTTCCTGTACTTTTAGAATTGGAGCTTTTGGGAAAAATAAAATCATTTTCCGGGAGACAATTTATAGCAATATAAGAATTAATGATTTCTTAATATTTCATTATTTCATGTATAACATTTAATTTTTAACAATCATTAGTTTAAAATTATCAATTTAATAATATTCCTTTGCATTAATATTGAATTTTCAGCAAATATCAAATAAGCTATTGTGAATCTTGAAAAAAAAATTAAATTTGTTGATATAATATTCAACCCTACCCTAATATGGAACAATATAATATTGACCAGAAAATACAGGAGTTTATTGCTAAAATAGAGGCAAAGAATCCTAACGAACCGGAATTTTTACAGGCAGTTAAAGAAGTTGCCGTAACTGTAATTCCGTTTATCCTGACAAGAAAAGAATATACCGGCATGAAGCTTCTTGAAAGAATGGCCGAAGCTGAAAGAATTATTATCTTCAGAGTTCCATGGGTTGACGACAAAGGTGAGATCCAGGTAAACAGAGGGTTCAGAATTCAGATGAACTCTGCCATTGGACCTTACAAAGGTGGTATCCGTTTCCATCCAACTGTAAATCTTTCTGTACTTAAATTCTTAGCATTTGAGCAGGTTTTCAAAAACTCATTGACAACACTTCCGATGGGAGGTGGTAAAGGAGGTTCAGACTTTGATCCACAGGGAAAAACAGACATGGAAGTAATGCGTTTCTGCCAGGCTTTCATGACAGAGTTATGCAAACATATTGGTCCTGAAACTGACGTCCCTGCGGGAGACATCGGTGTGGGAGCAAGAGAAATCGGATACCTATTCGGTCAGTACAAGAAGATAAGAAACGAATTTACAGGAGTTCTTACAGGAAAAGGTCTTGCGTACGGTGGTTCACTGATCCGCCCTGAAGCAACAGGATATGGTGTCGTTTACTTTGCCGAGCAGATGTTAAAAACCATCGGACAAACCTTTAAAGATAAAACAGTAACTGTCTCAGGTTTCGGAAATGTTGCGTGGGGAGTTATCAAAAAAGTACACGAATTGGGAGGGAAAGTAGTTACACTTTCAGGTCCTGACGGCTATGTATATGATAAAGACGGTATTGACGGAGAAAAAATAGATTTCTTATTAGAATTAAGATCTTCAGGAAATAACAGGGCTGAAGATTATGCTAAAAAATATCCATCAGCTATATTTCATGCTGGAAAACGTCCTTGGGAGGTTAAATGTGATGTAGCAATCCCTTCTGCAACTCAGAATGAACTTGATCTGGAAGATGCAAGATTATTAGTAGAAAATGGTTGTTTATGCGTAACAGAAGCTGCTAATATGCCTTCTACATTAGATGCTATCAATTATTTCCTTGAAAACAAAGTTTTGTTTTCTCCCGGAAAAGCATCTAACGCAGGTGGAGTTGCCACTTCAGGATTGGAAATGACCCAGAACTCAATCAGATTAAACTGGACTTCAGAAGAGGTTGATGCAAGACTGAAAGAGATCATGATCGGAATCCATAAAGCTTGCAGAGACTATGGTAAAGAGGAAGACGGCTATGTGAACTATGTAAAAGGTGCCAACATTGCAGGATTCGTAAAAGTAGCAGAAGCAATGCTTGCTCAGGGAGTCGTATAAAATACAAAGGTTGGGACGTTTCCCGACCTTTTTTGTAACAACCTGTCCCGGGACTATAAATGGGAAAATAGTAATAGTGAAAGAGGAAAGCGTTGAATTTATTCAGCGCTTTTTTATTTTGTTAATAACGGTTATCTAATAGTACAATCTACTATATTTGGGCAGATGAAAACCAGTCATTAAAAATCCTGAAACAATATATTTCAGGATTCCACTTTTACATATCTAAAAACTACTTCTGATTGTCAATCAATTGGGGATTGATTTGTTTATCAAACGTCCTTACTTAAGTAAAATTATACACGACTTGGTGTTTTAACTAAATTTTATAAGACTTTACCAGTATTTAAGAATTCTTACTTAAATTCTTCATCATCTTTTCTACAAACTCAAAAGCAGCAGGACAGATTACTGTATTTTTTATCATTAAATGATTAATCTGAGAAATCTTTTTACGGTCGGTATGTGGATATTCCCTACATGCTTTTGGACGTACTTCATAGATTGAACAGGTATTATCACTGTTCAGAAAAAAGCAGGGAAGATGCTGCAATACTTTATCATTATCTTCATCTACTCTAAGAAACTTGGCTTCAAAGTCTGCAGACTTCATGCGGAGATGCTTGGCAATACGTTCAACGTCCTTTTCAGTATACAACGGACCTGTTGTTTTGCAGCAATTGGCACATTGTAAACAGTCTATTTCATCAAAAACTTCCTCATGAGTTTCCTGAACCGTATAATCTAAATTTTTTGGAGGTTTTTTCTTTAAACCGTCCAGAAATTTTTTGTGCTCCTTCTGTTTCTGTAAAGCCTGGGTTTTATAAAAGTCTAAATTCAATTTTTAATGTTTTTAAAAGCAATATAAAAAGCTTTGTTATACTATTATTCTGCTTCCTCCCGTTAATGGTCTCCGACAGCTCGAATGCAAAAATGCTCAATTCACTGAATTGTTAATGGGAAACGCAGGAATTATATGCAAAGATAAAATATTGTTTTTATGAATTTTATCAATCTCGTGATCTTCTTTTAGATTTAGAATTGAACTACATTTGAAATACTATTAACTGATTATAGAATAATATTACAATGAAAAATTTAGAATCAAGAGATGATATAGAGTTACTCGTTAATTCCTTTTATGCGAAGGTCGTTAAAGATGAAACGATTGGTTTTTTCTTCTTAGATATCATCAAAGTCGACTGGGATCAGCACTTACCTAAAATGTACACTTTTTGGGAGACGATTTTATTTGGGCAGATGAGCTACAAAGGTAATCCGATGGCAGTACATTTTCCCATCAACCGACTGGAAGCAATGGAAAAGAAACATTTCGAAAAATGGCTCGGATTATGGAGAGAGACCATTGAAGAAAATTTTATTGGTTTTAATGCCTCTATGGCTATTACAAAATCTGAAAATATTGCCAACCTTATGGCTTATAAAATGGAAAACGCAAGAAAACCCTAAAATAATTCTGTTTTCAAAACCAGCTCAATTGAATTTTAGTTAAGGTACGATCACAGTGAATATATAGGCAGCTAAATTGACCAGCAAAACGGTTCCATACAGAACATTTGTTTTACCACGGCTTAATGACAGCATAACGATGAAAACCGATAATGTCAACAGGATAATATCTTTCTTATCTAATCCTAAAACCAAGGGAATATCATACATGATACTTACTGCCGATATTGCAGGAATACTCAGACCGATACTCGCCAATGCTGATCCTAAAGCCAGGTTTAAGCTCGACTGTATCTGGTTATTCCTTGCTGCCCGAATTGCTGCCACACCTTCAGGAAGCAATACTACTGCCGCAATGATAACCCCAACTAAAGACTTTGGAGCACCCATACTCTGTACCATATCTTCAATTGTTCCGGAAAGACCTTTCGCAAGAAGTACAACAATAACAAGGCAAACAACCAGAAAAACAAAGCTTATAATAGCCTGCATTCTATTGGGAATATAATATTCTTCAGCCGTTCCGTCTTCAGGAACAAAGTAACTCCTGTGACGTACCGTCTGCACCATTAAAAAGACTCCGTAAATAACGAGACAGGCAATGGATACAAAGACCAATTGTGCATTATTATAATAAGGTCCGTTAATGCTGGATGTAAAATTAGGAAGAACCAAAGTAATAACAAGAATTGAAACAATGCTTACCAGATAGGTGGTTGCTGAGGTTCTGGCAAAATACTGTTCGAAGTATTTTACTCCTCCAACCAATACACAAATACCTATAATACCATTCAGAATGATCATTACGGCAGCAAAAACAGTATCTCTAGCGAGTGTAATGGCTTGGTCACCACCTGCAACCATCAGAGAAACAATCAATGCAACCTCGATAATAGTAATACATAGCGCAAGAATAATAGTTCCGTAAGGCTCACCTACTTTGTGTGCTACAACTTCTGCATGATGTACTGCAGACAAAACACTGCCTGTTAATAAAATACCCGCAACAATATCTGAAAATGTGCCGGTTCCCATCAGTCCCGTGAAGTAATAAATTACTGCCAGGACGGGAAAAACATACGTGTAGTGTAAAAATTCTTTAAGCTTCATAAGTGTCTCTAAAATACAAAAAATCTATTCAAGTAGCAATCCTGAAAGAAAATATTAATAATAATTTAATGGTTCCAAAGTACATAGTCCTGAAAATCAGTCAGCATATGAAACAGAAGACCGATGCCGATTACCCTAAAATTCCCTCTAAAGAACAAAAGCAAAAAATACACCGCAATAGCATAGTAAGAATGTAAAAAATGAAAACCTACACTCATTCTGTCAGGATCAAATACAGGATCTGCAAAAAGATGATCAAGATCTACTAGCATCGTTGCTAGAAGAATGAGATAAACTTTCTTCCAGTTTTTCCTGTAAAAGATAAGCGCAATAAACACAGGAAATACCAGGTGAAGAAAATAATGGGTCAATGTTTTTAATAAGGCAATATCTGATGTATCCATAGTTCTATCTTAGAATTAAAGGAAGCTTTTGTTTTTTGAATTTAATCTGAATATAATAATCACGATTGAGGTTACCATAAAAAATATATTCAATTTCCCTCAAATATTTATGATCCTGACTCACAAAATTTTTCAGGGAGGCACTCAAAAGTGGATTGTTTTTGACGAAAATATAATTATATTTTCCTGTTTCATCCGGAGCCTTAACTTTTCCGACAGATGTTATCAAAATCTCATTTTTACCCTTAGTAATTATATTGGGCTGAAAAGGAATTCGTGTGAATTGATTTTTAGCATTAATCCAATTCTTACTTAAGAAATAGTTCCAGGTTTTTTGTGAATCAGCAGTTCTGAATCTAATACTGTAATCAGGCTGAATAATCTTCTGATAAGTTACTTTTTCGATTTCATTGAAATTTTCATCATAACCATAACTGATGATGGTATCTTTTACTTCCTTAAGATCAGCCGACATTTTCACAGACTGAATGCTCAGTCCCTGTTTAAAATCACCACCATACAACTGAATAAATTTTTCAATATTTTCAGTATCCAGCTCAGCTTCTAAAAACTGAGCTTTACTATTTAGTTCAGTAATCAATGGTATAGAAAATTCTGACTTTGGATTATTTTTTATTTCTACGTTATCATGGTTCAGATCAATGGAAAAATTCTTTGTATGCTGTTCTGAAATTAATGAAATGCTTCCAATACCATCACTGATATAAGAATCAGCATTTAAAAATTTATTTCCGGCTTGATCATGCAATAAACTGTTGATACGACCGAAATTTTTACCGGATGTACCGAAAATACATTTTTCATCCTCTATTTTAACAGAAAAATAAGCATTCTTAAATTTATCTTTTTCGTACTTTATAAATTTTTGTCTCATTAAGAATTTGTAAAACTCTTCTTTATCCTGTATTTCTACTATAGTATACCATTCAGAAATAGGGCTATTTCTTAAATGAAAAATCTGAAAATAATCGGGTACTTTTATCCCTGACTCACTAAAATCAATCTTCTCCTGACCTTTTTTCTTTTCAGCAAACCATTCAGAGGGATATTCCAGTAAACCTTCAACATACTTCCTCTTTAACTTTTTCATATCAATCAATGCGATAACATCTGCGTTTGCAGGAATATACCGCAAGTGTTTATCTTTATAGAAAAGGAAAAAAGAAACTACCGCCAGAAGCACAACAGCACTAATTAAAACAATATATCTTTTCTTCATTACGATGCTTCAAAATTAAAATTTACCGTATAGATTGTCTGACTACAAATCAAAGAAATGACCATTAACTATTTATAATGACAGCGGCTTTTTATCGGCCTCCATACTTTTGACGATTTCATCGAAGACATCAAAAAAATACATCAGGCTGTTATCCGAAGAATTTTTAATTGTGTAATTTATTTCAGTCTGAATACTCGCGCCTTTAACTTCAGTTTTAAAATACACATCCCCAGCATTTTTTCTAATCAGATTCAATGTTTTTCTTTCAGAAGGGGTATTCAATTCTTTTTCTAACCCGGAAAGCAGTTTTTGAATGTCAAATTTTCCGGAAATAGGATATTTTGCAGCATCTTTCATCCATTTGGAAGAAGCTGAGGATTGGCTTTGTACTTTCAGATTTTCTGTAGAAGTGGTCAAATAAACCAGTCCGTCTTTTACAGTGAAAAATAACTGATCAACATATCCATTCCCTTTCCCTTCTTTAAAAGAATATACATCACCGCTTTTACTGAACTTTTTTACAAAATTTTTATTTGTGGTCAATACATCAAAAATACGTTTCCAATATTTTTCATTTTCTGTTGCAAAAGCAAATGTAAAATCAGGAACCATCACCTCTTTTGTTTTTTTAATCTCTTTTTCATTATAATCATCGTCATAATCATAGTCAGTATATTCCACTTTCTTAGATTTCAGTGTATTCAAAACAAATATTGCGTTTCCCGGCGCAATTTTAGAAATTGCTTCTTCATCCAACACAATTTTAACGGTCTCCATCATCAGCTGCAGTTCTTTCTGATACTCTTGTTCGCCTGCATCTTCAAAAAAGCTGTACATCATATCAAAACACCTGTAACTGTTAAGATTCATTGCATAATATCCGATACTTTGATCATTGATTAAAGCGGTCAGTTTTTTATTTTTCTTTCCTTTATAAACATCAGAAATATGCTTCTGCATTTCAGGATTTTTATGCTGATGATTATTCACCAGTCTTACTTTATCTTTATCGAAATAAAGATTATAGGTCGAATTTAAATTATACATACGGCTTAGATACCTTGTATAATCCAGGTGCCTGAACATTTTACCGTAAACTCCTTCGTTTAATATTTTCCCATAGTCTGTAAAAACATATACATCAGAACCCTGATCTCTGAAGGTCAACATCTCTCCGGGAACTTCTATCTCAAAATTTGAACTAAAATACTGATCAAAGTTATTTTCTGCAAACTTTCTGTTGTTTTTAAAATTCTCGATATGGATAGAATCCATTTGTTTCTGATATAAAGAATCTTCTCCATATCTATTTTCTTCACTGTAATAGTCATCCTGAGAAACAGGCGGCGGCATTACTTCTTCTTTTTTTTCAGAATAGATCGAATCTGCACCATTAACAGTTTCTTTTTTTTCTTCCGGATATCGGTGATGCTTTTCCAGATATTTTATGTCCTTTTGATATTTGACAATCTCTGCATTATTCGATTTGATGTTATCCTTTATGTATTTGATCTCATCTTTTAAATATTTAATTTCCTCGTTATAATCGAATGGTTTTTCTTCCTTCTCATCACCCGTCCAGACACTGTCAGTTTCTATAACTGTACTGTCGGTCACTACATCATCTGTCCAGATATCATCTTTTAAAGGCTTACTGTAATTAATTATCGTAAGATAGGCATGGCTTTCGTTCCAGGCAACAAAAGTATTGTCATCAATATCAATATAAGAGTAGTTTTTTTTTCTGGAAATTTCAAGTCCTTTTCTTTTGGTTGAATTAATAAATTCCTGAAATTTTTCTTTATTGTCTATAATGAAATGAGCATTATACGTTTGCAGAGAGTCATTAAATGTTCCGTAATGATACTGCTTTGCATCATACTTTATCCCCGTTGAAGAATAATCATTCCATGAAGGTTTTTTGTCTTTTTCCTTACTTCTGTTAAGTTCCTGCAAAAATGGGTTGAATTTTTCCCAAATAATTTTCTTGTTAAGCTCCTTACCATTAATTTCCATGTAGAATGCAGTATTCTGTGCAATTCTCATGCTGTTCTGTGAGAAAACAGCGACAAACCCGATGAACAAAAATGCAAGGGTTTGTGTCTTAAGTATAATTGATTTCATAGTTGATTTGGTGATTATTGAAATAAGACGGTGTTTTGTATCTGCTTTTTCTGAAGAATAAAATCCAGGATACTGCCTTCAAGTTTCATGGCTTTCTTATTTGGCGAAAGCTGGTAGGAATTATTAGATTTGGATCTTACTGTGTTTTCAAACTGTAGAACAGAAACATATTTAGCATTCGTAAAAACTTCTTTGTCTGCTGCACTGAGTTTTTCATAGTCAATTCTGAAGGTATTGATCTTATTTCTTGTAAAGCTTTTCTTCTGCAGATCCTGATTGTAAATATTGGCAGGAATCGTTTTGCCTAAAATATTTTTGCTTTTTAACTGTTCAATCCCCTTATTAATATTTTCTATTTTTTTGAAGCTGCAACTGAGTTTAATGATGTAATTATCAAAATCGGCAGATGTTTTTACATTGGAAATTCCTGAAATGCCTCTGAAAATTTTTGCAGCCTCATTAATCTTAGCTTCTACTTCATTTTTTTTGGGAATCTTTTTACCGTTTACCGTTTCCATCTTCGACAGGGAAGCTAATCGGGTTTTACTTTTACTTGCATTGAGAATAAGTGAATATTCGCCACTGCCGTCAGCCCTGATGTATACTTTATCTAAAATATCAAAACAACTTGTCAGAAATAATAATGGAAGCAGTACCAAAAGGCACCTGAAGAAAATTTTCATGATTTTGGTTTAGAAAACAAATTTAATGAAATTTAACTTCATTATCACACAACGTAGAGAATTCATTGATTAAACCCTGCCCTTGAGATAATCTTGCCGCAACTCTTCATCTAATTTCTCGATAGCGTAACGAAGGCATGTTCTTGGCATATGCCGGTAATGCTGATTGAGATATCTGATGAGCTCAGTTTCGTTTTTATTTCCCATTTCTCTTAGAAGCCAGCCATTTGCTTTATGCATCAGGTCATGCGGATGAAATAAATTTTGTGTAACAAATTGTTTTGTGAGTTCAAATGAACCCTTTTTTATGTAGTACATTGTTCCGACAACAGCAATTCTTTTGTGCCACATCTCATCAGAATCCGCAAGCTTTTTCAACAGGTTTTCTTTCTGATTTTCAAAAGCATATCGACCTAAAATCTTGTAACAGCTCGTATCAACCAAATCCCAATTATTGACGAATTGAAGATGATTTAGATAAAACTCTACGATCTCATCTTTTACATTTTGCTCTTTTGTTTTTTCAAATTTTGAAATGAGCATAAACAAAGCAGTCAATCTATGCTCGTGGATTGGTGAAGAAAGCAATTCGCTCAGTTCTTTTAGAGATATTTTTGAGAAATATTCTTTTGCAACTTTTCTTTGTTCAGGAACGATTACTCCAATAAATTGGTCGCCTTCACCATATTCTCCCTTTCCGGTTTTGAAAAATCTTGGAAAAAAAGCGGCTTTTTCCGGAATGGATAAAACAGCCAATGATTCCCGTATATCTTTAACAACCGTTCTCATTGATAGACAAACCATTAGTGAGTTTCATCTAAAGCTATATTCTCCAATTCTTTTTCTTCATCTGCAATCTTCTTAGGATTGGCTACTTTTGCTATGGTAAGTCCCTGAACGATAATGGAAAATACAACTACACAATAAGTAATACTTAAAATAGCGTTGCTGTACTCATTTTTTGGTATTGACATCGCCAATGCAATAGAAACCCCTCCACGAATTCCACCCCAAAATAAAACTTTGATTGTCTGCGGACTGAATCTTGTTCTGAAGGACATAAATTTCGTTGGTCCCCAAATAGAAATAAACCGTGCAACCAAAACAACTACAATGGCCAGAAGACCGGGAATTACATAATGATTCAGATCTTTAATCATCAATAATTCAAAGCCGATAAAAAGGAATAAGACAGCATTAAGGATTTCGTCAATCAATTCCCAGAATTTGATCAGGTAGTCCTGAGTGACGGATTTCATTTTAAATTTAACATTAAAATTACCCATAAACAATCCTGCTGCAACCATTGTCAATGGTCCGGAAACATGCATCTGTCTTGCTACCAGATACCCTCCCATTACTACAGCAAGCGTCACAAGGACTGAAATAATATAATCATCCACTTCTCTCATTAATCTCGAAGTCACCCAGCCTAAAAGAACTCCCAAAAGCAATCCTCCACCGGCTTCTTTCATCAATAGAATTGTAATATTCTCTACACCCAAATCAACTTCGCTGCCTATCGCAAGCTGTAATACTACCGTAAAAACCACAACCGCCATACCATCATTAAATAAAGATTCTCCGGCAATTTTTGTTTCTAGTGATTTTGAAATGTTAGCCTGTTTTAAAACACTCAGAACCGCAACAGGATCTGTAGGAGAAATCAGTGCTCCAAAAACAAGACAGTAGATAAAAGGAATATGTAGCCCAACCAGTGGTAACAGATAGAACATTCCGAAACCTACGATAAAAGTTGAAATAATCACACCGGCCGTAGAAAATATGAGAACCGGGCGGAATTGTTCCTTAAGATCATTAATATTAATATGAATCCCTCCTGCGAAGAGAAGAAAATTCAGCATTGCTCCCATTAAAACTTCAGTAAAATCAATGCTGTTCATAAGATCATTCAGGTGGCTGAATGTCTTGGGAAGAAAATTCTCTCCGAACAAAACCAGAATAATAGATACGACAATAGCAATAACCATGATTCCGATAGTGCTGGGAAGTTTTAAAAACCTGTAATTAATATAGGCAAAAATAGATGCCAATACGATGAGCGCTGAAAATGAATAATATAATTCCAATGAATGTGTTTTTTAAAAAATTAAGTCTAAATAAAGTACTTTGATATAAATAGTGATATCCTCCTTTTTCCAGGAGTCAATAACACCGTCTTTCAGAGGTTTGGAAACCCTGTTATAATCCTGCCCAATATTCATTACGTTGAGAAAAATATATTCATCCCCAACGCTGTTAACCTGATAAGCAGTTTTCTCTGACTTTCCGTCTCCTGAATTTTTGATTGCCTCTGTAAGAAGCCTCAACTGCGCTAAGTGATGCGTGAAATTCCCTATATCTTTCATCTGATCATAGGCACGGAGTAAAATAAGGATAATATCAAGATTGGTAGGATCTTTAGCATAGAGGATTTTTCCAAGTCTTATACATTCCGGAAAATCATTATTTTTAAAAGCTTCTGCTAAACTTTTGAATTCTTCCCCTGCCTGAGAAACTCTATCTTTTCTGAAATTTCTGCCGTAATACAAATGCTTTGCTTCTATACTGTCCAATGACTTTGGAAGACCTTTATATTTAAATATAAGTTTTTCGTAATTGTATGCAGAATCTGGGTTGCTGAGATTCTTCCCGATATTTTTTATATCGGGTTTTGTTTTCTGGCCCAACGCAAAAAACGGGAGAATAATGAGAAAGAATATGATTCCGTATCTCATTAATCTTCTTTTTCAGTTGCCTGATCCTCGTCGTTATCAAAATATTCGAAAAGAAAATCATTGTAAGGGAATCTTGAAATATGGATTTTCATCACCTCATCATAAATCAGTCTTTTCATTTCCGGGAAATTTTCTTTCGTTAAAGCGGAAATAAATACTGCAGGATGCTTGGATTTTGCCATCCATGTTCTTTTCCATTCCTCCAGGGAAACATTCTTGCTGGAGCCCGGAGTAAGATCGTCTTCGTCTTTTTTCTCATAGCTGAAATCATCGATTTTGTTGAAAACCATGATCATTGGTTTCTGATGGGCATTGATTTCCATCAGAATCTGATTGACAGATTCGATATGATCCTCAAAACTTTCGTGTGAAATATCAACCACATGAATCAAAAGATCTGCTTCGCGCACTTCATCCAGAGTAGATTTAAAAGATTCTACCAACTGAGTCGGCAATTTCCTGATAAAGCCCACCGTATCCGTCAGGAGGAAGGGCAGATTACCGATCACTACTTTTCTTACGGTTGTATCAAGCGTTGCGAAAAGTTTATTTTCAGCAAAAACATCAGATTTAGATATTGCATTCATCAATGTAGATTTCCCTACGTTGGTATATCCTACCAAAGCTGCACGTACCACCTTTCCACGGTTATTTCGCTGAGTAGCCATTTGTTTGTCAATCACTTTCAGCTTATCTTTCAACAGAGATATTCTGTCACGGATAATCCTTCTGTCGGTTTCAATTTCCGTTTCACCGGGACCACGCATCCCGATTCCCCCTTTCTGTCTTTCCAGGTGGGTCCACATTCTTGTTAATCGGGGAAGTAAGTATTGGTACTGCGCCAACTCTACCTGAGTTCTTGCATACGAAGTCTGGGCTCTTTGGGCAAAAATATCAAGGATAAGATTGGTTCTGTCCAGAATTTTCACTTCTATTTCTTTTTCAAGATTCTTAAGCTGAGAAGGAGATAACTCATCATCAAAAATAATAGTTCCTATCTCATTTTCTTTTACATATTCTTTAATTTCCTGTGCTTTTCCGCTGCCTACAAAAGTTTTCGGATCCGGTTGAGTTAAATTCTGAGTAAAGCGCCTGTCTATGGTAGCACCTGCCGTTAAAGCTAAAAACTCTAACTCGTCCATATATTCCTGTAACTTATCAGCATCCTGATTCTGGGTAACAACGCCCACCAAAACTGCCTTTTCGTAACTGTGTTGTTTCTTTTCTAACATTAAATTCTGTATAACTTATAAGATTTACAAGATAACATTTTTAATTTATAAATGCAAATCAAGTCGTCAGATCCAGTGATTTCCCCTTTTTAATTCCAGTTCTTTTCCTCTGGTTTCCAGCTATCGCTTCCTGTTACCTTTACATCACAAAACCCTCAATAACAGGAAACAACCTCAAATCCTTCAATAACCCAAATTTATGTTTATCATGAAAAGAACTTTTATCTACGTTTTATTTCTGAATGTCTGCACTGCATTTCCAGTCAATGCGCAAAAGACAGTTCTCACTGCAGGATCAGACCTGACAGGAAGCAGCGGCTCTGTCTCCTACAGTATTGGGCAGACTGACTATATCGCTAAAGGAAACAATCAAATTTTAGAAGGTGTACAGCAAGCATATGAAATCACAACCTTATCTACAGCAGAGACTGAAGATTCAGGCAAAAAAGAAATTGTTTTGTATCCGAACCCTTTCAAAGATTTTGTATTTCTGGATTTTGCTGCAAATGATTATCGAAATTCGGAATACCAACTGTATGATTCTTCTGGAAAACTTGTCCAGACAGCACCTGTAAAAGAATCAAAATCAGAATTGAATTTTTCAGCCCTTCCTTCGGCGATGTATATCATCAGAATTAATCAGAACGGAAAAAATATTAAAACTTTTAAAATCATTAAAAAATAATTCCAATGAAAAAAATTTTACTAACCGCAGGCATGATGCTGGGTCTACATTTAATTGATGCCCAGGCTCCGGAAAAGATGAGCTATCAGGCTGTGATGAGAAATGTATCAGGCCAGTTGCTTGCCAATCAGAATATAGGCGTTAAAGTCAGCATACTGCAGGGCTCCCCGGCAGGAACAGCTGTTTATTCTGAAAGATTAACCGGAACCACCAATATCAATGGACTCATCAGTATGGAAATCGGAACAGGAACTGTACTTTCAGGAACTTTTTCAGCCATTAACTGGGCTTCCGGAAATTATTATTTAAAGACCGAAACCGATCCATCAGGAGGAACAAGTTATACCATTTCCGGAACAAGTCAGTTATTAAGTGTTCCTTATGCGATGTATGCAAAAACATCAGGAAACTCCGGGGGAGGCTTTACAATACCTTACACTGCGACAGCAAACCAGACATCCAATTTATTTTCCATTACCAACGACGGAGACGGAACATCGCTGGAAGGAATCAACAATGCGACCACATCAAGCATCACTGCCGCAAAAGGCGTTGTGACGAATACAGCTCCCGGGGGTTTTTCTTCCGGTGTCCGTGGAATTAACAATGGGACGGGAGGTTTAGGAATCGGAGTCTGGGGTTCGCAGGCAGGAAGCGGATGGGGAGTATACGGCGTAACCCCTAACGGCCTGGGAGTGTATGGTAATTCTTCCGGATCAGGATACGGAGTATATGCCAACAGCACTTCAGGAACCGGATTGAACGCAACCAGTACAAATGGTACCGCTGCTAACATTTCAATATCCAATAATGCAAATAACAGTAATGTTCTCGCTGCGAACACCTTAGGAAACGGCACTGTCATTGATGTGACCACTTCGGGGTCGGGTGCCGGTGTAAAGAGTTTTACAGGATCCGGTTTTGCGATACAGGGAAATACATCCCAGCAGACTTCTGCAGGAATATATGGTGAAAATACGGGAAATGGAGAAGCTGTTGTCGGCATTACCAACAGTGGAATTGCGGGTGCTGTAGTTGGAAGAAATAATGGTGCAGGATATGGAGTCAGAGGTTTTGTTTCCGGAAATACTTCAGGAACAAGTGTCGGCGTTTTCGGACAGGCAGGCCTCAATTCAGGCACAGGGCGGGCTGGCCGGTTTGAAAACACCAATGCTGCAAATGACAGAAACACTTTTGAAGTTGAATCAAACAGTACTGGAAATATTCCTGACAATACCTTAGGAAATGTTGCCTCTTTTCTCTCAAGCAATACCAGCAGCGTAAGTGCTGCAGTTCGGGGGGAAACCAAGACCATCTTCAGAAATTTCGGAGCCGCTGGGATTTTTGGGGTCGCCTCTGGCACCGGTGGGTTCGGTGGATTATTTTATTCTTCAAACATCAATGGAAACGGAAGGGCTTTAGTGGCACTGACTGATGGTAACGGAGACGCTATTGTGGCTAACGCAGGCAAAGACGGGGATGCTATTGAAGCTAACGTTGACGGTTCCGGACGAGCCATCTATGGCTGGATTCCTACTTTCAGCAGCGGTAAAGCTGCCGAATTTAAGAACTTTAACACATCGAATACATCAACAGCTTTAAGTGCGACCACCGTAGGAAACGGAATTGCCGGAGACTTTTTCACAGACAATGCCAATGGTACTTCACCGGCTGTGAAAGGAAAAGTAAATTCCATATTTGCCAACTTCGGAACTGCCGGCGTTTATGGTGAATCCGCAGGTACAGGTGGCTTTGGTGGTCTGTTTTATGCCAGCAATGCTGCAGGTAATGGTCCGGCATTAATAGCACTGGCCAATGGGAACGGAAACGGAATCACAGCCAATGCAAAAAATGCAGGAGACGGTGTCGAAGCAACTGTAGACGGAACAGGAAGTGCCGTGTATGGCTGGGTTCCCAACTTCGGAACAGGACGGGCCGGATATTTCAGAAATTTCAATACCGCAAATTCCCAGGCTGTACTTTCGGTCACCAATGCAGGCACAGGAACCGGTTTTTTTATTAATCACACAGGAGCTTCAGGGAACATCGCCGTTTTTCAGAGTGCAGGAGCAAACGTTGCAAGAGTAAATAAAGCCGGAACAGGCTTCTTTAACGGAGGAACCCAGAACAGCGGGGCCGATGTTGCAGAAGTTTTTGATGTCGAAGGAAATATTTCAGCTTACGAAGCAGGTGACATTCTCGTTATTTCCACCACCAGCGACAGAGCTGTGGAAAAATCAGCGAAGGCCTACTCTACCCTGGTGGCTGGAGTGTACGCTACAAAACCAGGCGTTTTACTGACTGAAGAAAATGCAGATGCTGATCTCTCAGGTAAAGTTCCTATGGGTGTTATCGGAGTAATCCCGACTAAAGTCTGCCTGGAAGGAGGAATGATCAGACGGGGCGATCTGCTGGTAACCTCGTCCAGGCAAGGAGTTGCCATGAAAGCCAATCCTAAAAAAGTCAGAACAGGACAGGTCATTGGAAAAGCGCTTCAGGATTATGACCAGGACTCAACCGGAAAAATAAAAGTATTAGTTAATATTAAATAAAATTATCATGAAATCATTTTACATCATTCCTTTTTTATTCTTATGCATGATTACCTATGCACAGGAAAAAAAACCAACAGAAGTTCAGGATCAGGAAAAAGTTTTAAAAGAAGCAAAAGAATCTGAAATGAAAATGAAAAAAGAAAGCGAAACGAAAAGTCAAAAAAAAGAAAAACAAAACAGGCTGGCGTCCGAACAGGTGGAGGAGAAAAAAGAACAAACTGTAAAAACTCAGAGTCAGAATGACCCGGGAAAACTACTGCCAGACACCGCAAGTTTTGAAGAAGTCTTAGCATTGGTTCCCAACAGACAAAATATAAGGAAGCAAAAGATTTCAGCATCTGATTCTAAGGTTCGGGGATTACCGAATACCGCGACTTTAGAGGAAATCAGGAAAACAATCCCAAAAAACTAAACCTGGAATCATTGTCTGACAAAACAAGTCCGTAGCTGCTGCGGACTTATTGTTTTATATCCGGGGAATTAATCCCAGTCGGCAGCAATAAATTTCATTTTGTTCCCATCTCTGTCAGAAAGGATTAACTGGTGTCCCACAATGGTATAACGGTTCATTTTATCGAATTTTCTTAAAAAAGCATCTTCAAGACTGCTGTTCTTACAAGCCATCTCAGTACTCCCGAGACCTGAGATTTTCAACCTTCCGTTTTTTTTAAATTCTGTCACAAAAAGAATTTTATTACATCCCATTGAGGCATTACCTTTTATCTTATTATTGCCTGTTTTTTCACCTGTTAAATTAATTTCAGCTTTATTTTCAATCAATTGTTGTCTGGTAAAATTATCAAACTCAACAAGCATCCATTCCCTTTGATAATGCAGATTATTCATTGGAACAGCAGAGCAGTTTAAAACCAAACATAAGATGAAGAAGTTATAAACAAATGACAAAATGTTTTTCATACCACTCAGCCACCCATTTCCATACCAATAACTCATGGATTATCGTAAAAATTAGTAAATTAGCCCCACAAAAATTATTTTAAAAATGAAAAGAATATTTTTACTATTCACTTTCTTGTTGGGTTTTGTCCAAATGAGGGCAGACGAAGGGATGTGGCTGTTGATGCTCATCAAAAGGCTTAACGGCGTAGATATGCAGAAAGAAGGTCTGCACTTGACTCCTGAAGAGATTTATTCTGTTAATAATTCAAGCCTTAAAGATGCGATTGTAAGCTTTGGCGGATTCTGTACAGGAGAAATCGTATCAGACAAAGGATTGATCTTTACCAACCACCACTGTGGTTACGGTGCGGTTGCAGCAGCTTCCACTCCGGAAAAAGACTACCTGAAGAATGGTTTCTGGGCAATGAAAGACAAGGATGAGTTCAATGCAAAAGATCTTTATGTTAGATTTCTGGTGAGAATGGATGACGCTTCCCAGAGAATCAATTCTAAACTGAACAACAACATGACTGCAGCAGAAAGAAAAGCTGTAATCGATGCTGAAACAAAAGCAATCCAGTCAGAAAATTCTGAAAACGGAAAATACACAGTTGTTGTAAGAGATTTCTTCAACGGGAATGAATTTTATTATTTCGTTTATCAGGATTATAAAGATATCAGGCTGGTAGGTGCACCTCCATCTGCTATCGGAAAATACGGTGGTGATACAGACAACTGGGAGTGGCCGAGACATACAGGAGACTTTACTGTTTTCAGAGTGTATGCTGATGCTGCAGGAAACCCTTCAGAATTCAAGCCAACAAATGTTCCTTTAAAACCTAAGCATTTTTTACCTGTCTCTATCAAAGGAATCAAGCCAGGTGACTTCTCAATGATCTTAGGTTACCCGGGAAGAACAAACCGCTACCTTACTTCATACGGGATCAATCAGATGGTTTCAAAAGACTATCCGGCATGGGTAGAAACTTCCAAACTGGCAATGGATGTCATGAAGAAGTATATGGATAAAGACAAAACCACTCAATTGGCCTATGCTTCTCAATATGCTTCTGTAGCCAACTACTGGAAAAACAGGCAGGGAACAATCGATGCTGTGATAAAAAACGGAACGATTGGTGATAAGCAAAATATCGAGCAAAAGTTCAGACAGTGGTCTGCTCAGTCAGGAAACGAAATGTATAACGGGGTTTTAGAGCAGCTTGAAACATATTACAAGCAGGTTTCAGACAGAAATGTTGAAAGAAATTACGCTTCCCTTCTTACAAGAAATGCAAAATATATTGCTTTGGCTTATCAGCTGGCTCCGGCTCTTGATGCTTACGCAAAGCAGGATATGGCAGGAAGACTGGCCATGAAACCAAAAGTTGAAGCAGCCATTAAAGAAGCATATGACAATATCAATACTGCTTTGGAAGGAGAAATGCTTAATTCTTTAGTTAACCTTTACCAGACGAAAGTTAAAGCTGATGTAGCTTCGCCTACGATTATGGCATTAGATGCAAACACATTATCCAATGTAGCATTCTCATCTATCTTTGCTAACAAAACATCCGTAACAAACTTTGTTCTGAACCCGGACCGTTTGAAACTGGACGCAGATCCGTTGTTGAAAATAGCAAGAGGAGTTGCAGAAGACCAGAAAGCATCAGGTGAAAGATTTGTAAAAATCGATGACAATTTTGCTAAAAACAACCGTCTTTTCTTAGCCGGCCTTATGAAAGCAATGCCTGAGAAAAAATTCTACCCGGATGCCAACTCAACCATGAGATTAACTTACGGACAGATTGATACGCTTCCTATCAGAACCGACAGAAACTATTTCGGGGTGACTGATAATTACTATACAACAATGGAAGGTTTAGTAGGTAAGTACAAAGCAGGTGACGAAGAATTTGATCTTCCACAAAGGGTAATTGCTCTTCAGAATGCTAAAGACTATGGTCAATATGCTGATAAAGCAGGTTACCTTCCGGTAAACTTCCTTTCCAATAATGACATTACGGGTGGAAACTCCGGTTCTCCTGTAATTGACGGTGACGGAAACTTGATCGGTATTGCATTCGACGGCAACAGCGAAGCACTAAGCGGTGACATCGTTTTCGAAGATCAGTGGCAGAAAACCATCAGCGTAGATATCCGTTTCGTTCTCTGGACGATTGACAAATATGCAGGTGCAAGAAGAATTGTAGATGAGCTAAAATTAGTGAGAGATGAAAATACTCCTGCTGATACAGGTGCATCTAAAATCAAAACTGCAGCTCCTGCAAAAAAGAAAAAGAAGTAATCTTTTCTCTATGACTGGTCCTAAAATAGGTTTACAAGTTATTCATTAAAATACTAATCCGGAAGATGCTGATTTTCCGGATTTTTTATGGATCATTTCCGGGGTTTTCATCTTCAGACTCAAGTGTGATCTTTTGTTGTTGTAAATATAAATACTTTCTTTAACCATTTGTTTTAAATCATGAATGTTTTTGCATTTATAAATTAAAAATTCCTGTTTCAATATCCCATTTATTCTTTCTGCTAAAGCATTTTGATAACAATCATAGCCATCTGTCATGGAGGGAGTTATTTTATTCTCACTAAGCACTTTTTGATAAGTTTCAGAGCAATATTGCAAGCCTCTGTCTGAATGATGGATAAGCGGAAGACCAGTGGTTCTGCTTCTGACAGCCATTTTTAGAGCCTTTACCACATTTTCAGCATTCATGTTTTCACTCACTTCATAACCCATTATTTTTCTGCTGTAAGCATCCGTGACCAATGATAAATAACAGACCTTGGTCTTGGTTTTCACATATGTGATGTCGCTTACAAATACCTGTTCTTTTCTTTTGAGATAGGTAGTTTTCAAAAGATTGGGATGTTTTCTGAGCCAATGCTTGGAGAAAGTTGTTCTTGTATATCTTTTCTTGGGATAAATAAGAAGATTTTCTCTTCGCAGATAATCGAACAGTGCATCTCTGCCTATTTTTATATTTTCCAGCCTAAACTTGTTTTTAAGCAAATAATAAAGCTTTCGTGTCCCTATTCTTGGCTGTTCCAGACGGATTTCCTCAATGAGCTGTTTTGCCTTCTGTAATTCTTTTTCCCGAATACAAATCCTTTGACGCTGTTGGTAAATGGCCTGTCTGCTTATCCCAAACAATCTGCAGATTTTAGATAAACTCAACCCTTCTTCTTGGAGGAGTCTGACTGTTTGGGGATACACTTTTTTCGGATCTGTGTGCCGTATTGCTTATCGGAGATATCGATCATCATATTGAGAATCTTGGTTTTCAGCCTCTCATCAGCCAGTTCTTTTTCTAATCTTTTGATCTTTTCGGCAGGGGTTTCTTTGGATTGTGTCATGGTATGGATAATAGGTTTGCTCCAATCTAAATTACCATATTTTCTGAGCCAGACCAAAACCGTACTTCTGCCCTGAATACCGTAATGTTTCTGCGCCTGTCGGTAAGTAAACTCCCCTTTTTCTATCCGACTGACAAGGCCTAATTTAAAGGACATCGTATAATCTCGCTGCGTGCGTTTTGCTTTCTCTCTTTCTTGCTTTTCCATAATAAGTCTATTTTCTGTAAACTTATTTTAGGACGGGACACTATAATAGTAAAAGCCGTGGAATAAATTCCACGGCTTTTTTTATTCAAAAGCAAGATCTTTCCTTTTAAATTATTTTTTTTTAAGATGGAACATTTTAAAATTAATTAAAGACAGACTAAAACATCTGAAGATGTTTCATAATAGTTACTGTCGTTGTAATATATATTTGCGGTATTTCCAGCAATCAAGACAGCAGGTTTATCTCCACCTGGAACGAAATCCTTACCATTTAAAAAGCCATTTCCAACAAAATTAAGATACTTTTTTTCATTTGTATTAGATATGATATAAATCGATGTATAAATAGAATTATTTAATCTATTAAAATTGTTCCCAATAAAATTAGCGGTTCCTCCAGACTGTAGAGTATAGTAAACATCTACACCATTTGATGTCCCCTCGAAATAATTATTTATTAGATTTAAGCCTACCTTTCCATTAGATCCATTAAAAACAGCTTCAAGAGCGTTTCCACCATTACCTTCAAATCCACAACCATCAAATTTAACATTATGCAAATTATATAATTCAACCCCTTTTACAGAATTTGAATTGAAATGACAGTTTATAAAAGATAATAGATTTGGATTGGTAAGAGCATCAGTTGAATTTACCATTGCACTGTAGAAACCAATATCCCCCCAAGCTGCTTTTACATTTTCAAAGAGTGATGAACAATTATCCATTACCTGAATACCTATATTGTATTTAAAGGTTTCAACATCTCTTATGGTTATATCCATAAGTTTATTTATATATATACCAACACCTCCTGATGAAGAGGGTAAATCTGGTCTTCTTATTGAGAATCCAGACAAAGTTAAGTAGTAAGGACTAAAATTATCAGATAAAAATTTCAACCCTCCTGTCTGACCAATAGACTTAATAATAGTTAAATTAAGGCCTGCTCCGGTAAGATGAAATCGCCGAGAAACATTTAAATTTCTCATATCACATTCTATTGTTTTTGAAATGACAATTTCACCAATGGGCAATATTAATTTCCACCCGTTTTTTCCACAAAAATCAAAAGCTCGCTGTAGCGCATCGGAGTCATCTGTAACTCCATCTGCAACAACTCCAAATGTAGTTGCTTTTAATTCTGATTTTGATAAAATTTGAGTATTCACATAGAAATCATTTCCTTTCTTCCTATATATTATACCATCGTATTGATTAGTTATTAACGTGCCATCAATCCATGTTGATGTTTTTAAAAAATTAACGTTCTCTTTAGTAAAACTATCTACTAATTGAACTAAGTCACCATTTGGATAAGAACTGTTTGCTGTAAAAAAATCTTCTGTATAGATCATTGTTTTATTTATTTAAAATTATTATTAAGAATATTACTTCAAGTTTCATATTTTTTAAAGTTGTTATTTTAACAATAGAATTCCCAATTTACATTTCAAAGCGCTCTCGCTTTTACTTATTGCAGCAAAGATCATTATGGATTACGACAAAACTTGACGTATTATAAAAAAATATTAGTATTGAAAATAATAAGAGGTAATTATTATCTACAGTGGATAAAAAAAAATAATAAAGAAACAATAAAACCTTAAACATTCCAGAATTCGCGATCCAGGCTCCTGTACTGGATCGCTTCAGAAATATGATGAGAGTGTATTTTTTCAGACTCTTCAAGATCAGCAATGGTTCTGGCAACCTTTAAAATCCTGTCATAAGCCCTCGCTGAAAGATTTAGTTTTTCCATTGCAACTTTGATGAGGTTGAAACAGCTGCTGTCCAGTTCACAAAACTTCTCCAGTTCGCGGGAACCAATCTGAGCATTATAGCTGATTGACAAATCTTTATATCGCTCATTCTGTATCTCACGGGCAGTCAGAACCCGCTTTCTGATGTCTTCACTTTTTTCACCTTTCCTCTTTTCCGCCAGCTGTTCGAACTCGACTTTCTGCACTTCCACATGAATATCAATCCGGTCTAAAAGTGGTCCCGACAGCTTATTCATATACCGCTGCATTTCAAAGGAAGACGAAGTATTATTAGGATCATCCGGAAAATAACCGCTCGGACTTGGATTCATTGATGCAACCAGCATAAAGCTTGATGGATAATTGATGGTAAACTTTGCTCGTGAAATAGTTACCTCCCGGTCCTCCAGAGGCTGCCGCATAACTTCGAGAACCGTTCTTTTAAATTCCGGCATTTCATCTAGGAACAGGACTCCGTTATGGGCAAGAGAGATTTCTCCGGGCTGAGGGTAACTTCCTCCGCCTACAAGTGCTACATCTGAGATTGTGTGGTGAGGCGACCTGAACGGACGAACGGTCATCAGAGAAGTTTCCGTTCCCATTTTTCCGGCTACAGAATGTATTTTAGTCGTTTCTAAAGCTTCCTTTAAAGTAAGTGGGGGCAAAATACTCGGTACCCTTTTCGCCAGCATGGTTTTTCCGCTTCCCGGTGGTCCGATGAGAATAATATTATGTCCGCCTGCTGCGGCAACCTCCATTGCCCGCTTTGCCGTTTCCTGACCTTTTACTTCTGAAAAATCAAACGGAAAACTGTTAATTTTCTCCTGAAATTCTTTCCGGGTATCCAAAACAACTTTTTCAAGCGGTATTCCTTCATTGAAGAAACCGATGACTTCACTGATATTTTCAACCCCATACACATCAATATTATTCACGATGGCAGCTTCCCTTGTGTTTTGTTTCGGTAAAATAATTCCTTTAAAACCTTCTTCACGGGCCTGTATAGCGATGGGCAAAACTCCTTTGATCGGCTGCAGGCTACCGTCAAGGGACAGTTCGCCCATTATGACATAATCCTGTACATTTTCAGCCTGAATCTGATCAGAAGCAATTAAAATTCCGATGGCAATACTCAGATCATACGCAGCTCCTTCTTTTCGCAAATCTGCAGGAGCCATATTAATTGTAATTTTCTTTCCGGGAATTTTATAGCCTACGTTTTTCAGTGCAGCAGAGATTCGGTAACTGCTTTCTTTGATGGCATTGTCAGGAAGACCTACGAGATGGTATCCTACTCCGCCAGTATCAATATTTACTTCTATTGTGATGGTCTGAGCAGACACTCCAAAGATGGAACTTCCATAAATTTTAATCAGCATTGTCTTGTGTTTGAAGTAAAATTAAAAAATTTCTGCTAAATATCAAAGACTATGCATTCCTAAATTTACGAGATTTGTTTTGAATCGATATTTATACCCCTTGATTTTCAGACATTCTTTCACCTTCTCTGAACTTCTTCTAAAAAACTATTTGAATATTGCGATTATGGAAAGATTACAATAGCTACATTAAATAAAAACAGCAACCCTAAAAATTAAGAAGACATTTAAGATTAACGTTGAAATTGATTCATAAAAATATAGATGCCTGATTTGTTTCAGGAAAGTTTGTTTAATACTACTAGATTTTGAGAAAGTTAAATAATAAAATAAGATTTCAAAATACACATCTTATAAAATATCAAAATATTTCCGTTTTAGTGTAAAAGAAGGTTTCATAGCGTCTCCAAAAATTAGCAAAAGATAAAAGAGTGAAATTTTATCTTTTATATAGAATCATCTTCTGTCACAAATTTATTTTTTGCACATCAACAACACCAACTATTTTCATATATACTTTTGAAGTCAATTAGTTTTAGAGTAATTCACCAAGGTACATCCTAAGAGAATTTACTTTTTGATGATATTCAATGTGAAATAACAAAATAGTGAAAATTTATCTTTAGTACATGCACGGGGTGCGTCACAACTTTATTTTAGATAATACAATATTATTACAATCCTTTATTCATAGGGTTTACAAAGAATTGTAAAATCATGTCCTTTCAGATGAAACAATGAATTTACAAATTTGAGCTTTGATTCTTCTTCTAGTTCTGGAGAAGTAATTAAGCAAAGCGGATTTTTTTAAAGACGATAGTACTTTTGGTAAAACCGGGAATATTTATAAAGAACAACAAATAAAAATACATAAATCATGTTTCAAAAAATTAAAATTTTCAAACCCATACATGTCGTGGTTGTGGGGATAATAGCAGCAGTAGTTATGTTTGCTATTTATAACAAAAAGAACGTATCATTAGAGATACCTGAATACTTTATTTTCAGAGCAAGTGACTAAGGTTGATCTAAGCCTTTTTCTTTGCTTCGATGAAGTTGCGTTCAATTACACTTTTGATGAGTTTTTATGGATGTCCAGCTGCCTATGGTGGACATCCTTAAAGACTTTATCTCAGATTTTAAACCATTTAAAATGAATGATCAAAAAGAAAAATAATTTGATAATATTCTCAAATTAGATATAGAGGATGGTTTTTATGATTAACCTTGAATTCATTCATGGTTTTCAGATATGATTGAGATAGTTCTCCTAACTACACTGGATCAAAGTCAGAACTTTACTTGACTGTTAATGAGATCAACCAGATTCATCGGCTGAAAGATTTTAATCTTGCGGAAAAATGTGGAATGTTGAATGTTTGAAGAATGTGCTGTCAGACTACCATGGCAACTATCTTAACTAGGCAGAAACACCTGAAGCAAAACTCTGGAAAGTCCAGAACTAAACTTTACATAAACCCCGGTAATATAATAAACTTTGTGAATTGTTCTCAGAATGCCAATTCGATTACATATTTTATTAACAACTGGACATACTGTTCCTGTGTAAAAGATACTGCAGCATTGAAAAAAAATATATTTAAGGCTAAGAAATATTTCTGATAATTCAAATACCATCAAAAACACAACCCCACCGCAAAGCGGTAGGATTGATATTTATAATTGCTCACTAAGGAAATCCTCTGAAAAACGGATTAACCTAAGCCTAGTGCATTTAAGTAATACCCTAAAGAAATTTCATTTACTGCAATCTCTTTTGCTAAACGGTACCTTTCATCATCAGACAATCTTTTAATATTTGCATTGCCAATTTTTAATAAATTGTTTAAAAAATCCTCTGAAGAATTACATAATACACAAATTATTTCAAAATAACCATCAATGCAATATATTTCATTAGATTCTTTATGGATGGATATAAGTTCTCCTGATCCATCTGATCCAAATACAATAAAATTTTTGTCAGATAATAAATCATCATAATTATAAAACCCTATCATACCAATATCAAAATTATCCATTATATAATTTTTAACCAGATCGATAATAGGATCTTCATCGAAAGTGCAAGGTGCGTCTCTTCTTTCCAAAATTAAACTCATTCTTAAACTTTCTTCTGCTACTTCATTATCAGGATTTTGCTGGACTCCTTCTTTGTAAAGATTTTCTGCTGCCTCTACAAATTTTTCAGTAATAATATTTTCCATAATAACCTATTCACAATTTTTGGACTTGCAAAACTGTAAGTTTTTCATTTTTTATTTCGCCATTATACGGAATACCTGCTCCGACTCCACGATAAACACCTTTTAATAAAACCAATTATCTTTTTTACAATTTTATGTATGCTCTCCCAAAAACTATTTTTATAATAGAAATCTACAAAATTGTCCTCGATCATAACATTGCATATTATTCTACGCATGTCATGCCGCCCAAGATTTGGATTATTCTGGATTGCATAAAGTTAGTTTTTTCGTTCTTGATTGCTTGTGAGCTGAACAAGTTTACCTTTAATTTCATTAAATGTACTCATTATATAAAATTAATTTATAATATAGAGAAAAAACAATGATATATAGAAAAGTATACTTTCACTATCTAGTGCTTTTGAAATTAAACCCTAATGAAATTCAGGCAAACTAAATTAATACCCATATAAAACTTTTTATACGATATAAATATTTTCAATAAGCTAAAAAATAATTTTATACGATAAATAATTAAAACTCTTTCAGGTCATCGAGTTTAGAAAAATTATAAACGATAGTAGTGACCAAATCATTTTATAATAATTGGTGTGATCAAGATGACGAAATCTGAAAGTATTACAGGTCATCAAAGAATTTTCCGTTCACTTTTATCAGGCTACAAAATAGATTTAATAATCCCAGATTATTCAATTACGACTCCCTAATTTCATATACCATACTTTCTTCTCCTTAAAAATTTAAAAATAATTGTCGTGAGAGAACTCTACTTTAAAATAATAAACAGATCTGATAGTCCGGTAATTCGTAACTCCGAAATCCTGTACCTGTTTTAAAAATATAAGTGATCGATTTTGAAAAGAAAAAAACCACAACTTCAAATTACATTCGAGTTTCTTAATATTTTAATACATTTGTTGCACACTGATGGTGTATTGCATATTATCAGAACGCACCATAGGGGATCAATATCGAAAACAGCACTTCATAATGAAATGACAATGAACGTAAAACCTGAAATATCCTGGACAGATTTTGAAAAATTAGACATCCGATGTGGAACCATTATTTCCGTTAATGATTTTGAAAAAGCAAGAAACCCTTCTTATCAGCTTGAAATCGATTTTGGAGATTTGGGAATCAGAAAATCAGCAGCCCAGATTACTACGCTTTATAACAAGGAAGAATTGATTGGAAAGCAGATTTTAGCCGTGGTGAATTTTCCTAAAAAACAGATTGCCAACTTTTTTAGCGAATGTCTGGTTTTGGGGGTCTATGGTGAAGATGCGAAAGATGTTACGCTTGTATCACCTTCTCTTCCTACAAAAAACGGACTGCAGGTTGGATAATTTAATGAAAAAATTCAAACACAAATATGATACAAAATATTCCTTTCGAAAAAGTTTTATTCCTTGATATTGAAACGGTTCCGCAGTACGAAAACTGGGAAGAAATTTCAGAAACAGAGCAAAAACTTTGGGATAAAAAGACAAGATATCAACGCAAAGATGAAATTTCTGCTGAAGATTTTTATGATAGAGCAGGAATTATGGCCGAGTTTGGAAAAATCATCTGCATCAGCATTGGAATGCTTGAAAAAAATGAAACTTTAAGAATAAAAAGTTTTGCCAATGATGATGAGAAAAAACTGTTGCAGGAATTTGGCGAACTGTTCAACAGCCCAAGGCTTCGTGATGTGATTCTTTGTGCCCACAATGGAAAAGAGTTTGACTTTCCATGGATTGCAAGACGTTTTCTAATTAACGGAATGCAGCCCCCGTCTCCTTTCCAGATGTTTGGAAAAAAACCATGGGAAATTCCACATCTTGACACGATGGAATTATGGAAATTCGGAGACTATAAAAGCTTTATTTCTCTGGAATTATTAGCTCATGTTTTCGGAATTCCAACGCCAAAAGATGACATCGACGGCTCAATGGTTTCATCAATCTACTACATAGAAAAAGACTTGCAGCGAATAGTTAACTATTGTGAAAAAGATGTCTTAACTTTGGCAAACATTTTCCGACGAATGCGTCAGGAAGATTTATTGCACAGAAATATCAATTTAGATTAACAGATGAACTTTACAGACGATCAGATTGCCGACATCGGTGAAGAAATTATAAGAGTACTGAAAACCGTTTATGACCCGGAAATTCCGGTGGATATTTACGAATTGGGATTGATTTATGACGTTCAGATTTCGGAAGAAGCCGATGTGAAAATCATTATGACCCTAACAAGTCCTAACTGTCCCGTTGCGGAAAGTCTTCCGCAAGAGGTAAAGGACAAAGTAAAAGAAGTGGAAAACGTTAAAGAAGTGGAGTTGGAACTTACTTTCGAACCGACCTGGAACAAAGATATGATGAGTGAAGAGGCGAAGTTTGAACTGGGAATGCTTTAAGATTTAAAATTTATAAGTAAATCCGGCTGTCTAAAGACAGTCGGATTTATTTTGGTATTCTAAGATCAAATGAAGTATCCAGAAATCTCAATACTATTAATCCGTATAAAATTTTCTTTTGATTTCTTCAAGTTGGTTAATCAAATTTTTTATTAATTATAAATATTTTAAATTGAAAGCAAATTATGTGATTTAGCATCAAAATAATATTCTCTTTCTCGGTAAAGTCTTCTTCATTATTCTCCAATAATCAAAAATTATGATTAATACCGGTTTAAATTTTCATTGTGATATATCTTATTTCAAAATCAGAAGATTGTAAATAAAGTTCCCGCCTAGTGGCGGGAACTTTATTTGTATACTATTTTATTTTATTTGTAAGGATTAGCAAATATTTTCGAAGATTTTCATCAACAAAATATCTTTTACCATCTATTTCAATAACTCCAATACCTGAACAAAAATCTATTTTTTTTGAACCATTATAGACTGAACCGTACACTCTTGCATCTATATCCAAACTTCCTTTTATTGTTTTTAATTTAGTAAAAAGTTTAACCAATTGATTATTTTTTTCTTCAGATAAAATAAGTTGTTTCTTATTTGGATGAAGTTTTAAATCATCACAATCTATAGACCTGATGGGGCTAATTGCCAAATTAATATAATCTATTTTACCTTGTTACTTCTGACAACTGAAGAATACCGAAAACATAATAATGAGAAAGATTGTTTTATGTAAATTTTTCATATTATTTCTTCTTTTTTACTGTAATTATTACTTCTTTTATTTCGGTTGCCGGTTCTTTTGTAGTATTGACACCCGCAGTATCATACATTTCACCTCTGTGATCTGTTCTGGTAATTTCTTTTCCTTTAATTAACCCCAGTTTTCTAGCTGTTGACTGCTCACTTCCTTGGATTACTCTCATTTCTTCAGCATTGTCATAGCTATCCCCTGTAGGTTTAAGAACATTAAGTATATGTTTGTCTGGATCTTTAAAATAATTTTCTGCATGGTCGAATTCATGATCCAAAACGGCAGTTGGAGTTAATTCCTTCCCATTTGTAGTCCTTAATCCTCTTGTTGGCTTCCATTGAATTCTATCTACATTATCGAAGTTAGCTTCGTCCTTACTATTATACCCTTTATCTGTTACATACACTTTCTCTTTTCTTGCATCTAATGCTTTAAGATTTCCTCCTGCACCAGATTTTATTAGAGCATTAGCTGCTCTATAAAACGCAATCAAATATTTATTTCTACCCGTATAAGCTCTTGACAAAATCGCTAAACTTTTCTCAATGACTATTGACCAAATTGTAAATTATGAGGGCGATGTCACAACCGAAGTAACGATTGAAAACAAAGATTTGAACGAACGATTAAAACTTATTGACCAGCTGGAAAAGATAAAACGCCATCTACCGCATTATTAATGGGATGCTCACTAAATCTAAATTTAAAGACTTCTTTAATAAAAATGTGGCAGCGTTATAAAAACAAAAAACCAACTCAATGAGTTGGTTTTTTGTTTAAACTTTCTTCGTATTTCTTAACGATGTAATCATAACCATTTGATTTTTGGAAAATACTATCTAAATATTTTTCATCTCCTACAAAATAGCTAGAATGTTTTAGCATTTTTTTATTGGGCAATTCTAAAGTCCCACTGCTTCCTCCGTCAAGATATATTTTATTCTCTTTATCCAAATATTTCGTGATAAAAATCTTTTCATTATTATCCGTATATTGCTCCAAATCTATAATCTTATCTGGTCTATATTTGCTGTAAATAATTCCATCTTTCGGAACATAGAATGTGATTTTACCCCATTCTTTTTTAAATTCCCCTCTGTTATAATCTTGGTCATAAAAAATCCAGATTTCTCCTCTGTAGGATTTTGGAATAATTAAAACCTGCTTACTAAACTTATTAGAACTGCAAGAACTTAAGAGTAATAGAACTCCAATGATTAATATCTTTTTCATCTTCATTACTTTTTAAAATTAGCCTGAACTTGTTTATTCCAATCATTTACAGGGACTACTTTATTTCCCTGTCTTACTCCAGTAAAGTTTCCGTTTTTATCAAACTTTACATTCATATTAACTTGGAAAATGTTTACATCTGCTCCTCCATATAATGTTCCTACATTACCTTGCTCCTTGCTTGCTCCTAAAAACAATCTCGTTCCAGATTGGTCTTGTATAAAAGCTTCAGTAGAAGGAAAGTTATCGCCCATAAAACTGGCATTGATGGAAAGATTGTCTCCTGTTTCTTTCATATCGAAAGATGCCCATATGTCAAGAGCGGGAGTTCCAATTTTTGGCGTTAACGGGTCTTTAGCTGTATAAGAGAATTCTAATTGACCAGCCTTATCATTCTTATCATAATTGAGGATTTCATAGGATGGTTCTGGGTTTTTTTGTGCTGCAACTTTACCCTCACTATTATATCTAATTGTTGCATCCGCTCCAATATTAAACTTACTATACTCTCTCGTATCTCCATCATAAGTAAAATTAAATTTGGTTCTGGAACTGGAAGAAAGATTACGACCGACATCAGCAGTAGAAGGTCCCCTATTGTCGCCTCTGAAATTTTTTCCTAAAGGGTCGCTTCCTGCTCTTGATGCAGAGATAAAACTCCTTACCCAAACTGGCCAAGGCCAAGCTCCGTCTGGGTCAACAAATCCAATAGGATTATTGAACGCATAACTGTATGGAGAATATTGTGGACCTTTCTCCGCTAGTGGGTCAACCCCAAACCAAATACTTAACCTCGGATTATAATACCTTGCACCATAATAATACAGTCCGGTCTCTTCATCCAGTTCCTTGGCATTGAATTTATATGGATTATTATAAACTCCGGTCATTTGCTCTGCCATAGTTTCCCCGAAAGGTAAATTTAGGAAAAATTGTGTTGCTTCTCCATGATGTTCAGTAACAAATGTTGCTGTTCCCAAATGGTCACTATGCATATAGTATACACCATCCTGTTGCTGCGGGCCTTTTGCTAATTCGGTTGTTAGCTGACTTAAATCGATTCCTGCTTTCTCAAGGTATAATTTCAGATCCCTTTTGTTTTCGTCTTTCTGTTTGTTGCCCAGACCAGAACCTGCCTGCTTCATTACAGAAAAATCAAAATCCATGATTCTGCTTGCTACTCTCTGAGTACCCGCATAGTAATGTTTTGTCAGTTTATTATCCGAGTTCTCTACATGATAGGCATTAGGATATACTTTATAGTTGCTTACGTAAATCGATCCCGGATCCATCACCTGACCATTTTGATAAAGCTGTGCTCCCTGCTCAATGTTTGACTTTATAATTCTTTCACCAGCATCATCATACACATAGTATTGGAAGATCCCCGCACTTTCTTTATTTACTGCCTTCAAACGGTCTGCCTCATCCCAGTAAAGCTGGTCAATTTCTCCGTTTCTATCGTTATGAATAACATTTCCATTAAAATCATAGCTAAACTTTTCGTAATAACCGGTAGCCGGATCATCAATATAATTTACCTGGTGTGTCCCAGCATTGTATTGATAGGTATTATAATATGTATTCAGACTGTTGGAACCACCATTTTGGTTATGAATCTGATTTTTTTCAACAATTCCACCAGCCTTATTGTAGCCCATATTCATATCATAAACAGAGGAAGTATCTCCGTAAGGAGAATTAGAATCCCCTATAAAATTTCCTGATGAACTGGATAATCTGTTCATACGGTCATAATCATAACTGAAATTATAACTTCCACCCAACTTATTGTATGCACCCGCAGCATTTTCAAATCCTACAATATTTCCTACATAATCATACGTATAGTTATTATTAAGAAGATGTGTTCCTGAACCGTCTTTAAGAATATGGTTGTTCAGCTTTCTGTCTGCCGGAGCATACGTAAATTCAGACCTCATATTGTTTCCGAAATCAATAGATGTTCTTTGCTCATAATGGTCATACGCAATGTTTTTAACATATTCATAGCCATCTTTACTATAAATTCTTACGAGATTTCCACCTAAATCGTAATCGTAGCTGATCAGTTCTCCGTCTGCATAAATAAGTTTCTGAATCCTGTTCCAGCTGTCGTATTCGAACTGGGTTGTAAACTGCATAGTCGGAATTCCGTATCCGGAAACGGTTTTTGTCTCTCTGACCACTTCACCCATATTTCCATACTCATATTGGGTTTTTCCGGCATTATCGGTTTTATGGATAATTTTTCCTGAATTATTTCCCACCCCTGGTCCTTCATAATCATAATGTACATTAGACGGGTTATTGCCATTCTGCAAATCAGGGAATACGATATCAGTCAATCTGTTGATATTATACACATAGTGGATATATTTCTGATTAGGACTCGTATTTTCCATATTGGCAGAAAATAATCTGATCAGATTTCCTGCCGGATCATATTCGTATCTATCTAAACCATGATCCGGATGCTCTCTACGAAGTCTCCTTCCCGCCAGATCATATGAATAATAGGTTTTAATCCCTTCAGGATCTGTACTGTTTAGAAGTTCTCCAATGGTATTAAATTGGAATTTGGTTGTCAAGACCTGTCCCGAAAGATAATTATTCACCTGTATTGTTCTTCCTTCAATACTTTTAAATGTTTCTGTTTTAAGCATCGTACTGCTGTTCTGAAGAAGTTCCTCAATACTTTTTATCATATTATTTTCTATAGTATATGATGTAAAAGCAGTGTGGAATAGCTCATCTGTAGTAGTCTTTACTCTGTCTTTAACGTCTTTTTCTACAGATGAGTAATAAGTGGAGAAAGAAGTGTTGTTCAAAATTCTATTGGAATGATTTGGGTCGTTAGGCAGATATTTATCTTCAAACATCGGATGATACTGTGAAATTGCCCTTCCGATAACATCATGAACCGCTCTTCCTGATACAGACATTTTTTCTATACCGTTCAGTAAGATATCTTTTTTTGTCTGAACCACTTTCCCCCAACCGTCGGCTATGTTAATTGTTTCTATCGGATTGGAAGGATCCTGCGGATTGTAATTCTCCGTTACACTTACATAATTATTACTCGTATGCTGTGTAAGAATATGAGGCGTACCGTGCGTATGATAAGAATATCTTACCGTATATTCCGCACCGGCCTCTTTTTCTTTTGGTGCCAAAATCTTAATGATACGTCCTTTATGATCATATTCATATTCTGTTGTATTTCCTGAAACATCTGTTGCACGTGTTACAACATCAAACTTGGGATCGTATTCAGCTGATGATTCATACCCGAATATATCATTGGTATGCACGACGTACTTTTGAGTATCCGGATCGTACTTATAGTTTAAAGAATATCGATCTCCACTTTCATTCTCCGGGTAGGTCACCGTTGTTAAATTACCTATGACATCATAACCAAAATCAGTATTTGCAAACTCAGACCCATTCAATTTCACGGATATTTTGTTCACCAGACCTGTTACAGGATCTATTTTTGTATACCTTTCACGGATAGGGGTTGAGGTTGACAGTCCTTCATAAACCTTAACGGATTCTGGTGAAGTTATAATGTTATTCGGAGACGGATAATCATGATAATCAATCGTAGTATTATAGTTGGAGGTAGGACTCAGGTGCATAAATCTTGTCACAAGACCTTTTTCATTATAAGTAAATGCCTCTGCCACCTGGATATATCCACTCGCTTCAATTTCTCTTTTTCTTGTTATTCCTAAAAGAGCAATCCCCATTTTTCTACCCTCTTTTCCGCCGGTATCATAATCTTCTCCTACAGGATTGTCAATATCAATTTTTGTATTGTTATCCTTGTATTTGCATACACTATATTCAAAGTCTGTTGAGCCGTTCAGAACACTGGTTCCCGTATAAGATTCTGATCTTTTCGGCTTACCGTTTAAGAAGTAGCTTTTGTTGTGATAATAGGTGATCTGCGAACGGTATACAGCATTACTGTACCACATATCGTTGCTGGTTACTTTTCCGTATCCGAAAAACTCACGCTCACGTCTGTCAAATCTTCCTTGCTCATATTTAAATGTTTTTACGACATCCACATTATTTGTCGGAGAAAGGTAGGTTGGTGAAAAAATATCCGGATTTACAATTCTTACTTCCTTCATGACCAATCTTCCATGTGCATCGTCATAAGTTGGTTTTGTAAATTCATAATCTAAACTGAATACGCTGAACGGTGCTTTATCTTTGAAATTGATAACCGATTTCAATTTATTTGTTCTGCCAACAGTTGAATAATTGACTTCGAATCCGTCATTTTTAGAAACAATCAAATCCGGGAAACCATCTCCGTTCATATCTTTAAAAGACTTGTCCACTTCAGCAATCGAAAGTCCGATACTTCCTGATACCTGGCCTCCGATCTTCAGATAAATCAAAGGGATTGGAGGGAATGGCCACCAGACGATTGGAAACGTATAGTAATACCCTCCTCCCACTGAGATTCCTCCTCTATATGTTTTTGCTTCATTATTATAGTCTAATCCACTACCGTTTTTGAAAAGTTCTACAGGATCAGAGAATCGGTTTCCGAGATTATATTTTACGTAGGTATTAGAACTTCCAACAATTAAAATATCCGACAAACCATCAGCATTAATGTCTTCAAAAGTTGTTTTTGATGACCCTAAAGCTGCCGATGCATTAGCACTTACACTAACTGCAAGCCCACTGCTTCCGCCAAAGTCGAACCCTCCACTTAATCCAACAGATCCTACTGGGCCAGAAGCAAAAGTTTCAGCATTTTTATAGCTGTAGCCATCATCTAAACGGTACCCCAGATTAAGCTGATATTTCATATTGTTTGTACCGCCTCCTGTCACTCTGTCTGCTAATCCATCCCCGTTAACATCCATCCAATAAGATTCTCCTGTATCTTTAGAATCATAATTCACAGAAGCCTGACCGGACCATGAAGCAGAAGTTTCGATTCCGCTGTTCATGGCAACATTAGGAGAATAAGAATACATGTTGGTATTGCTTCTCACTTCGCCGTTTCTGGATGAAGCACCTGTCTGAATAAAGGCCGCTGCTGAATATTGCGGAGATAACGATTTCGAATAACTATCAGTATTAGAGATATAAGCGTTTACAAAAGGATTACGAAGTCCTCCGTGACCCCCTGTTGAGTTGGTAAGCTGTACCGCATCCTTATAAACTGCATCCGGATAGCCATCACCATTCATATCTAAAAAGTCCTGAAGAGCAATATTACCATCTCCTACTAACACAGAACTTGCATTTTGAATTCCAAAATTGAATAAGCTTCCGCTTAATGTATTCGTTCTTGATTTGCTGTAATATTTTTTGTTGATCGAGAACATTTTGGTATCTACATTACCCTGAAGAAGAAGACTGTCGGGCACATCAGGATTGGCAGTCTGCGGATCGAAGAAACCAGTTGACGATTCATTATCTTTAAATGAATCTGCTTTTGCGTACTGTTCCGGACCAATACCAATCCACTTTTCGTTATAATCTGTATATGGATTATCTTTTGGACCATTTGTTTTGTAGATCGCCGGGGTTAATAACGTAATCGGCTTAGGAGCGAAATTGGCCGGATTCTGGTAGAAGCCGGTATTGCTAATCTGCTGGGCAATACATTGAGCCGTTTCATCCTGTGTAGGAAGGTTATTGCACATCGGAAAATTAAGATTCACCGGAATGTTTACTTCTTCCATAGAGCTAAGGTTGATCACACGACCATAATTATCAGCAGGTGTTGCCGTATTCAGCATAAAGCCTTCCGGCCCGCCTGTAGGTACTACATCAGCATATTCATTATAGAGGAACTGTCCCCAGTTTTTATAAAACTGGCTTACATTCTCTAAAGATGCCGAGTTGATTGAGGTATGCTTTACAGAAGTCCAATAAGTATCAGCTCCGTAATAAATATTAAATGGCTGATCCTGGAATACAGCACTGTATGCCTTATAAAAGTCGTAATCTGCTTTAGTTTTACAATATACCTGGATATTAATTTTGCCCATAAATATTGTATTATCAGACAAATCTCCTGTATAGAATGCTGCAGGAGAAACACCGTTGATTGTCTGGTTGTTTGCCATGTTGACTTCCACTATACCTCCCGAACTATTAATCGGAGCAATAATTCTTCTTTTGGTTACAACCCTTCCGTTTTTCTTTACGATATAATAAAAACTACCGGTAGGAAGCCCTGAGTTCGCAGGAATATTTTTGTTGATTCCTACTTTATAGGTTAAATTACCGGTTGGTGCACCAGAAAATTGCTTTATATCCACAATTTGGCTGAACTCGGTGATAAAATGAGATGGATAATCTGCTACAGCTGTGTAATTCTGAGCATTTCCACCTGTTGGATAATAATTGACATTAATTCTGTTCCAGTTGCTGTCCTTAAATGCGGTATGAGAGTCTGACTCCACAACAAATTTTAGAACGGACGGTACATCATTCGCAGTAAAAGACAGATTAGTAACATTTGCAATACCGGATAATGCAGTTGTAGTAAATGCATTATCATTCTGAGGATAAGTTTGTGAATATACTATATTTTCAGCACCCGTATTGGTGTTGATCCTAACAATTTTAAAAGTAATATCATCATGTGAATTGGGAAAACTTACGCTTGGAACCGTAATATTTACCGTTCCGGGAAGATCAATTGAAATAGGTTTTGCATGATTGTTTAAAAGGAAATTATCCCCATATGAACCATTATTGAACCTGAATCCATCCTGATACAGTCCTACTCCTACTGGTTTAGGAATTCCTACGTAATTTATGACAGGATTAGACAGTACTTTAAAACTGTAATTTTCATTTTTATGTAACCTGACGAATACTTTCTCTCCAGACTTTACATATAAACCTCCCGGATTATTTATCGCTAAATGATCAGTTGTAGTAGGTGTAAGACCCTGTATCTGCGAGTAATAACTGTTGAAATTAGTAATAATTATGTTCTCAGGGGCCATCCCGGCCGTAAATTCCTTCAGATATATTCTTCCGTTTTTGTCGGTTGTTGTCGGATTTTTTATTTCCACAGAATACTGTGCTTTTGCATTGGGAAGATTTTCTACCTGGACGGTATCTACAAAATTGATATATCCATCCATTGGAGCGACCCATACTTTAACGACATCATTTTTGGAAACATCCTGCCAGCTGCCTTCCAGCGGAGAGAAATGTTCCATCATCGTATCTGCAACAATCACCATATTCTCGGTATTATCGCTGTATTGGGTCATTTCAACATTTCCGTTGGTCGGGTTGATTCTTCCAAAAAGCACTTGCCCGTCCTGAGCAACATCCATCACTCCATCGGAGTTCGCATCCAAAATAAAAGATGAGGTTTCACTTTTACTGTTGGTCCACATCTGGGAGAAATTGAACCCAATATTGAACACCTTTATACCGGCATCATATCCAATATTCTGTGTTTTTGTCTTTGTAAGGGAAAAGTTACTGTTCAGATACTGAATTTTTCTTTCCGGTCCGAAGTTGATGTTTCCACTTGCCAGAGATCCTGAGCGAAGGTAGAGGCCGCTGCTTGGTCTTCTGTAAATCAGATCAGGGATTCCGTCTCCATCAAAGTCCATCAGTTCCTGAGCTTTCTTCGCTTCAGCTTCTGAGTGACCAATATTAAAGGAAGCCATTACATGCCCGTATGATCTTGTAGGGCCAGGAAGCAGAAAATCGAGACCTACTCCAGGCACTCTTCCGTTTACACCCCATTCAAATGTATTATTGGCTGAAATTTTTGAAGGCTTAAGAAAATTAGGAAGTATAGGAAATGCATCACCTCCCCCTGCACCATTGATATTTACCGTATTACCAAAATTTACCGGAGAGCTGGTTGGTGTGCTTTTGATATCATCAAAATATTCAAAATTAAATTCTTCTGTTAATAAGTTATTATATGCAATATCATTGGAAGTATCTGTATGTTTTACATTGCTAAGCAATGTTTTAAAAAATTGTCCTTCTTTATATGAAAAGGTATACGTTCTGATCAGTTTATCATCATACTTTACATATATTTTTGAGAGTTTATACGGCTCTACTTCCTTTACCCCTCTTTTCGCATTGATGCTTATATCCTGTCTGGTGATCCTGCCTTCTTTTTCGAACTCTACCGTATAATATTTGAGATTTTGCCCTTCCGCTTTGGTGTAGTTAATTTTCCTGATATGGAAGTAATTCCCTCCGTTTAAATTATCATTTTCACCGGTAAGCCCCTGAACTCTGAAATTTTCATATTCGTATTCAATATAATTTTTGTGAACATCCTCTTCTTTCCATACTCCCCATTGAATAATGTTGTCATTGTCATCTTTTATGACGGTATTGTCTATAACACCAGATTCATTACCACCATAATATACCTTTCCTCCTCCGGTATTCGTGACAATCCATCTGTAATCTTTAGTCGTAGTTCCATATCTTTCAATTTTTGAAAAGTTATGTCCCTTTCTCAGGAAGAAAACTTTTTTATTATCAGTTAAAAGGGTATCTCTTTTTTGTTTTCTTGTAGTAAATATGGTGCTGGTTTCGCTGATATCATTATGTCTGTGAGGCAAATAATTACCATCATAAACCAACATTTCGCCATTTAATGAATACAGCTCTGTTTCTGTATGGGGATCAAAACTTGGAGATCCCCAACGAACATCTATACTGATCGAAGACACACCACTTATATCCCATCCTTCACCCAACCAGCCGTTAGACTTATTACTGTCATAGGAAACACTGATCCCTGGCTGCATTCCTTTTCTTCCGGAAGGGATGACAATAGGATAAGAAACATTCGCAGATCCTCTCTGATTAACAGATGGTGGAGAAATAAAATTCCTTGCTGCCGCAGCATCACCAGCTTTCAAACCACTTATTCCGGTAGGATTAGAAGCTCCCAGCTGAGGAGATTCCGGTACAGAAATAACTCCGTTGATGTAATCATTATCTCCGTTACTTTCAACAGTTACCGTTTTAGTCTCCGTATTTACTGCCGAAGTCGGGTCTGCAATCCACTTTTTTGAAGTATAATCAAAATAGAAAGCTTTAATTTCTTTAGGGGATTTTGTTCCAAGCTTCTTCTCATCATAAGGAATGGATAATTTTACCTTTTTTGTAAAGTTGCCAAATTTAGTATCTAAACGGTATGCTCCTGAATTGATGGTAAGATTTTTAACTTCTCCCGAAACCGCAGGAAAATCTTTCTTTCTGAGTTTTACGATCTGAATCTGCCCAGCATCTGCCACTGAGTTTTTTTCAATACCTACGATCGCATTTTCATACTTTTGATTGTATTCAGAATCTTTTGAAATATTTACCGTCAAAGGAGTGAACTTAGATTCGTTTAAAACTTTAAAAGCAGAGGTGTTTTTAGAAAAAGAATATTGTTTTACCCCTTCAGAAGATGAAATGGAAATAAATCCTCTTTTTTTATCTTCTGCGGTAAGTTTAACAGTAGTTTCAAACTCTCCCCTAACCGTTGCTACTGTTAAACCGTTTATATTCACATTTTGAAGGTCTGAATGATTATCAGCCCCTTTAACATACAAATTATCACCGGAAAGAAGCGTAGAAACACTTGTCTGGTGACCAAAGTTTTTTTCAAATACAATCCTTACATTTTTTATTCTGTATTTTATACCGTTTAATGAAGAAGTAAATAGAATACTGTTTTTACCTTGTTGTAATGATTGTAAACTGATTTCTTCTTTCTGTGCAGTCCATTTATTGCCAGGAACGATAACATCTCCTCCAAAGGCTACATTTTTATTGATAGACCGGGAAACAGATTGGTAAGAATCAAGGCCAAATAAATCATACTGCAAATAAGCTGTAACATTTTGGGTTTTAATTTCCGGAATATTTATAGTAAAAAAGTTATCCGCAGCATCATCAGATTCATCATCTGAGAACTCACCTATAACTCCTTGTTTTTCTATTGATTCAAATATATTTGAAGGATTTTCAATACCCGTAGAAATTATTCTATTGGATTCTTTCTCATCAACAGCAAGAGCTTCAGTACTTTTGGTATAATTACCAAAAGACAGATTTTCCAAGAATCTTGTTGAACGACCTGTATTGCTTGGTGATGAAGTCATAGTATTATCATCATTGATGTGATAATACTTTTCCATTAATTTTAGTTTGAAAGCACGTACTTTCTGTCTGTCCTCTTTTGTAAAGCTTGCAAAAGTAAATATTGAAGCAAAGAATACTAAGGTAAGAAGATCTTTTCTTCTTATCCTGATGTTTAATCTGTTTTTCATGGTAAAGAAATAGGACTAGTTAACAATTACTTTAAAAGCCTTGATTAATTTTTTGTTTTGAGTAAGTACGACCAGATATGTACCTTGTATACTGAGTTTGTGCTGATATACCACAGCTTTTGAATTTATTTTTTCACTAGAAAGAATACGACCGCCTCCATCATATATTGATATTTCCAAATCTTTTGTTTCCGGGAATTTCACAGTAAACAAATTATTCATTTTAACAGGATTAGGATACAGTAAATACTGGAAGTCTGAAGTAGCATCTCCCGGTCCATTTGTCTTTACAGGATGATCATTTTTAGCTGGTGTTTCTTTATCTCCCGTTATGTTGGTAGCGAAGGTAAAGATTGAAGAGCTTCTTTCTTCAGCAAAATCCACAGCATATTCTATCACATGATTTTTATCTTTCCCTTCTATTTTCTGAAAAGTTCCGTCATTATTTTTAATAAGAAGCCAATAATGTACAAGTGAATTTTCCGGATTCATAAGATTTTTAGCTATTTGCAAAACATATCCTTTTTTAGGAATAGAATTTCCTATAAAATTGATCTCCCAATTTCTCTTCATTATCTTCAAATCCTTTTTTTCTTCGAAACTGAGGTCTTTATCATTATCAGACCATATGGCAAACATATAATTGTCTAACTGAGAATTGTTATCAAAATTCGTTCTTGCAATACTTTCTCTTCCGATACTCACGATTTTATCCTCCTGATTACTGGATTGTTTTTGATAAAGCTCATTTCCATCATCCCTTCCTATACCTGTAGGCCTTTTTTGAAAATCTTTATGCTTTTCGGGATCCCAGATAACATCTCCTTTGCTGTTAAAATATTTTACCCCCTCCAAAGAAATTCCATACTTTAATGATAGATAAGAATGTACTTTTTCGAGATCGTTTTTTTTAATCTTTCTGGGAATAAAAACGGCTTCATAAAGATTTTTATCTTCTAAATTAACATTCAGATGGTCTTTAGTGGTTTTAGAATTTTGTCTCGATCCCAGATATGAGAAAATACTGGGCTTTTTCTTAAGTTCAATAGATTGATTATTACCATTGCCTCTAAATGAATTGCTGTTAAGCTCTGCAATAATATCTTTATTATTCCAGATATTTTCATCTTCCCGAGAATTATGCACGACAACCAGAGACTGCCCTTCGTTTTTACCGTAGGTGATGGGAGCTCGAAAATGTTCCCTTATGTTACAATGAAAGTTGAGTAATGTTCCGTTATCACATTTTTGGATATCTCGTGATGTTTCCGGTTTTGCTTTTTCCCAGGTTTTATTTTTGTAATCAATAATTTGTGCGTTACTGTAGAATGTTCCTAAGTATAACATTATACAAAAGCTCACCTTTAAAGGATAGCCTGTTTTCATTCTCATATGAAGTATTTGGTTTTTTAGTTTTATTCACCGGTAAAATTAACACATTTTATGACATTATTCTTAAAAAATAATGAATTATTTTTCACCTGTTTACAAAAACACCCTTATGATTTGTGAATTATTTATTAAATGCTATACTGATAAGTATCACCTATAAAACTGACAATGAGATATATCCCTCAATATTGTATTAATCATCAAACATTATTTTTTTGAAAATTTATATGACACAAAAAATATTTTTTTCCCAATATATTTTTTAGATTTAATAAAAAAAGGCAGCTTGTTTGGCTAGTCATGGTCGGAAGATTTTTTCTTCCGATTTTTTTTGTTTTTTTTAGAAAAAAAACAGTGTTAATCAATTGATTTCCAATATATTAATTTGTTTATTTGTATTGGTTTTTGTATCTTTATAACTGGTAATCAAATAGTTATGTCTGTTTTTAAAGATCACAAAATCTCACTCAAGCAAGTCCTGGAATTTATCCCCGAAGCGCTTTTAAGTCATCTTTCCGCAAGTACAAAAGTGGATTACTACAGCAAGGTGCTTCACGGAAAGAAAATGTTTTATCTGCTCCTGTTCTGTATTTTCGATAATGAAAAATTAAGCCAGAGAACTTTGGAAGACACCTTTAATAGTAGCGGTTTCAAGGCTTTATTTGGCTTAGGTGAAGACGAAAAAGTGCGAAGAAGTTCGATCTCTGAAAGGCTTTCCAAAATCGATTCTAATTATTTTAAAGAAATCTACGAGCAGATGTACGCAAGATTTTCGGAACTTTATTCCAACACCGAAATCGAAAAATACAATTTGATAAGGGTTGACAGCACCATTGTTGCCGATACCTGCTCGAAACTCAAAGAAGGTATCGACCAGAAAAGTGGGAAGAAACTGGTAAAATTCAGTTTTTCTTTTGATGGCATTTTACCTTCCGGAGTGGAAGTTTTTACGGATCAAAAATATTCGTCAGAGGAAAATGCGCTTCCAGAAGCCATTCTTAAACAAGTGAAAAAAGAGGAGCATCATGGCAATATTTATGTGATAGACAGAGGTCTGCAATCTACAAGGGTGATGAAAGATTTTGATGAAAAGTCAGTGAAATTCATCATCCGAAGTAAAGAAAACCGAAAGTTTGAAGAAGCAGAATCTTTCCTTGATGAAAAAAAATCTCAAAAATGGAATGATTGGAAAGTGGTAAAAGACAAAAAAATAAAGCTTTACACCGGAAAGCCCATCCAAAACAAGCGTGGAAATCTGCATTATAGTGAAGAAAAAGTAGAAACTTATTTTCGTTTGGTGGTCATCAAAAACGAAAAAACAAATAATGAGTTTTGGTTTTTGACCAATGAATTTGATCTCTCTGCAAAGGAAAATTTCAGATTATTATAGAAAAAGATGGGATATCGAAGTGTTTTTCAGGTTTCTTAAGCAGGAACTCAATCTAAGCCATCTTGTTTCTGTCAATCAAAACGGCATTGAGGTAATGGTTTACATGACGATGATTGCATCGATGTTACTTTTGATCTATAAAAAAGCAAACGAATTGGGTTATAAAACTTCCAAAAGACGCATTGCAATGGAGCTTCGAGACATGATTACCGCTATTCTGATTGTTTTCGCAGGCGGAGATCCTGCTAAAGTCTTTAAAACATAAAAATGGTCGGAATTTTCTTCCGACCATGACTACTTGTTTGGCTACCTCTTTCAGATTTCATAATTATTTTTACTTTTTTCTATTTCTTTTCCTTCTGCTCCACTCACTCCATGATCCTACGTAAAGATTTGGAATTTCAAACCCCACATATGCTAATGCCAAAACTGTATGACATGCTGTAACTCCGGAACCGCAGTGAATAATTAATTTCTCAGGTAAGTTTTCTAAAAGTTTTAAATATTTCTTGTGCAAAATTTCCGGTTTCAGGAAATTACCATTTTCATCTAAATTTTCAGAAAAAGGAATATTAATTGCTCCCGGAATATGACCTGCAACCAGATCAATGGGTTCAGATTCGCCATTGTATCGATAAGAATCTCTTACATCAATAACAGTTGCAGAATCGTTAGTTATTTCATCTTCAACATCTTCCAAAGTTGAAATTGGAAGAAGCCAAGCTTTTCCTTTAATGATTTCAGCTTTTTCAAATTTTTCTTCAATTGATGAAAATTCTAAACCTTCTTTTTCAGCTTCCTGAAATCCATCATCTAAAACCTGTACGTTTTTTAACCCAAAAGCTTTTAGCATCCACCAAGTTCTTGCTGCCGCATTTGCGCCATTTTTATCATCATAAATTATAATGTGAGAATCTTCAGCAATTCCAAGATTTGAAAGTGTTTTACTAAACTTTTCAATACTTGGAAGCGGATGCCTTCCTCCAAAAGCAACATCTTCTCCAATTTCAGCCAAATCTTTATCTAAATCAATAAATCGTGCATTTTTAATGTGTTTATTGAGGTAACTTCCGTATGCACCTTTTCCTGTCCTTGAATCAAGAATGATTAGATTTTCAGTTGAAAGACTCTTTAATTGTTTTGATGAAATGATGGGAAGCATATGTAAAATAAATTTTTCTCACTGATTTTGCAGATTGCATTGATTTATTTAGAATTTTAAAATCTGCTAAATCAGTAAAATCTGCGAGAGATAATAATGTTTAAAATCTTAAATAAAAAAACCGCAGAAAAACTGCGGCAATTATTTTATTGATAAATGAAAATCATCGTCTGAATCAACTCCGGATGAAGACTTCTCGCTACGGGACAATTATGAGCTGTTTCTTCGATGAATGCTTTTTCCTTATCTGAATAAGAATCAGGAAAAATAAAATTACAAACGATTTCCCCAATTCTTCTTGGTTCGGTTTTCATAATTTTCTGCAATGTGCAATACGCTCCGTCGATATTGATATTTTTGTCTTTGCCTAAAATGGCAATGGTTGTCAACGCACATTCAGCTAAAGAAGTCGCACAAAGATCAGTCGGTGAAAACTTTTCTCCTTTTCCGTGATTGTCGGTTGGTGCATCACTTTCAATGATGGTTCCGGACTGTAAATGTTCTGCTGAACACCTTAACCCGCCGATATATGTTATTTTTGAAGTCATAATTTTTTAAATTAAAAATAAAAGAGACGATGTCTCAAAAATGAAAAATATCTTTCGCTCTGTTATACGAACTTTCGAAATTCAGTAAATTTAATTTGTGTTCCGCTTTTTCTACGCTCATAAAGTTAATGACCTGTTCTGTAGGCATATTTCCCACCAAATCATCTTTCGCCATTGGGCAGCCACCAATTCCTTTGATGGCAGAATCAAATCTTCGGCAGCCTTTATCATAAGCAGATTTTAATTTAGAATAAGAATCTTCGTAACGGTTATGGAAATGCGCGCCAAAATCAATATCTGGATATTTGGAAGGGATTTTTTCAAATAAAACAGAGATCGTTTCAGTCGTAGCAACTCCCGTAGTATCAGATAACAAGATATTTTTAATTCCAATTTCAGAAAATCGGTTTGCCCAGAAATCTACGTCTTCCCATTTCCACATTTCACCGTAAGGATTTCCAAACGCCATTGAGAAATAAAGATTCAGTTCTTTGCCTTCACTTTTGGTCAGCTCAAGCATTTTAACAACATCATTAAAAGCTTCTTCCTGGTTTTTATTGGTATTTCTGTGCTGAAAAGTTTCAGAAATCGAAAAGGGAAAGCCCAATATATCCACTGACTGATGCTTCAGTGCTTTTTCAGCTCCCCTGTAATTTCCAATAATTGCAGAAACTTTTGTTCCGGACAAAGATTTGTCAATATTTTCAGCCACCTCAGCAGAATCAGCCATCTGCGGAATAGCTTTGGGTGAAACAAAACTCAGGCAATCCAATACATCAAAGCCAACCTCCATCAGAGAATTGATATAATCTATTTTTTTTGCTGTAGGGATAAATTCTCCCCAGCCCTGCATGGCATCTCTTGGACATTCTGTAAGAAACATTTTCACTTTTGATTTTATCAAATATAACAAAACTAAATAAGTTTATAAATAATCGCGACAAAACTAAAATTATTCTGATTTTCAAATACTTATATCATATTTTCATTTTCTGTCAACTATAAATGATTCCTGATATACCCTTGAAAACCATTAAAATTGTTATTAACGGTAAAAAAGCAGTATTTAAGGGAGTCAGGTTAATGATTTCACGATGGTGACCAGACTCATCACAATCACTACGAAACCTACAACAGCAAACATTTTTCTGGCAGGAAGCCTGGATGTAAACATTGCCGAAAAAGGAGCGGTGAATACTCCACCAAGAAGAAGTCCCAATACGATATTCCAGTGATGAATCCCTATCGTAAATATAAAGGTCAGCGCACTTACAACAGTTAGTAAAAATTTTGCCATGGTTGAGGTGCCCACAACATATCTTGGTGTTCTTCCTTCTTTGATCAATGTTCCGGTAACCAGCGGTCCCCAGCCTCCTCCGGCAAAAGAATCGATAAATCCTCCTGCCAGTCCCAATATTCTGAGATTGGTTCTCTTTTTCTTGACATTTCCTGATCTTTTACTCTTTCCCCTGAAAGCATTTTTAAGAATATTAATTCCCAGATATAAGGTATAGCATGCAATCACAGGTTTTACGATATGGGCATAATATTCTCCGAAATGCGAAAGAGCAATGGCACCGGTAAAAGCTCCGACTGCGGCTACAGGAAATAAAATCCATACCATTTTTTTGTTGACATTCCCTAATTTGTAATGACTGATGCTTCCTGCTGCAGACGTAAATGATTCTGCAGAATGAATGCTTGCGCTGACGACAGGCGGAGGAACATTAAGCAGCAGGAGAATGGTGGTACAGATTACTCCGTACCCCATCCCCATTGATCCGGCTACAACCTCAGCCAGAAATCCGGCCAACAGCATCCAGTAAAAAATGTATCCGTCTTTACTGAGAAAATCCTGAATCTCTCCGGACAGGTTAAATTGATGAATGGTGAATCCTAATATTCCTATAAGGATCATTACCCCTATAATTCCCAGATAGATATTGGCCCGCCTCTGTACTGTTTTCGTGACCGTAATCAATTTTTCAGTCTCTTTTGAGGCAGCATTCAGACTGCTGTTTTCATCCAGATAGTCTGTTGTCAGCCTGTTCAGCTCTTTAACTTTATAAGTAAAATCACCCTTCAACTGATTTCGGATGTTATGCATATTATTCAGAAGTCCTTCCATATCTTCATCTGGAATCGTTTCCGTTAAAATTTCACGTAATCTTTTGGCTACCGTTGGAGATTTTCCATTGGTAGATACTGCAATTTTAAGATCTCCTTTCCTGACGATTGAGCCCAGATAGAAATCACACAATTCGGGTTTATCAGCAATATTGACCAGGAGATTATGTTGATGCGCCCTTACACGGATACGCTCTGCTAAAGAAATATCATTGACCGCGACGATGGCAAGATCCGCACAGTTAAAATCATTATCCGTGTAAGATCTTTCATGCAGGGTAAGATTGGGATAACCCTGCTTCATTTCTTTTACCTGCTGGCTGATTTCCGTGGCAACCAACTTGATCCTTGCCTTTGGAGAATTGGCAAGAACCGATTCCAGTTTTTCCAAAGCAATGTTTCCTCCGCCAATGATCAGCAGTGATAATTCTTCAAGCTTTAAAAATATGGGATATAAAGAGTTACTCATTAAATTAAAGTTTTAAATCATAGGTAAAAGCTAAATAATAGAGTCCTCCGATCTCAGGCCCGGCTGCATATTGAAAATAGCGTCTGTTGAGCAGGTTTGTCGCTCCTATTTTGACGCTTGCCTTTATTTGAGGAATCCGCCATGTTGCCTGTGCATCAACGGTATAGTAGGCAGGGATATTTCCTGAAGCTAAAGGACTTTCCCATAAGAATCCGTCCTGCCATCTTGCTGAAACCGTAAATCCTATATTTTTGATAATTTCTCTGTTTCCTATACCAACATTGACTGCCCATCTGGGTGTATTGAAAGCTGTAATAAAGAGATCCGAAGTATTGGCTGAAACCAGGTCATTATAAGAAACGTTTGCATTCACATTAAAATTCTTTACAAGGTTATAACGGATTCCGACCGATGTTCCCAGACTGTTATATTTACTCGTGCTGTTGGTATAAACCCGGTATCGATCCTGTTTGCTTCTGTCAAGCATTGCCAGAACTGCATTATCAGTTCCTATATTTTCACTTTTAGGAACCGCAACTTCTACCTGTCCCAGAAAACCGCTGTAGATATTGTAATAAAAATCCCAGTCGATCACCAGTCTGTTGTTAAACAATGCTGATTTGTAACCTATTTCAAAAGAGGTTACTTTTTCAGGCTGCAACTTCGGAAGATTCGCAGCTTCCAGCAGGTTCCTGTTATTAAGTGCTGCAAGATTCTGGCTGACTCCATTATCTACATCCCTGTTGACAGCAGAAGTAAACCGGTCTATAGAAGCCAGCGTATATGAATTTTCCAGATAGCCCAGCCCTTCATTGGCTCTGGATAGTCCTCCTACCCTTCTTACGTTCCCGTTATTAACAAATGACAGTGCTTCAAACAGGGAAGGAAAACGATAACCGTTCTGAAAAGATATCCTGAAATTATGCTCATTAACAGGAGAGTACACAACGCTTAATCTTGGATTTAATTTTGTTTCAAATTCAGGGTTTCTGTCTGCCCGAAGCGCCAGATTTACCTTTAATTTATCCCCGAAGAAAAGTTTGGTAACCTGAGCAAAAGCTCCATATTTACGATAAATTACATTATTTCCAAAAGTTCCGTCAGACAGAGGGATATTTCTCTCACTTACCGGTCTTTCAAAATCAACAAAATTGTTTCCGTCAGGCGTAATGCTGTAAAGACGGTAATCAGCTCCGACAAGAAGATCAAAAATCTTTACAAATCTTGTAAGGTCATAGGTAAACTCTCCCTGATAAAAGCGGGATTTCTGTTCAAGTTTAGCTCCACCGGTAGCAGGTGCTCCGGCAATTCCTGAGTTTGCGGAATCCCAGTTATTAATACCTGTTATCGTATTTTTAAGCTGTTCGAAAGCCGCCGTTCCCGGAATCACCCTGTTCTTATCCGCTTCCTGTCTGGCAAGAACAAATGCATCATTCAGATTTACCCCTGAATTAAGCCTGTCCTGAAGTGTTGTCTGAAAAATATTCCGCCAGTTGTTGTTGGAAAGGTTTGTAAGATCCAGGTTATCCGCCAAAGGCTTAAGGTTATAAGAATCTCCTGTATTTTCTATGGACATATATGCCCTGAAGGTAAGTTCCCTTCCTGTAAGTTCTACTTTGTGATTCTGAACTGTCGCATTCTGAAGGCGGATCTTGTTTCCCCTCTGAAAGGTACCATCCAGTAATCCATAGCGGTAGACGTATGAGGTTCTCCACTGATCTCCAAAGCGGTAATACAATCCTGCATCGAATTTTATATTTTTCACTTCGGGACTGATCAGATCTTTTTCATTATAACCGGTTCTTGAAACATTGAAGGTTGTCGGCTTTCCGTTATAATTCACCTGTACGGAAGTACGGTTATTCCTTTCGTCACCATATTTATTCCAAAGATCTTCAGCAGGATTTCTGCTCAGTGAAAAATTAGGGTTGGCAGTCACTGATGAATTCGGATTCTGATCCGTACGGTTGTCAGAAATCCAGTCGACACCGCTCAGATAAGAAGCATTCACTTTTACCGCAAAGTTTTTATTAAATACTTTAGCAATCCTGAAAGCACTTTCTCCAAGAGTAGATGTCTGATAATTCTGACGGTCTACATGATTCACACCACCCTTGAAATAAACACTTATTCCTTCTGACGTGAACGGATCTTTTGTCTGAAGGCTGGCCAATCCGTTGACTGCATTCATTCCGTACAGTGCAGAAGCAGCTCCGGGGGTAATTTCCATAGATTGAATATCCAGCTCTGTGGGACCTATCGCATTTCCCAAAGGAACGCCAAGAGTGGCAGACTGCACATCAACACCGTCTACTAACTGCATAAAGCGGAAGTTATTGGGAGAATTGAAGCCTCTTGAATTGGGAACCTTCAATGTAAGGCTTGAAGTCAGCAGCTGCAGCCCCTTGACATTTTCCAGTGTTTCATAAAAGGAGGCGGCAGGACTCTCCCGAATTGCTTTTATATCAATTTTTTCGATGGCAATTGGCGACCTCAGTATTTTTTCAGGAACACGGGAAGCAGAAATAACAACTTCGTCAATAATCGTGTTCTGAGGATTCAGGTCAACCGCAACCTTATTGGACAGTGACAGGATCTCGGTAGTCTGACTGACAAAGCCTGCTTTGGTGATCACCAGCCTGAATGGCAGCTTTACTCTTGTGCGTAAAATAAAGTTTCCTTCCTGATCAGTAACCGCTGCATCATGGGTATTTTCTGAAAGAACTTTTGCTCCTGCAACGCCCTGATGAGTATCTGTATGCCTGATTATTCCGGTCACTTCAACCAGCTGTTGTGCCTGAAGAAAACCGGTAAATAAAAAAGTAATCAGTATAAAATATATTTTTTGCCTGATGTTTTTATGTTGTATAAAATTCACTTGTGTATAATTTTAGGGTTGAATAATGATTTGTGGGTGGTCAGCAGATGAACAGCACATACACATTCGTATTCCTAAAAGATGATGATAATGTTTCCTGGCTTTTCTTTGCCTGTAGAGAAGATTGATCATATTTTTATTTTAAGGTTTGTAAATAGCGGTAAGAAAAATCACCAAAGGTTTCCTGTCCATTTCTTCCTTTTGAATAGTTCCCGAAAAGGGTATCAAGAGTTTCAAGGATTTCTTCTTCTCCAATGTTTTCTTTAAATTTTGTATTAAGACGCATTCCCAGCCTGTCCCCTCCGATATGAAGATTATATTTTCCGTAAGCAGTACCTACAAGACCGATCTCTGCATTTGGTGATCTTCCGCAGCCGTTCGGACATCCCGTCATCCTGATTGTAATATCTTCATTCTGGAGTCCGTATTTTTCAAGCACCGGCTCTATTTTAGTGACTAAAACAGGTAAATACCGCTGGCCTTCAGCCAAAGCCAGTGAACAGGTATTGAATGCCACGCATGCTACAGAATTCTTACGAAGTGCACTTGCTTCATCCGTATAAGCAGAAATTCCATATTCTCCGAGGAGATCTTCGATTTCAGCTTTATCATTTTCTTCAATATCTGAAAGAATAAGATTCTGATTACAGGTGAAGCGGAAATTGACTTTTCCTGTTTCGGCAATTTTCAGCAATCCTGATTTTAAAGGATATGCTTCTGTATCAAGGATTCTCCCATGCTCTGCAAAAACCGTATAAAACCATCTGCCTTCAACGTTCTGCATCCATCCGTAACGGTCTTTTCTCTGTTCAAAATTAAATTCCCGGGCTGGTTCAAAATCAAATCCGCATCTTTTTTCGACTTCAGCCCTGTATCCTTCGACACCAAGCCTGTCAATCGTATATTTCAGCCTGGATAATTTTCTTTCACTTCTGTTTCCGAAATCACGCTGTACGGTAATAATTTCATAGACTGCTTTCAGGGCTTTTTCTTCTGAATCTACAAAACCTAAAACAGATGCCAGACGTGCATAGGTTGCGTCATTTCCATGGGTTGCACCCAGCCCGCCTCCTGCGGCAATATTGTAGCCTGCAATTTTATCATTCTCAATAATGGCAATCAGAGCAATATCATTGATAAAAACATCCACATCATTATTGGGAGGAATGGCAATCCCAATTTTAAGTTTTCTCGGAAGGTACCGGTCCTGATACAGAGGATCTTCCTCTGTTTTTCTGTCGATTATCAATTCGTCATCGATCCAGAGATCATAATATGATTTTGTCTTCGGAAGGCACATTTCGCTGATTTTCCCTGCTAATTCAAAAACCTCCTGATGCAATGGTGATTCTGAAGGATTTGAGGTACAGGTGACGTTTCTGTTTACATCACCACATGCTGCAATAGAGTCAAGATGCTGCAGATTAAAATTCTGGATGGTCGGCTTAACGTGAGATTTTAAAATTCCATGCAGCTGAATGGTCTGCCTGGTGGTAATTTTGATCACACCGGTTGAATGATCTTCTGCAATTGCATGAAGACCTTTCCATTGTCCGGATGTTAAAAAGCCTCCGGGAAGCCTCAGCCGGATCATATAAGAATACAGCCATTCCAATTTTTTTGCGACCCTTTCCTCACGCCTGTCCCTGTCATCCTGCTGATACATTCCATGAAACTTGATCAGGGTCTGGTCATCTTCCCTGATGGCTCCGGTGAAATCATCCAGAAGACTTTCCTTCAGAGTTCCTCTGAGACCATTACTGTCGGTTTTTATTCTTTCTACCGGCGAAAGATTATTTTTATCTGTCATATCCTATCCGTTTTATGATTAATACACATCTTTTACATATCGTCCATTGAGTTCAAGTTCTTCAAGATACCCCCTGGCTTCTTCCGGGCTTTGTTTTCCCTGATCCTGAATGATGTCCAGGATAGTTTTCTCAACATCTTTACTCATGGGTTCCCTGGCTCCGCAGACATAGAGTGATGCTCCGCTTTCCAGCCAGTGATAGAATTCCACAGCTTTCTGTTCCAGTTTGTGCTGCACGTATACTTTTTCGGCGGTATCTCTTGAAAAAGCAAGATCAAGATGGGTCAGGGTTCCTGTTTTCAGGAAGTCCTGAAGTTCTGCCTGATAAAGGAAATCAGAAACGAAGGTCCTGTCACCAAAGAAAAGCCAGTTTCTGCCTTCGGCGCCCAAAGCGTCTCTTTCATAAAGAAATGACCTGAAGGGTGCTATTCCTGTTCCGGGTCCTATCATAATGATGTCATGATCCGGTTTGGGAAGTCTGAAATGCTTAGCTTCCTGGATATAAAATTCTATGTCTTCACCTTCTTTAAACCCTGCCAAAAATCCGCTGCATAATCCGTTCTGTTTTCTGTCATTGATCAGAAAGTCAGATTTCGCTACCGTAATATGAATTTCACTATCCCCGTGAGCCTCCGGTGATGAGGATACAGAATACAAACGCGGTGACTGGCCTGTCAATACAGGAATAATCTGTTCAAATTCTTCTGCATTTTTTACCGGATAGATTATCAGCAGATCAAGAAGACCCAACCGTACCTCCGGAATCTTATGTCCTGTAATCTGCGCATATCTGGCAACGGTTGTTGTAAGCAGATAACTGATATTGAGATGCCTGTAGAGAAGTTCCTTTGCACCGGCAGTCAATTTAGCAGTTGTAATCTGCTTTTCAGGATCAATTCCAGTCAGGCGGATAATTTCATTCACTTCCTTTTCCGGATTGAGAGCAATGACGCCCAATGCATCCCCAGGATTATAAACAAGAGGTTCTTCGGTTTCTATTTCTATATGATACGTCTCTTTATCAGAGTAAATATCATTGAGATTGATAATGGTTGCAATTTTTCCGCGGTATTTTCTCCTACCTGTGGATTCTTTAGCAGCCGTCCCTGTTTTCTGGCTTTTTTCTGCAGTTTTGTAAACAACATCAAGAATGTGGTCTGCCCATTGATGAGCCTCCTTTTCATAATCGATATCACATTTTTTCAAAGGAAGAACTCTTTGCGCACCCAATACTTCAAAGCGGAAATCGATATCTTCACCTGTTTTACAGAACATTGGATAACTGCTGTCTCCCAGAGCCAGGACTCCATACTGCAAAGCATTTATATTCAGTTCATTTTCATGAATGAAGTCGTAAAATTTCTTTGCAAGAACCGGAGGATCTCCCTCTCCCTGGGTACTGATAATGATAAAGAAAAGATTTTCTTTGACGAGGTCTTTCGGTTTATACTGGGAAAGGTCTGCCAGTTTTACCTTCACTCCTTTTTTCTTGATGATTCCTGCCAGCTCTACAGCCAGTTTCTTACTGTTTCCTGTCTCAGTCCCGTAAGCCAGGGTAATCTTCCCGGGAGAACTATTTTCTGTATCGATTCCGGAAGAAAAAGGCAGTGAAGAAGAAGACTTTTCCGCTAATCCAGCAAGGAAACCACTTGCCCAAAGGGCTTCATCTCTTGAAAAACCACCTGATATCTCTTTCAGAGCTTTTAATTTTATTTCAGACAGCATATTCTAATGTATTTTGAAGGTTTGTCACTAAAGTTCCATTGGATACCGATTTAAAATAAATCCCTTCCTGATCAGCGTTTTCGAGCCATGAAAATTCTTCGTGAAGATCAATTACTTTTCCGATGACAACCAGTGACGGAGAAAGAAAATCTTTAGTTCCCAAATTTTCATGAAAGCCTTTCAGGGAAGAAGTATATACTTTCTGATAAGGCGTTGTTGCCTGCTCTATCACCGCTATCTTTTTATCATCTGACGTGCCTGATGATAAAAATTTCTCAACCAGACCATTCAGATTCCCTTTTGACATATAAAAAACAAGGGTATCATCTGAGGTGCTTAATTCTTCCCAATATGCATTACTAAGTATTTCTGTTTTATAATAGGTCAGAAAACGAACAGCGGTTGCATATCCTCTGGCAGTTAAAGGGATTCCTGCATAAGCGGCAGCTCCTGAAGCGGCAGTAATTCCGGGAATGATTTCAAATGCGATCCCGTGTTTTTTCAGAGTTTTCAGCTCATCCAGAACATTGGAAAAAAAAGAAATATCTCCTCCTTTCAGCCTTACCACTTTTTTTCCCTGAGAGGCATAATCCACAATCAGTGTATTGATAAGGGACTGCGGTGTAGATGCATTTTTACTGCATTCTTTACCCACATAGATGATCTCTGCATTTTGATCTGCATAACGATCTATAATTTCAGGACTTACAAGACGGTCACATAGGATGACATCAGCATTTCCGATGACTTTTACTGCTTTTACAGTGATCAGATCTGGGTCGCCGGGTCCTGCACCTACAAGGTAAACCTTGGGTGTATTATTTATTTTTTTCATTTTAAAATCTTCTTAGGTGGGTATTCAGAAAAGCCCTTCGATGGATAAGTATCTTTCTCCGGTATCGTAATTTATCGTCAGGATAGTAGATCCTGGTGGAATTTCAGACAGCTTTTTCGCAACTGCAGCCAGAGAAGCTCCCGTAGAAATTCCTACAAACAGTCCCTCTTTTTTGGCAGCTTCCTTTGTAAACTCAAAAGCTTCATCCTTACTGATCTTAACAATTTCGTCCAGGATTGCTGTATCCAGGATTGAAGGAATAAATCCTGCTCCCAGTCCCTGAAGAGGATGCGGAGCGGGAGATCCGCCACTCAGCACCGGAGATAACTCAGGCTCTACTGCAATGACTTTTATACCGGGAAATTTCTGTTTCAGCACCTTTGCTATTCCTGTAATATGCCCTCCGGTTCCTACACCTGTGATCAGATAATCCAACCCATCCGGAAAGTCTTTGAGAATCTCCTGAGCTGTGGTTTCCGCATGCACCTTGACGTTGGCAGGATTGTCAAACTGTCTGGGGATCCATGAATCCGGAGTTTCCTTTGCCAGTTCCTCTGCTTTTTCAATAGCGCCTTTCATACCCTTTTCCCGTGGAGTCAGGACAAACTCTGCTCCATAAGATTCCATAATTTTCCGGCGTTCCAAACTCATACTTTCCGGCATCACGAGAATCAGCTTATAATTTTTTACCGCGGCTACAAGCGCAAGCCCGATACCTGTATTCCCACTTGTAGGCTCTATAATAGTACTGTCTCTGTTAATTAATCCTCTGTTTTCAGCATCTTCAATCATGGATAAAGCAATCCTGTCTTTAATGCTTCCGCCGGGATTAGACTTCTCCAGTTTGATCCATACTTCATGTTCTGTATCAAAAAGCTTGTTAATTTTTACGACCGGGGTATTTCCGATGGTTTCTAATGTGTTTTGGAACTTCATACCTATTCAATTAATTTTGTTTTTTTTTATATCACAAATGTTAAAGATTCGGGAAGAGTCCCGCTATCTTTTATTTTTATCTCACTTTTATGATAGACCAGAGAACCGGAAGGGACATTCTGTGTGATCCAGACATTTCCTCCTATAATACTGTCTCTTCCTATGGTCGTATTTCCTCCCAAAATAGTCGCTCCGGAATAGATAATAACATGATCTTCAATATTGGGATGCCTCTTCTCATTGGCCTTATCTTTTGAAACATATAGAGCTCCCAGCGTCACGCCCTGATAGAGTTTTACATGATTTCCGATGACAGCAGTTTCACCGATGACAACGCCTGTCCCATGATCAATAAAAAAATATTCCCCGATCACAGCGCCTGGATGGATATCGATTCCGGTTCTGCTGTGTGCATATTCTGAGATCACCCGCGGCAGAATTTTCACGTCCTGAATCCAGAGCTGATGAGAGATCCTGTATACATAGGTCGCAAAAAAGCCGGGATAGGACAGTAAGATTTCGTCAAAAGACTCCGTTGCAGGATCAAATTCTAAAACAGATTCAGCATCCAGGATCAGTGTATTGTAGATCTCAGGAAGTACGGAAAAGAAATCATCGGTCTGCTTTTCAGCGAAAACCTCATCTTCAGAAGTATTTCTGATCAGATCATAAAGAACATCCCGCAGTACTTCAAATTCAATATGAATCTGATTATCAGCATCAAAATCCTGTGAAAGGAACAGAAGATCATACAGCTGAATGACAAACCCCTCCATCTTATTTTTATCAAAGAATCTTCGGGAACCGCTTTGCTTTTTTTCAAGGATTTTCCTGATAAACTGATCTGACACTTTCATTGTTTACTGAATTATACAGGCTGCAACGGTGGCATTAGAGGTTTCATCTACCAAAATCGCTGATCCTGTTTTTTTATTGTTTATAAAATAATCAAATACCAGAGGTTGGGCAGTCCGTATCATCACTTTTGCAATCTCGTTCAGCTTTACGCCTCCTTCAGAACTTTCTCTTTCAAGACTGTTCACATTGATCTTGTATTCCACATGCTTTACAACTGCTTTCAGCTGTCTGCTGTGATGCTGTAAAAGATACTTATTACCCGGCTGCAGAGACTTTTGGTCCAGCCAGCAGAGCAATACCTCCACTTCTTTTTCAACTTTGGGGAGTTCATCTGCCAGGGCGAAGAGATCTCCCCTGCTGATGTCAAGATCATCGGTAATCCGGATTAAGACCGGCTGACCTTCAAGTGCTTCATGTACCTCAATTCCATTCACTTCAAGTGATGCAATTTCAGTAATTATACCGGCAGGAAGTATAGCTATTTTATCGCTTTTCTGAAGACGTCCGCTGATAATCTGTCCTGCATAACCGCGATAATCATGAAGCGCTTCAGTCTGTGGACGGATCACATACTGCACCTGAAAGCGGCTGCCTTTGTTGTGCTGCTCATTAATCTCCGCTTTTTCAAGATATTCCAAAAGGGAACTTCCCTGATACCATCCTGTGGCTGAAGAAACGGAAACAATGTTGTATCCCTTCAGTGCAGAAATCGGAAAATAGGTAACATCAGTAAGCCCCAAATCCTCTGCAATCTGCGCATAGTCTGCTTTTATCTTTTCAAAAACATCCTGTGAATAGCTGACCATGTCCATTTTATTAATGGCAACGGCAACTTTTTTAAGTTTAAGAAGCGAAGCGATAATAGAATGCCTTCTGGTCTGTTCTATAACTCCTTTGCGGGCATCGATCAGGATGACCATCAGATCAGAATTGGAAGCCCCGGTAATCATATTACGGGTATATTGTAGATGTCCCGGAGCATCTGCAATAATAAATTTTCTTTTTGATGTCGAAAAGTACCGGTAAGCAACATCAATGGTGATTCCCTGCTCTCTTTCTGCACGGAGTCCATCCGTCAGAAGAGCAAGATCTACTCCATCTTCATTTTTGTTTTTAGAATGTTTTTCAAGTACTTCCAGCTGATCCTGTAAAATACTTTTGCTGTCGTACAGCAGTCTTCCGATGAGGGTGCTTTTCCCGTCATCTACACTTCCTGCTGTTATAAATCTTAATAAATCCACGTCTTTTTTTTATGGGTAATGGGTAATAGGTAATGGGCAATAAATGATAAATGATAAATGATAATTGATAAATGACAGGTAATAATTAATTTATGTACTAGTGATGTTTTACACACTGCATCATTACTCATTACCCATTACTGATTGCTCATTCAAAAGTAGCCTCCTTTTTTTCGGTCTTCCATAGCCGCTTCGGTAACCCGGTCATCAATTCTGGTTTCTCCTCTTTCTGATATTCTTGTGGCTGTAATTTCTTCAATCACCTGATCCAGGGTTGCTGCCTGAGATTCTACGGCTGCTGTGCAGGTCATATCCCCTACCGTACGATAACGTATTCTTTTGATGGTCACGGTATCTTCTTTCTCCAGAACAGCATGCTCAGAATTGGCAATCCACTGTCCGTTAAGGTCTACTACTTCCCTTTCGTGAGAAAAGTAAATAGAGGGCAACTGTATATTTTCTCTCCGGATATAATTCCATATATCCAGCTCTGTCCAGTTGCTGATCGGGAAAACCCTGACATTTTCGCCTTTATGAATTCTGCCGTTGAAGATATTCCACAACTCAGGACGCTGAAGTTTAGGGTCCCACTGTCCGAATTCATCTCTCACCGAAAAAATTCTTTCTTTAGCGCGGGCTTTTTCTTCATCTCTCCTTGCCCCTCCAATGCACGCATCAAATTCGAATTCTTCAATCGTATCAAGAAGAGTAAAGGTCTGCAGCCAGTTTCTGCTAGGAAATTTACCTTTAGGTTCTGTCAGTTTTCTGCTGTTAATTGTATCTTCTACCTTTCGTACTACCAGATCAACATCCAGCTCTTTGGTCAGATGATCCCTGAACTCTAAAACTTCAGGAAAATTATGACCCGTATCCACATGAACAAATTTGAATGGAATCTTCCCGTAAGGAAAAGCTTTCGCCGCAAGGCGGGCAAGTACAATACTGTCTTTTCCTCCACTGAAAAGCAGAGCCGGACGCTCAAACTGCCCTGCGACCTCTCTTAAGATATAGATCGATTCCGCTTCCAGCTGATCTAAATAATTTAAATGATATAATGACATATTTTATTTTATTGATGAACGTGTAAACCGCATTCTTTTTTATCGGCATCTTCCCACCACCACCGGCCGGCTCTGAAATCTTCTCCTTCTTTAATCGCTCTGGTACAGGGCTCACAGCCGATGCTCACAAATCCTTTTTTATGAAGGTGATTATAGGGAAGATGATTTGTTTTGACATAGTCTGTCACCTGCTCTGTGGTCCAGTGAAGGATCGGATGAAATTTTATGACCTGGTGATCGGGATCCCATTCCAGCTGAGGCATCTCTTTTCTTCCTGCTGAATGTTCGGATCTTAAACCCGTGATCCAGACCTTGTATCCCTGAAGTGCTTTTTTTAAAGGAATCACTTTCCTGATATTACAGCAGGCTTTTCTCTGTTCCACAGACTGATAAAAGGAGTCAGGCCCGTTTTCTGAAACAAATTGCTGCAGTGATTCCGGATCCGGATAATAGGCTTTTATTGTTTTTTTAAAGAATGCTCTGGATGACGTCCAGGTCTCATAGGTCTGTTCAAAAAGTCTTCCTGTATCAAGTGTAAAAATATCAATATTCAGGTTTTTTATAAGGTGAGTGACTACCTGATCTTCATAACTGAAGCTTGTTGAAAAGATAACTTCACCTGAAAACCTGTCGGCAAGAATTTTAAGAAAACCATCATCATAAGTACCTGGGGAGGCCTTTTCTGTTAATATATCGAATTCTTTTTTCAGGATATTTTCCATTTTTAATTGAAATTATTCCTGCAAATATATATAAATCCTATTTATCCTACCAAATTAGTAGGATATAAAAATAAAAAATTTTATCTTTTTTTAATAAAGGAAGTTAGGGTTGCCTCCATCATGCTTTTTCTCGTTTTCTCTCTTACCACCATCAATTCATTTCTGAGATAGCACGTTGCCTCATCAACGCAGTCGTCGCAGGATTCGTAAAAATTCAGTGAAATACAGGGAGTTAAAGCTATAGGGCCATCAAAAATGCGGTAAATATCTGCCAGTGACACTTCATCGGGAGACAACAGAAGATAGTAGCCGCCGGCACTCCCTTGCTTACTGTTGACCAGCTTGGCTCTTTTGAGTTCGAGGAGAATCTGTTCTAAAAATTTTTTGGAAATATTTTCATCATGTGCAATTACAGCTGTTGACAAAAATCCCTGATTGTAGTTTCTTGCCAATCTGACCATTGCCTTTAAAGCATATTTGCAACGTTTGGACATCATAATTCATGCAATTTAGGATAAATTATCCGATTGGCGAAATTGCATTTTCCGATTACCACATAATCATGATTTATGGTTGAAAAAGGGTGACAAACATCTCCCAAATTCTGAATTTGAAAAATTTACATTGTATATTTGTCATAAATTTTATCATTCATGAGTACAATTGAATTCAACGAAATGTGGAGAGAAAAATTACTGAACCGTTTTCTCAGCTACGTAAAGATATATTCTACAAGTGATGCAGAAAGTGAGGCTACTCCTTCTACAGAACGCCAGTGGGATATCGCCAATTATATCGTAGAAGAACTGAAAACGATCGGCCTGGAAAATGTGTCTATTGATGAACACGGATACATTATGGCCTATGTACCTTCTAATCTGGAGAATGACAGCAAGCCGACCATCGGATTTATTTCCCATTACGATACTTCTCCTGATTTTAACGGTGAGAATGTAAGACCTCAGATCTGGAAAAATTATCAGGGTGAAGATTTAGTTTTAAATAAAGAAACAGAATTTACATTATCCCCTTCAAAATTTGAAAGTTTAAAAAATTACATTGGTCAGACCTTGATTACAACAGACGGAAACACCCTTCTGGGAGCAGATGACAAAGCTGGCTGTGCAGAAATTGTCACTGCTGCGGAGTATCTGATTGCACACCCTGAAATCAAGCATGGAAGAGTCGCCATTGGTTTCACTCCGGATGAGGAAATAGGACGGGGAGCCCACAAATTTGATGTGGCTAAATTCGGAGCAGAGTTTGCCTACACGATGGATGGCAGCGAAGTGGGAGAACTGGAATATGAAAACTTTAATGCTGCAGGAGCAGTTGTAAAAATCCATGGACTGAGTGTTCACCCGGGATATGCTTTCGGTAAAATGATCAATGCGGGTCTTCTGGCAGCAGAATTTATACAAATGCTTCCCGCAAATGAAACTCCGGCAACAACTAAAGGCTTTGACGGATTTTATCATTTAATGGATATTACAGCAGATATTTCTGAGGCAAAACTACAATATATCATCCGTGACCATGATGAGGAAAAGTTTGAAGCCAGAAAAAAAATCATGGAAGAGAAAGTTGCAGAATTCAACCGGAAATATGGGGAAGGAACAGCAGAGGTTGAAATCAAGGAACAGTACCGTAACATGAAACAGCAGTTTGAAGGAAAAATGCATATCATTGACCTTGCTGCTAAAGCTATGAAAGAAGCGTCTATTGAACCGAAAATCAAAGCAATCCGTGGAGGAACAGATGGTGCTCAGCTATCCTATATGGGACTTCCGTGTCCGAATATTTTTGCAGGAGGAATGAATTTCCACGGACCGTATGAATATGTCGCGCTCGAAAGTATGGAGAAGGCACTTGAAGTAATTGTGAATATTGTCAAGGAATAAAATCTTCTTTAAGTATTTTATAAAAGAAATGCTTAGACATACTATTGACTAAAAACAGAAGCCAGCTTTACGCTGGCTTTTTTAATATCTTACATTTATTTTGGTCTTATTCTTCCCGGATTATTTATTCCTATTCATGATACGCATAATCTTTTTATGTATTAAGATGTGAAATATAAAAACAAAATCAATCAAAATTATTTGATAAAAAAAACCATTACAAAAATGCAATGGCTTCACAATATTTAAAATTAAATTTTAATCATTTTGTTGATTGCTTAAAAAAGCATCCCAACCTTGGGCGGTCAAAGCAACCAACTGGTTAGAACCTCTTGCCACCATAAAATTACCTTCTTCATGATCAACGGCATGACCGATGATGGTGAAATCCGGATGGTTTTTCATTTTGTCAAAATCATTCGGAGAAATAGTGAAGAGCAATTCGTAATCTTCACCACCACTCAACGCTGTCATTACAGGGTTAAGATTCAGATCATCGGCTGTTGTAATCGTAAGGTTGTCCATCGGGATTTTCTCCTCATACAGCCTGAAACCTACTTTGGACTGGTCTGAAAGATGCAGTATCTCAGAAGCAAGACCATCTGAAATATCAATCATTGAACTTGGTCTGATATCCAACTCTGCTAAAATTCCTTTCACATCAGTCCTTGCCTCAGGTTTCAGCTGTCTCTCCAGGATATAATCAAATCCTTCCATTTCAGGCTGCATATTGGGATCAGCAAGGAAAACAGAATGTTCTCTTTCCAAAATCTGAAGCCCCATGTAAGCCCCTCCCAGATCTCCGCTTACAACAAGCAGGTCATTAGGCTGTGCACCGCTTCTTTTAACGATATTTTCTTCATCTTCAATTCCTACTGCTGTAATACTCATTACCAGTCCTGCGTTAGAACTCGTTGTATCACCACCAATCAGATCCACTTTATATCTTCCACAGGCTGCCTGAATACCTGCATACAATTCTTCCAGAGCTTCTACCGGAAAACGGTTGGATACCGCAAGGGAAACCAAAATCTGTGTAGGCGTCGCATTCATCGCTGCAATATCACTCAGGTTAACGACAACCGCTTTATAGCCTAAATGTTTCAGCGGAACGTATCCTAAATTGAAATGTACACCCTCTGCCAAAACATCCGTAGTCAGAATGACTTTTTTGTTTCCGGGATTGATAACGGCTGCATCATCTCCTACTCCAAGCTCCGAAGATTCATTGGATAAAGGAAAAAATTCCGTTAAATGCTTTATGAGTCCAAATTCACCCAATTTCGAAATAGGTGTTAATTCAGGTTCTTTATCTTCAAACATAAATTCTTATATAATTGATGGTTGATAATTGATAAATGATGACAAAAAATCAATCAACATTTATCGATTATCATTTATTTAGTAAAAATTGCCGGGTCTACATTGTCAGGACGGAAAGGAAGTTTTTTGAAATCATCCCTTGTCATCAATACAGTCTCCGGTGTCTTATATTTATTCATTGCTTCGATTACGTCATCAGGCGGTGTTGTCATTTTTCTCAGCATGGTATCGATCCACACCCCTGTTGCCTCAGAAGTAGCACAGTGTGCTCCGTCCGGAAGATAAAATTTATGTACAAAACGGTAGATAGAAGAATCTTCCGCACATCCGTCAATCTCAAGACTTACAATCACCGTCTGATCCGCAAATATTTCTTTGAAGAAAGAAAATCTTTCATGCATGATTACCGGTCCGATTCCCCAACGGCTCATCTGGGTTACCCCCATTTTTTCTTTTTTCATAAAAGCCATCCTTGTCTGTGCACAGTATTGTACATAAGACGAATTGGCAAGATGTTTATTGGCATCCAGATCACTCCAGCGTACTTCAAATTTATGGTAGAATATCATTTTTATAAATCGTTTTAAAATTGCACTGCAAAAGCCATTAATAATTACAAGCCCATCAGACGTCCGAATAAATTTCAGATGTAAAAAAATAAGTCTGCATCAGAGAAAATATCCGTTTTTGCAGATGTATTATTTAAAATCACATATCGAGGGGTTCATAATTTTTCAGGTTCAGCAGTTATAATCTTCAGGTTAAAATTCAAAAATTACAATCCTCAAAATTACTCAAATAAGATGGTTTATAAAAATTGTACTTTTGGAAAAATAATCTTCAGCATAAGATTAACAGTTATGAAGCAAATTATCATTATCGGAGGTGGCGCAGCAGGATTTTTCTGTGCAGCAAATCTGGACGAAAAAAAATACAGGATTACTATTCTGGAGCAGAATTCTGATGTTCTTCAGAAAGTAAAAGTTTCAGGTGGCGGAAGATGTAATGTCACCCATGGATGTTTCGATCCTAAAGAATTAGTGCAGTTTTATCCCCGTGGAAACAAGGAATTACTCAGTGTTTTTACTAAATTCCAATCAGGCGACACCATGGACTGGTTCGAAAAACGAAACATTTCGTTAAAGATTGAAAATGATAACAGGGTTTTTCCGGAAAGCAATTCTTCACAGACAATTATTCAGGCTTTCCTGAATGAAATTCAGCAAAAGAACGTTGAAATAAAAACCAAATGCTCCGTAAAAGAAATCATTAAGAACGGTGATCAATATTTAGTTTCAACAAGTACAGGAGATTTTCCGGCAGATTATGTGGTCTACACGACCGGAAGTTCACCAAAATCTTTAAAGATGATTGAAAATTTAGGACATAAAATTATTGAATTGGTTCCTTCTCTTTTCACTTTTAATATTAAAGATGATTTGCTGAAAGATCTGGCCGGAACCAGTTTTGAAATGGCTGAAAGTTCTATTCCTACATTGAAAACCGAAGAAAACGGCCCCCTGCTCATTACACATTGGGGACTGTCGGGACCTGCAATTTTGAAAATTTCAGCCTGGGAAGCAATTAATCTGGCTAAAGTAAAATACAATTTCGAGGTTCAGGTCAATTTTATATCGAAAGATATTGACGATGCAGAGGAATTATTTCAGAATTTCAAAATATCCAATCCTAAAAAAACGGTGGGGCAGTCGAAAATATTTGATGTGACGAATCGTTTCTGGCAAAGAATTCTGGAAGTTTCAAAGGTAGATCTGAATAAACAGATCGCGAACATTTCAGGAAAGGAAATAAAGCTGATTACAGAAAACTTATGTCAAAAGAAATTTCAGGTCACTGGAAAATCAACTTTTAAAGATGAATTTGTCACAGCAGGAGGTGTTGACCTGAAGGAAATCAATTTTAAAAACATGTCTTCAAAGATTTTACCTAATTTTTATGTTGCCGGGGAAGTTTTAAACATTGATGCCGTGACGGGTGGATTTAACTTTCAGGCTTGCTGGAGTGAAGCCTGGCTGATTGCGCAGGATTTGAACAGCTTAAACTAAAGATTCGTTTTCAAAAATTAAATGGAACCCCGCAGAAATCAATGGCAAACCAGTCAAATATAGATTCAGATTACCCATATTGATGAATTAAATATTATTAATAAAATGCTTTCGGCAAAAAAAAATATTCCGACTCTGCTCAAAATCCTTTTAATCATCGGGTTCGGCTATTTTTTTTGGCTGATGCTGAAAATCACATTGGAATATATCCCTTTTGATACCAATGCCAGCTTTCTGATGATAAAACAGACGGAAGTTACAGACAGACCAGAATACCTCTGGTTTTTCTACACCCACGTCTACACCAGCATTTTTGTTTTATTAACAGGATTTTCAGCCCTGTTGAGAAAAGATTTCGGACTGAAAAATTTTCATAAAAACATAGGGAAAATTTATATTTTCCTTATCCTTTTTCTCGCAGCGCCTTCTGGAATTTACATGGGTGTTTTTGCAAACGGAAGTATCCTTTCTAAAATTTCGTTTGTGATTTTGGGCTGTTTGTGGTGGTTTTCAACTTTTAAGGCATATCAGTCAGCACGACAAAAGAAATTCAAAGAGCATCAACAGTGGATGTGGCGAAGTTTTGCCCTTACAATTTCTGCCATCACTTTGAGAATGTGGAAAGTAATTATCGTATATTTATTCCACCCAAACCCAATGGATGTTTATCAGATCATCGCATGGATGGGTTGGATTCCGAATATCATTTTAATCGAATATCTAATCACAAAAAAACACCTTTAATAACCTATGAAAATTTTAAATTTTACTTTTGCATCCCTCATAGCTGTTTCTTTTGTAAGCTGTAAAAAAGACGGAACGGTTACCGAAAAATCAAAGGATTCACTGATCACCAAAAAGGATTCTGTGGCTGTTCCTGAGATTTATAAAGAATATTACGGAATTTATACGGGAGAATTTTCCGGAAAAGGTGAAGTTTACGATAATGAAACGGGAGAATATTATGACGGAACCGACTATAAAAGACTGTCTCTTAAAATAAATAAGATAACAAAAGACAGTGTTTACGGACAAAGTATTGTTAACGGAACTCAAAGACCTTTCAGAGGTATTTTTAATGAAAGCTCTCAATCGTTCATTCTGGATGAGCCCGGAAATGACAGTACTGACGGAAGATTTGAAGTCAGATTAAAAAGCGACAGCATTACCGGAAAATGGACTGCCTTCAAAAAGTCAGCAGTTAAAATTTCTTCTAAAAATCTGAAACTGATCAAAAAAGAATTCGTTTACAATCCTAATTTTATGCTCGATGAAAATTCTGACCTGATTGACTGGGAAAACCCACGGAATTTTAAAGAAAAATATACTGACGAAGAAACAGGTAAAACAGAAACGTTTACTGCTTCAAAAAACAGGATAGCTTCCGATGCAGTCTTTAAAATTAATGCTTCAAAACAGAAACTGACAGAGAAAGAATTAAAAAACCTGAGGAAACTGGATATGGAGATCATCAAAAATTCTGTTTTTGCAAGACACGGATATGCCTTCAAAAAACAGACCTACAGGAACTTCTTTGAACAGACAGACTGGTATATCCCTGTCTCCGGTAATGTAGACAGCGAACTTTCACCGATAGAGAAAGAAAACGTGGCTTTGCTGAACCGTTTTATCAAATATGCTGAAGATAAATATGACTCTTTTGGAAGGTAGTTTTGTTAAAGATTAGTTGATTTCGCAGATTCTTTTTGATGAGCATTGATCTGAACAAAAAGATATAAAAGCAAACATCCTGCTCCGTAACATACAATATCAATCCACGAGAAAGAATTTCCGACTATGATATACATCAGGCTTCCTTCAGGAAATCCTAATTTATCTGCAATTTTAAAAAATTGGGCAAACTCAATCAGACAGGAAAATATAAAAATTCCGGAAATCAGTTTTGTGTTGTTGATGATGAAAAAAAAGCTCTTAACCAATGTATATAGAAGCATAACCACGATTACGTCTCCCAGATAAGCCCTGATAAAGAACTGGTCTTTCAAAACCGTGGCAATTAAAACCTCAACCAGAAAAATCAGCAGGGTTAAAAAAAGATATTTCAGGCTAAACTTAAATTTTATCATCTTGTATTTTACCTTTTTCAATTAAACTAATTATTATGCTGATTATTCTTCTTCCTGCTGTATTGGCATTTATGTATTATGTCGGTTTTATCACCATGACAAAATTAAAAATAAATCAGGCTGACGGCGAACTGAAAACCCATTTTTTACGAATACTTTTCGGATTTTTGGCAATTTCTGTTTTGACGCTGTTTCTCCTTTCAGCTAAATGGCTTCTGCTACCCGATCCACCGCAAGGCTTTAAATAAAAACCAGAATTTGTAGAGGTAATGATTATTGTTAACTAACCTGAGCTCGGGATAAACAATCTTTAATAATTGATTTTCAAAACAATGCTATTTTATCGCAAAGAAAAACAAAGAAATTCTACTTTTTAAAACGCTTTTAAGTTAAACAATGCCACTTCGTTTATCAAAGCAATACAAGAATTTTGTATTACTTTGATAAGTTTCACGCCTTTGTCTATCCTAAATCTTAAAAAATCACCTAATTACTATTTTTGTTTAGCTTTGCGTTTTATAGAGCCTTATCCCGAACTGAAGTTAATTAATTTAGCAATACGCTCACCAGTTGAATTGGTATCATGTTTGTTGGACTTTACAGTTAATTTTTTTTAATAATATTTGTAACAATCTGAATGATCTAAATTTAAATCTAATGAGAACAGCTGTTTTTTTAATCGGATTATTTTTTTCCACGTCCCTTTCTGCACAGGAAGCACCCAATAAAAATACTATCGAAAACAATATCTCTGAAATTCCCAATTACAGCGAATTGGTCAAGAAAAAAATTAATTTAAAAGATGTTGTTACTACAGCAGATACTGCTCCGGAATTTCCCGGCGGATTCAGTGTTTTCAAACAGAAGTATTTTGAAGGGATGCCTACGGTCAATCTGAAACAGAACCAGAAGCTTGATACCCGCATTTATTTTGTTGTTGAAAGAGACGGCTATGTACGGAATGTTGCCGCAATAGGAAGCGATAAGAAACATGTAGAAGCTGCGGAACTGGGGATTAAAAGGATTTATACCCGCTGGAAGCCTGCAATGAAGGATGGTAAGCCTGTGCGTTATCTGTATACATTTCCTTTAGCTGCAAGGAAGTATTAAGTAAAAACGCTTAAATTTTATTTTCCAATCATCTTCTTAATCGAATTCAGCTTCATCAGAGCCTCAATCGGTGTCAATGTATTGATATCGATTTTCGTCAGTTCTTCTCTGATATTTTCTAAAACAGGATCGTCCAGCTGAAAGAAAGAGAGCTGCATATTTTCTTCCGTAACCCTTTTGATGCTTTCGGAAGAATCGCCCTGAGAGCGGCTGGCTTCAAGCGTTTTTAAGATCTCATTGGCTCTGTTGACAACTTTTGAAGGCATTCCTGCCAATTTTGCAACATGAATACCAAAACTGTGTTCACTTCCTCCCGGAATCAATTTCCGCAGGAAAATGATATTGCCTTTATTCTCCTGGATAGAAACATGGAAGTTTTTCACCCTGTCAAAATTTACGGTCATTTCATTGAGCTCATGATAATGTGTTGCAAATAAAGTTTTTGCCTGTGTCGGATGCTGATGAAGATATTCAGCAATAGCCCAAGCTATGGAAACACCATCGTAAGTGGAAGTCCCACGGCCGATTTCATCCAACAGAATCAGACTCCGGTCTGAAATGTTATTTAAAATATAGGCAGCCTCGTTCATCTCTACCATAAAAGTAGATTCTCCGGCAGAAATATTATCGGAAGCTCCGACTCTTGTGAAAATCTTATCTAAAACTCCGATTTCAGCATACTTTGCAGGAACAAAACTGCCGATCTGCGCCATCAGGCAGACAATAGCTGTCTGACGCAGAATGGCTGATTTACCTGCCATGTTGGGGCCGGTAACCATAATGATCTGTTGAGAATCTTTATCTAAAAAGATATCATTCGGAATGTATTTTTCTCCTAACGGAAGTGCATTTTCAATAATCGGATGCCGGGCCTCTTTTAAGTCAATTAAAAAACCTTCATTCAGAACAGGCTTTGTGTAACTTTCAGATACAGCCAGTTCAGACAGGCCAACCGCAACATCAAGCTGTGCAATGATATTGGAATTTTCCTGAATCCTGTCCATATAGATCATCGTATCGGAACAGACTTTACGGTACAGCTGATTTTCAAGGACACTGATTTTTTCTTCAGCACCCAGGATCTGACTTTCATATTCTTTCAGTTCTTCGGTGATATACCTTTCCGCATTCACGAGTGTCTGCTTCCTGATCCAATCAGCCGGAACTTTATCTTTATGAGTATTTCTTACTTCTATAAAGTATCCGAAGACATTATTAAAATCAATTTTAAGACTGGTAATCCCTGTCCGCTCTACTTCACGCTGGCACATCTCATCAAGAAATCCTCTTCCTTTATTTTGCAACCCTCTCAAATGATCAAGCTCTTCAGATATATTCTGCCTGATCACATTTCCTTTGGCAAGATTTACCGGAAGTTCTTCATTTAAATGATCTTCCAGAAGTTTGATCAGTTCCTCCAAAGAATTCAAGGGTTCCAGCCATGCCAGGACATCTGCAAAGGGATGCAGCAATTCTTTAATTTTATGAATGTTAATCAGACTCTGACGAAGATACCCCAGTTCTTTTGGTGAAATTTTTTCTGCTGCCAGCTTTCCCATTAACCTGTCAAGATCTGAAATCGCTCTCAGCAGCTGGGAAATTTCATATTTCAGCTGATCATTTTCGTTAAGAAAATCAATTAACGAAAGCCTTCTTCCGATTTCTTCAACAGATTTTAAAGGAAGGATAATTCTTCTCCTTAACAATCTTCCTCCCATAGGAGTAGAGGTCTTATCAATAATGTCCAGCAGTGATTTCCCTTTCGGATTGCTTGGATAAACGATTTCAAGATTTCTGAGTGTGAAGTGATCCATCATCAGATAATCTTCCTGCGGAATGATCTGAATTTTGGTGATGTGCGCCAATAGTTTGTGATGGGTATCTTCAACCAGGTACGCAAATATTGCTCCTGCAGCAGTGATAGCCATTGGCAGGCCTTCAACTCCAAAACCTTTTAATGAATTGGTCTTAAACTGACCGGTCAGCTTTTCGTAAGCAAAATTGTACTGGTATGCCCAGTCTTCCAGTTTAAATACATTTCTGTTTTTCAGCTGATCCGGAATCTGCACGCTTCTCTGGTAAATGATTTCACTCGGGTCAAAGGTATTGATTATGTGCAGGATTTTATCTAAATTCCCTTCACTTACCAGAAATTCTCCTGTGGAAACATCAACCAGGGCAATTCCGTATTTTTCTTTTTCTTTGTGAAGCGAAAGCAGGAAGTTATTCTTTTTTGAAGTTAAAACCTGGTCATTGAAAGTAACTCCCGGTGTGATCAATTCTGTCACTCCCCGTTTTACGATTCCTTTTACCGTTTTCGGGTCTTCAAGCTGGTCGCAGATGGCAACGCGAATTCCGGCCCGCACCAATTTTGGCATATAAGAATCTACCGAATGATGAGGAAATCCCGCCAATTCGATATGTCCCTCTCCGTTAGCCCTTTTGGTCAGGACGATTCCTAAAATCTGGGAAGTCCTTACAGCATCCTGTCCAAAAGTTTCGTAGAAATCGCCCACCCTGAAGAGCAAAAGTGCATCAGGATACTTTGCCTTGATGGTATTGTACTGCGTCATTAACGGGGTCTCTTTCTTCGTCGCCTTTGCCATTAAAATCTTTCTTAAAATTGGAATGTAAAAGTAAGAAATAAAACAGAAGGATTAAAATTCATGTTACAGTTCCGTAGATTTAGCAGATGAACACAGATCGTTAAAACATTAAATTTTACTGTACAATTTTATGTTTTCTTAATCTTAATGAAATACAAAGTCTTTTTACCGTCAATTCTAATTTGAATACAGGGGATATTTCGTTTAACCAGAAATACCATCACAGTCATCCATCTTGTCTACGCTACTTATAAGTTAACAATAAGCATTTAACAAAAACCCATTCTTCATCTGCGGGACGCACAGTCAGATTACACATTTTAAAAATTTCTGCGAAAAAGAATAAACCGAATATTTTATCTTTGCATGACAGACAAAAACCATGAGAGTTTACAACACCAAAAATTTCCTGAAAATATTGGTCAGCCTACACAAAAGTGATACGTTGAAAATACTTTTCCCAACAATGCTCCTGGTAGCAGTCTATTCTTACGGAATCCAATATCTTGAAATTGAATATCTGCATCTGACAACAAAATCCAAGGTCAGCAATGTCGGGATGATTCATTCGCTACTCGGTTTTGTTTTATCACTTTTACTGGTATTCAGGACCAATACTGCTTATGACAGATGGTGGGAAGGCAGAAAACTCTGGGGAAAGCTGGTAAATGACACAAGAAACTTCGCTGTAAAAATCAATATAATTCTTGCAGACGACAGAAAATCAGCTGATCAGATTGCAAGATACCTTAAATATTTCCCTCACTTTTTAGCCAAACATCTGTCAAAGGAATCTACCAGACTCGCTTTGGATGAAGATTATTCTGAAATTGAAAAATCACTTAAACACCACGGTCCGACTGATCTGATCAATCTTCTGACCCACAAACTGTATCAGTTAAAAAAAGAAGGGAAGATTTCTGATGTGGAAATTCTGTATCTGGACACCCAGATCACAGGCTTCCTTGACGTTTGCGGCGGCTGTGAAAGAATTAAGAACACACCGATTCCTTATTCGTATTCGTCATTTATAAAAAAATTCATCATTTTATATGTTCTGGCCCTGCCTATTGCTTATGTTATCAATCTCGGACTTTTTATGATTCCGCTGACTGTTTTTGTATTTTACGTCCTGATGAGTCTTGAATTGATTGCAGAAGAAATAGAAGATCCTTTTAATAATGATGAAAATGATATTCCGATGGAAACAATCGCCCAGAATATTGAAAAAAACGTTCATCAGATCATGAGCCTTAAAAAGTAGAAATTAACGGCCGTTTTTAAATCCGCCCGTCATGAAGAAATCGTAAATTATAATAAGAAGTAAACAAATTATTTTGGTAAATAAATTAAAACTGGAAGAGCTTAACAGAATCGATGTGGAGACTTTTAAAAAAGTGGAAAAAATCCCGTTGGTCGTTGTTTTGGATAATATAAGAAGCATGCATAATGTCGGAGCTACTTTCAGAACGGCAGATGCCTTTTTGATTCAGAAAATTATTTTATGCGGTATTACACCACAGCCTCCGCACCGCGAAATTCATAAAGCAGCATTGGGAGCAACGGAAAGTGTAGACTGGAATTATGAACAGAACATCAGCGATGCTGTAAAGGAATTGAAAGATGCAGGTTTTGAAGTTGTAGGAATCGAACAGACGACCAACAGTACAATGATTACAAATTTCAGCATTGACAAAACAAAGAAATACGCAGTGATTTTAGGGAACGAAGTGGAAGGAATCAGTGACGAAGTTTTACAGGACATCAATTCTTTTATTGAAATTCCACAGTTGGGAACCAAACATTCTTTAAATGTCAGTGTCTGCGGAGGAATTGTCATGTGGGAGTTTGCAAAAGCTTTAGGATTAAAATAAACCGTTATTTTTAATTTATTTTTCTGAGATCATTTTAAGTGGAGTGCTTTTATCTCAGGTTTTAATTTGATTATGATGGATTCAATAAATTTTTAATCTGTAAAATTAAAAGCAGTAAACTTTTCGGGCGCTCAAAGAAATTAAAGAATTCTAAGCAGAGAATATCGTTAAAAAAGGCCGTAAAGGTCTATAAAACAAAAAACTGCGTCTGTCTGAGACAGTGCAGTTTGAAATAAATCTAATAAAAAGTAAAAATGAAAGGCGACAAAGATACTTCAAATTTGTTTACGAACAAATTTTTGAATCCGTTTTTTTATTTTTATAAAAAATAACTTCTATTTTAGAGGAAGGTTTCATTTAAAATTTTATAAATTAGCACAATGTTTATCAAGGACTATATCTCAAAAGATTTTCCGTGTTTTCATCTGACTGACTCTATCGAATCAGCTAGAGAAACCTTAGAAGCATTTGGATATACCCATATTTTCATCAAAAAATCACATCACTTTTACGGAGCTATCGCCAAAGATTTTCTTTACGAAGAGGAAGGAACGCTGAAAAATCTTGAACATCAGATCGAGCGGTTTGCAATATTGGAAGATCATAATATTATGGACAGCATCAGACTGTTCTATACCTTCAATGCCAACGTAATTCCCGTGATCAATAAAAATGAAAAATACCTGGGATACATCTGTTGTGATGATGTCTTTCAGACCTTTTCAAAATATCCTCTGTTTTCTGAAACCGGTGCTATTCTCACTGTAGAAACTCCGGCAAGAAAATATTCCATGACAGAAATTGCCAACATCGTTGAAAGCAACAATTCCAAATTCTACGGTGGATTTATCAGTTTCATGTCCGATGAGGTAATCCACATTACCCTTAAAGTCAGCAACGAAAATTTAGCTTCAATCGATGCTACATTTGACCGTTATGACTACAGGATTGTAGAAAAGTATTATTCTGATGACAAAACAGATCTTTTCAAAGACCGTTTAGGTTTTTTACAAAAATTTATCGAAATATAACATGAAGGCAGCCATATATTCTCAGAAAAAAGATCTTGATACTTTTTTATATTTAAGCAAATTTATTTCAGAACTGGAAAGCAGAGGGGTAAAATCTGTTTTATTTGATGAAATGGCTGAAGGACTGCAGTTTTCCAAAATTTTTGAAACGTTCGGCACCAAACAGGATCTGATTGATAAGGAAGTTGACCTGTTCTTCACTTTTGGTGGTGACGGCACGATCGTCAACTCATTAACTTTCATAGAAGATCTTGAAATTCCGGTTGTAGGAGTAAATACAGGAAGACTCGGCTTTTTGGCGAGTTTTACCAAAGAAGAAGCTTTCAAAGCACTGGATTCTATTTTAAAAGGTGATGTAAAAACCAGCCGTCGGTCTGTGATCGAAGTGGTTTCTCCAAAATCTGATGAATTTTTCCCGTATGCTTTAAATGATGTGACGATTTCCAGAAAGGAAACAACCTCAATGGTGACGGTAGATTCTTACATCAATAATGAATTTCTGAATGTTTTCTGGGGAGACGGCGTAATTGTCTCCACACCGACCGGATCTACGGCTTACTCTCTGAGTTGTGGCGGTCCCATCATCTCTCCGAATAATGAGAACTTCGTAATTACCCCCATTGCACCGCACAACCTTAATGTGAGACCACTGGTGGTCAACGACAAAGTGGAAATAAAGTTTAAAGTAGAAAGCAGGGTTCCCCAATATTCCCTTTCTTTAGATTCAAGACTGATCCATATTGAAACCGATAAGGAAATCGTAATTAAAAAAGCAGCTTTCCAACTGTTACTGGTACAGCCCAATAATTTAAGTTTCTATGAAACCATCCGTCAAAAGCTACTTTGGGGGAGAGATAAAAGAAATTAGTAATTTCTCAAAATTGATTACCTTTACAAGAATTTTCAAAAATACCTTAATATTTTATAAAAAGTAAAACATGAGCAGAATTTTCCCGGCAGGAGTTGCCACAGGTCAGTTAGTTACAGATATTTTTCAACATGCAAAAGAAAACAAATTTGCATTGCCTGCAGTGAACGTTATCGGTTCTAGTAACGTCAACGCAGTAATGGAAACTGCAGCAAAATTAAACTCGCCTGTAATTATTCAGTTTTCTAATGGCGGAGCATCTTTCAACGCTGGAAAAGGACTCAGCAATGACGCTCAGAAATCAGCTATTTTAGGTGGTATTGCCGGAGCGAGACATATCCACACCCTTGCTGAAGCTTACGGAGCTACGGTAATTTTACATACAGATCATGCCGCAAAAAAATTATTGCCATGGATCGACGGTTTAATGGAGGCTAATGAAGAATTCTTCAGACAGACAGGAAAATCTCTTTATTCTTCTCACATGCTTGACCTTTCTGAAGAATCACTGGAAGAAAACCTTGAGATCTCTGCTGAATATTTCGAAAGAATGGCAAAAATGCAGATGACTTTAGAAGTTGAGATCGGTGTAACAGGAGGAGAGGAAGACGGTGTTGATAATTCTGATATTGACAATTCTAAATTATATACTCAACCTGAAGATGTAGCCTACACCTACGAAAAGCTGAAGGCAATCTCTGACAATTTCACTATTGCAGCCGCTTTCGGAAACGTACATGGAGTGTACAAATCAGGAAATGTAGTTCTTACTCCAAAAATCTTAGATAATTCACAGAAATTTGTTCAGGAGAAATTCGGAACAGCTGACAAGCCTATCAATTTTGTATTCCACGGTGGTTCAGGTTCTACTTTAGAAGAAATCAGAGAAGCAATTGATTACGGAGTGATTAAGATGAACATTGATACAGATCTTCAGTTCGCTTACACAGAAGGTATCAGAGATTATATGGTAGATCATGTAGAATATCTGAGAACCCAGATCGGAAATCCGGACGGAGAGGAAAAACCGAACAAAAAATTCTATGACCCAAGAGTATGGGTAAGAAAAGGTGAGGAAACTTTCTCTAAAAGATTGGTGAGAGCATTTGAAGATTTAAACAACGTAAATACGCTTAAATAAATTATAACTGATAAAAGATGAATGATAAGTAATATTACAAACCGCTTTCTTCATCTTTTATCATTTATCATATATCAATTATATAAATATGGCATTCGACTGGTTTAAAAGAAAAGCACAAAATATCACGACTTCAACGGATGAGAAAAAAGATGTTCCGAAAGGGCTCTGGCACCAGACTCCGTCAGGAAAAGTAGTGGAACACGACGAACTGAAGAAAAACAACTATGTTTCTCCTGAAGACGGATTTCATGTAAGAATAGGAAGTGCAGAGTTTTTTGATATCCTTTTTGACGAAGGAAAATTTACTGAGCTTGATGCGAATGTCGAAAGTATTGATATCCTCAGCTTCAAAGATACCAAGTCTTACACAGACCGTTTAAAGGAAGTAAAAGCAAAAACAAAACTTACTGATTCGATCCGGAATGCAACAGGAAACGTGAACGGAACCGAAATGGTGGTTTCATGTATGGATTTTGCTTTCATCGGAGGATCATTAGGTTCTGTGATGGGTGAAAAAATCAGAAGAGCTATTGATTACTGTATAGAGAAAAGACTTCCGTACATGATCATCTGCCAGTCAGGAGGAGCAAGAATGCAGGAAGCTACCTACTCTTTAATGCAGCTGGCAAAGGTACAGGCGAAACTGGCTCAACTGTCAGAGGCAGGGCTTTTATATATCGCTTACCTATGTGATCCTACTTTCGGTGGAATTACCGCATCATTTGCCATGACAGCCGATATTATTATGGCTGAACCTAAAGCACTGATCGGATTTGCAGGACCGAGAGTAATCAGGGAAACCATTGGCCGAGACCTGCCGGAAGGCTTCCAGACTTCTGAATTCCTTAAAGAAAAAGGATTTGTTGATTTCATTGTAAAAAGAACCGAAATCAAAGAAGTTGTTTCCAAGACCGTTAATTTATTAACTGTAAAGGCTTAACCTTTATAATAAAAAACATACAGTCTCTCTCTACCCGGGAGAGATTTTTGTTTGAGTAAACATTCTCTTTTAAAAGAAACACAGCTTGATTCTAAGCTAAAAAATTGCCAAAAGCAACATTATGAGGACTTTTAAAGTAATTTTCAACACCATAAGAAGCATGAGTTTTAAGAAAATTCTTACACTCTTATCTGCTGTTTTACCCCATCCTCTTTTTTCAGTACTCAGTTTTTATGCAACTGTAAAAGCTTTTTCAATAGCCCAAAGACTTTATCCTAAAACGGCATCTAAAAACGGTGAAGGAAATGCCTTCAGACATTCACTCTGGTGCTGCCTGATCATGATGTACTGCAGTAAAGTTTCTTCTCCGGAAAAAGCTTTTGATTTCTGCAAAAAAATTACTGATCTGCATGAAGAATTATTTCCCAATGAGCCTTTGGAAACTAAGATGGATCTTCACAACAACAAAGTAGGTATGGATTATTTCATGGAACTTTTACCGGGAATCCACCGTCAGTTTTTTGAGAAAAATTTCTTTATTGAAGCATTACAGAAGAAGACAGCCAATGCAAAAGTTTTGAAAAACCTGGATGATGATTTCGTAGGAGAACTTGTTTATCTGGATGAAAAATGACTCAGTTTTAGTTTTAAAAGTCGAAGATTTTTTTCTGAGCATCTTTCCTACTATTTCCAACCTTTAAATCTCTAAATCATTCAATCCTTAAATTTTTAAATCATTCAATCTTTAAATTTTTAATTTTTAAATCCAAAGTATCTCCTATATTAAATCAGAGCTTTTGCAGTTTAAAATATTTTTAAGTAAGTTTAAACAATTAATTTAATCAAATGGTTCTCAGCAGAATTTGGTCGGCTTTCATTATCATCGCCATTGCCATTGCAAGTATAAAATACATTTCGTCAAGCCACTATAAAACCATTTTTAATGATATGGTGGTAGGAAAAGGTGGTGATACGGTAAAGGTTGCAACTCAAAATATCGGTACGCTTCCGCCTGTTGTCAGAGACAGCCTGATGAAAAAACCTGATTTTGCAGACAGCAGAATTCATTACAAAACCGATTCTTTACAACAGAATGTACAGGTGTATCGCGTTCAGGAAGCGGACGGTGTGATCGGAACTTCTGAAACAGCGGTAAAAATCTGCCTTGGCCTGGTTGGAATCATGACTCTTTTTATGGGGTTTATGAGCATTGCTGAAAAGGCAGGAGGAATTAATCTCCTCAGCCGTCTGATACAGCCGTTTTTCTCAAAATTATTTCCTGAAATCCCTAAAAACCATCCTGCTTTTGGCCATATGCTGATGAATTTCAGTGCCAACCTTTTAGGTTTGGATAATGCTGCAACACCGTTCGGCTTAAAGGCCATGGAAAGTTTACAGACGCTGAATCCTGATAAGGAAACGGCCAGTAATTCACAGATCATGTTTCTCTGCCTTCACGCCGGGGGAATGACCCTTATTCCTGTTTCGATCATTGCGATCAGAGCCTCGATGGGTTCAAAGACACCAACGGATATTTTTCTGCCTTGCATGATTGCAACATTTGCAGCGACTCTGTCAGCAATGATCATTGTTTCTCTGTATCAGAAAATAAATTTATTAAAACCTGTGGTTTTAGCGTATGTAGGAGGAATTTCGGCATTAATCGCACTGTTGGTGGTTTATTTGGTTCAGCTGAGCAAGAACGAGCTTGATGACTTCAGCAAAGTTTTAAGCAACGGATTGATTCTTTTTATCTTCCTCGCAATCGTTCTCGGTGCAGTCTATAAAAAAATCAATGTCTTTGATGCATTTATTGAAGGCGCAAAAGAAGGCTTCTGGACTTGTGTGAAGATTATTCCTTATCTGGTCGGAATGCTTATCGCTATATCGTTATTAAGAACGTCAGGAGTCTTTGACGTCATCATTGACGGAATGAAATGGGTTGCTGATATTGCAAACTTAGACGCACGGTTTGTGGACGGTCTTCCGACTGCATTAATCAAGCCCCTATCCGGCTCAGGAGCCCGCGGAATGATGGTTGATACCATGGCAACCTTCGGAGCAGACAGCTTTCAGGGAAAATTGGCCGCAGTTCTCCAGGGAAGTTCAGATACAACGTTTTACGTGATTGCTGTTTATTTTGGGGCTGTTGCTGTCAAGAATACAAGATATACGGTAATTGCTATGTTATTGGCTGATCTTGTGGGCGTGATTACTGCGATTGGACTAGCGTATCTGTTTTTCGCTTAACGTGGCTTCGAGAGCCTCAGCCACCGTTCGGGAGCATCAGCCAACGTTCGAGAGCATCAGCTATCCATACTCAAAACATAAAATAACCATCTTTGAAAACTTCAGCCACCGTTCGGTAGCATCAAGCCACCAGGCTTCGAGAGCCTCAGCCACCGTTCGGGAGCTTCAGTCAACAACCTTTGATAGCTCTCAGCGACTGTTCGACAAAACCTTTAGCAAGCATTAATGAACTAAAAAAACATCTTAACCAGCCCGGTAGCTGAGGCCCAACAAAACCGGTGGCTGAGGCTCTCGAAGCCACCATCAATAAACTACAAAAACACTATCTTCAAACTGACATTCAACAACAAACCCGGTGGCTGAGGCCCTCGAAGCCACCATAAAATATAAATACAAAACTTATGATTACAGATAAAGAATTTACCCTACGATTAATACGTCAGCTTACCCAGGCTTTGGAGAAACTGATTTTAGACAAACCTGAAGAGAGCCTGATGCAGAAGGAACTTGATTTTGATTCTTTAATGAAAGACATCTTTAAGATTGATTTTAAAGAACTTTCATCAAAATCAAAGGAAGAAATCATCGCAATCGTCAGCGAAAGGCAGGAAAGAGATCACAAAGATTATTACGAAATGCTCGGAAACCTCTTCTACTACACAGGTAAAGGAGAAAAGAACGATGACTATCTTGACAAAGGGAAAACATTCTACGAGTTATATTTGCAAACCAGCGGAATTTTTGCACTTCCTGTGATCAACAGAATTAATGAAATCTCAAAGAAATAATTTCCGGGCAAACACCGGTTAAGGTTTTGCGATTATCTATCAAATAAAAAAAGCACTTGAATAAAGTGCTTTTGTATTTTCAGAATGTAATGCTGTAACTGCCTGTAGATGATACACTGGCTCTCTCGGCCTTCACATATTTCTTTACCCAGCTGACTGAGGTTGACACTACACAGGGATCAGAAACACCTCCTGCCCTTCTGGCAGATGAAACATTTCCTGCCTTATCCACTGTATACGATATAGTGATGGAACCGCTTGCATTACAGCTGTGACTGGGCTGTGCTCCACCTCTTCCCATTGTTCCGGGGATATATCCGACCAATCTTCTGTCGATCCCTACTTTACTGTCTCCATTTCCGTCGCCTCCTAAAGGATCTCCATTATTACCGATACCGTCGCCCGTTCCCTGGCTTCCGGCTTTTGTTCCACGGCCTTTAATTAAATTACCAATGGCCGCAGTCCCTTTTCCATCACCATTTCCTGTTTTTGAGTTGGCAGTAGTGGCAGAATTTTTAGCCTTCGTCTTTGTTGTCGAACTGGCAGCTGATTTTTTATCGTTTTTCGAATCTTCCTTTTTCGGAACTGTAACCTTAGAGTTGTTTCCGGTAATGATTTTATCTTTTACCTCTGTTTTTTTTGCTTCCGGTTTTGGTTCCGGAGTAATTACTGTTTTAGGTTCTGCAACTGTATTTTCTACCGTTTCGGGTGCATTCTCCTCAGCCTGCGCTGCTAAACTGCCTTCCTGATTTGCCGGTTCTTCTATTCCTGCTCCATTTCTGTTATCTCCGAAATTGACGAGCATGGTCGTTACCACTTCAGTTTCTTTCGGACGCTCTGAAGGTTTCATTTTATAGATGAAGACGAATAACAGAATAGCAGACCAAATAAGTGCAGAAAGTACAGCACTTTTCAGTTTATCTCTTTTTTCTTCTTCTCTGTTGATCGTGTAACCTCTCATTTTGATTTGTTGGTCTCTCTAATTACAGTTAAAATTATTTCCCTGATGCATTGAGCCTGCTTTCTGTCAGGAATACTCACCTTATTTTTGATGAAACTAAAAAGATATCTTTTACAATGCATCTGCAGAAGTATTTACTATCTGTAACCAGACAGTAGAACATTGTTTTCGCAATTATTCTTTTACCGTTGCAATGGCAATATTCAATTTATGTTTCTCTGCGATTTCCATTAAGAAAACCACATCTTTATGCATCGTGCTTTCGTCTGCTCTGATGGTAAATGATTTTGCAGATTTACTTTGAAGATCACTGACAATAGTCTGCTCTACAAGCTCTCTCGCAACCGGTTTATCATCAACGTAATAAGAACCGTCAGGTTTTACACTGACCGTCATCGGATTCGGAATGTTGTCTTCAACACTTCCTGTCTGAGGAAGTTTTACATCAATAGCACTTTGGTTGGCTGCCGAAGAGGTGATCATAAAAAAGATCAGCATCAGCAAAATAACATCAGTCATTGCCGCTAAACTGAATTCCGGATGTGCCTTATTTCTTCTCTGAATTTTCATCTGTCAGCAATTATAAAGGTTTATTGATAATATCTAAAAATTCTCCTGAAACATTCTGTGTTCTCAAAACAAACTTATCAATTCTTGTCAGTAAAATATTGTAGAAAAAGTTGGCCGGAATTGCTACTGCCAAACCAACAGCCGTCTGCCCTAATGCCGTATAAATACCTTCAGATAATGTTTTCGGGGAAAACGCACCTTCTGCATGTGACAGGTCAAAGAAAGCGATGATCATTCCGATCACGGTTCCCAAAAGTCCCAGCATCGGTGCAATACTTGGTACTACTGCCAAAAGGTTTAGGTTTTTTTCCATATTAGCAACCTCAATCTGTGCCTGTGATTCCATTGCACTTACGATATCAGAAACCGGTCTTCCCAGTCTTGAAATTCCCTTTTCCAGAATTCTGGATTCAGGAGAATTCTGTGTTTTGCAGTAATCTGCCGCTGCGTCGATCTTCCCGTCTCTGATGAAGTCTTCAATATTGTTCATGAAGTTTGAATCTGTTTTTGTCGTCATCCTCCTGATATAGAAAAATCGTTCAAAGAAAAGATAAACCGAGAAGACTCCAAGTGTGAGAACGGTAGCCATTACTATTTTAGCAAAAGCTCCCCCGTGAAACAGGATATCCCAAAATGAAAATTCAAGTTTTTCAGCAACCACATTGGGTGCAGCAACCTGTGCAAATAAAATCTGAGTAAGTTCCGTTAACAGCATCAATTAGTTTATTTATAATGATTTTAAACGACAAAAATAAAGGAATATTATCAATTTGTATCTTAAAATAAGCTTAAAATATGACTTTAAAATATACATCCTTCCCAAAAACAGCAAATTTCTTTCCAAAAATATATCTGAAAAGAAATTACAAATGGTATCGGGAAACGATCAGTCTTCGTCTACAATGATTTCGTCCGGTGTGAATTCACATTTCAGCCTGAATGGCAGCGGGTTGTCTGATCCTGTATAAAAATCGTCGATATTCCCTTTCCAGACTACCTGTAATTCGCCCTGCTCATTCTGGTCAAAAAGAAGTTCGTTGTCATAAATGAATGCTTCTTCATCATCAAACAGATCAACTTCTGTAAATACTTCATCCTCAGAATCATTAATTGAGAAGGACTTCCCTTCAATTTCCGGAGAATCGATCGGAAAATCATTAACCTGAAGCAGAAGTTGAGGAAAATTGTACTGTAAAGAATCATCATCCACATGATCAAGACCGTCATCGGTAATGATTTCAACTTCCAAAAAATGCTCTTGATTACTATAAACAGCCTTGCAGTAAGTGCTTTTTATATTGTACTTCAATGTTTCGTCCGGATGGTAAATTTTTAAAATCCCTTTCATTATTTCTTAAAAAAGAACTGTAATAGTATGATAGTTAAACGCTTTAGGCAAAGATAAAAAATTGTATGAATGTTTAAAATATTTTCAAAATTATTTTTTATAAATAGCGATCTTCAAAAGCATCCTATTCTTATATTAGCTATTTTTGTGTTTTAAAGATTTCAAATGAAAAACATGATATCAAAATCCATACTGGGCCTCGGTTTACTGATAAGCCTTGCTTCATGCAGAAAAACAGATTCTCCTTTGACGAAAATCACACCGACCAATCTGGATTCGATTGCTGCCAATTATTATGAACAGTACCTCAAACTGTATCCTTTGGAAGCTACTTCGCAGGGAGATTTACGATATAATGACCAGCTGCCTATCAATATTGACAAAGATTTTATTTCAGGCGAGATTGCTTTTTATCATTCGGTGCAGACCCAGTTGGAAAATGTTGATTACAAAAACCTTACAGATGAAGATAAGGTCGTGTATGATGTCCTGGATTATACCCTGAAAGATAAAATTGAAGCGTACGCCTATCACCCTGAATATATTCCCTTCAGCCAGTTTACCGGGTTGCCGTTAAATTTTCCGCTGTATGGGAGCGGTCAGGGAAGCCAGCCGTTCAACACTGAGAAAGATTATGAAGACTGGTTGAAAAGAATGGAGAAATTCCCGGATTGGATGAATGCTGCTACAGAGAGTTTCAGGGAAGGAATGACGAATAAAATTGTTCTTCCTAGAAAACTGGTTCTTAAGATGATTCCACAAATGAAGGCCGAGGAAATCACTACTTCAGATTTTGATAAAAATATTTTTTCCGGTCCTGTAAAAAATTTCCCTAAAGATTTCACAGCGCCCCAAAAGGAAAAGTTTACGCAGCTGTATAAAGAGGCTGTGGCTAAAAACATCATTCCTGCATATATAAAAATGGGTGAATTCCTGGAAAAGGAATACCTGCCTAAATCCAGAGAAACAGATGGTTACAACAGTCTTCCCAAAGGAGAAAACATCTACAGGTATTATGTAAAAAGCTGGACAACGACTAATAAAACTCCTGAAGAAATCAACAGAACCGGACAACAGCAGGTGGCAATGCTGCGTGCTGAAATGGAAAAAGTAAAACAGCAGGTTGGGTTTACAGGAACGTTGGAAGAATTTATCAGTTCTGTAAAGACAGACCCTAAAGCAATGCCTTACAAAACGTCCAAGGAAGTTTTAGACGGTTTCAACGGAATTTTAGCAAAGATCACTCCGAAGCTGAAAACCATGTTCAGTGTAACACCGAAGACCAGATTTGAAATCAGACAGACCGAAAAGTTCAGAGAAGCAAGTGCGAGCGCAGAATATATCCAGGGGACTCCTGACGGGAAGAGATCGGGGATTTTTTATATTCCGCTTCCTGATCCTTCGAAATTCAATGTGACTTCGGGAATGGAATCACTTTTCCTGCATGAGGCAATACCCGGCCATCATTACCAGGTTTCTCTTCAGCAGGAAAACATGAAACTTCCAAAATTCATGAGATTCGGCTGGTTCGGGGCGTATGGTGAAGGCTGGGCACATTATTGTGAAACTTTAGGTCCTGAATTCGGATTATATACAGATCCTTACCAAAAAATGGGTTATTTAAGTGATCAGATGCTGAGAGCCGTAAGATTAGTCGTCGATACAGGAATCCATACCGGAACCATGACGAGAGAGGAGGCAATTACTTATTTCCTGAACAATATTTCTTATGACGAAGCCGGAGCAACTGCAGAAGTTGAAAGGTATATGGCAATGCCCGGACAGGCTTTAGGCTACAAAATCGGTTCTTTGAGAATCCGTGAACTGAGAGACCAGTATCAAAAACAATTGGGAAAGAAATTTAGTTTGTCGAAATTTCATGATGAACTTTTAAGTCAGGGCTGCCTTCCATTGGATGTGCTGAACAGGAAGATGGAGCTTTGGGCGAAAAAACAGAAGTAGATCTATAAGAAGAATCAGGGGTCTAAGAAAGTTTTATGATATACCAAATGATTTAAAAGGAAGTCAAAATTAGACAAAACTATAAAAATGATAACAGAATCTTTAAAATCCCTTTTCATCAGAGATTTATATAAATTGAAAACAGAAATCGAATCTTATCAAAGCGAAGAATCTCTGTGGAAAACAGATAAAGACATTTTAAATTCGGGAGGAAATCTTTGCCTTCATCTGGTTGGAAATCTAAAATATTTCTTCGGAGCAATTTTAGGAAATTCGGGATATGTAAGAAATCGTGAAGAAGAATTTTCATTAAAAAACATTCTAAAATCTGAACTCATTAAGCAGATTTCAGAAACCTCAGATGTCATTATTTCCACACTTGGTCAACTCTCTGACGAAGATCTGGCAAAGCAATATCCTGTTGAACCTTTAGAATACCCAATGACAACGGAATATTTTCTGATACATTTGTTTGGACATTTGAGTTATCATTTGGGGCAGATCAATTATCACAGGAGATTGTTGGATGTGGAATAAATTTTTAAAACCTGCATTCTTAAACTCCCATCCCTTGGAAGTGAGGGGAGTTTAAGAATACTAAAAAAATCTTATTATTTCTCAAACAGCATTTTGGTAATAAAATCCTTCTCTCCCCTCCCTCTTGCCGGCGAATATTCTCGTCCGTAGAAAATAATCTGAAGGTGAAGTTTATTCCAAACCTCTTCTTTCCAGAGATTTTTAGCGTCTTTCTCTGTTTCTACAACATTTTTTCCTGATGTTAATTTCCATTGAATCATTAAACGGTGAATATGGGTATCGACGGGAAATGCAGGAAATCCAAAACCCTGGCTCATCACCACAGATGCGGTTTTGTGACCCACTCCGGGAAGCGCTTCCAGTTCTTCGTAAGTTTGCGGAACAATTCCGTTGTGTCGTTCCAAAAGCAGCTCCGCCATTCTTTTCAGATTTTTGGCTTTCGTATTGGAAAGTCCGATTTCTTTAATGAGTTCTTTAATCTGGAACTCTTCAAGTTTTGCCATTCTTTGCGGCGTTCCCGCTACAGCGAAAAGCTCCGGCGTTACCTGATTCACTTTTTTATCGGTCGTTTGCGCAGAAAGGGCCACCGCAACCATCAAAGTAAAAGGATCTGTATGCTCCAAAGGAATAGGAACTGTGGGATATAATTTTTCTAATTCTATCTGAATAAGCTCTGCTCTTTGCTTTTTTGTCATGTAACCATTAAATTTGAACAAAAATAAATCATTATGCTGAAAGTTGGAGACAAATTACCTAGTTTTGAAGGAATCAATCAGGATGGAGAAACCATAAATTCGGAAAAATTAATTGGAAAGAAATCGGTTATTTTCTTTTATCCACAAGCCAATACGCCGACCTGTACCGTTGAAGCCTGTAACCTCAGCGATCATTATTCACAGTTAGAGAAAGCAGGGTTTCAGCTTTTGGGAATCAGTGGAGATACGGTAAAAAAGCAAAAGAATTTTCATCATAAATTTTCCTTTCCTTATGATCTGATTGCCGATGAAAACCACGATATTATAGAGAAATTCGGGGTTTGGCAGGAGAAAAAGACTTTTGGAAAAACATATATGGGAATCGTAAGAACTACATTTATTTTCGATGAAAAAGGAATCTGCACAAGGGTGATCGAAAAGGTAACTTCGAAAACTGCAGCTGAACAGATTTTAGAAGGCTGATTTTAAATATAAACTGCACAAATATTTTCACCGATGATATAGAAATCACTGGGTTTATCAGTGAAAATATTTGTCTGCTTTTTGTTTAATCTTCAGTTTCATAATACATCAGTTCTTCATCTTCATTAGGAAGCGTAATATATTTCTGAAATTTCAACCCCAACTTTTCGATTAATTTCTGAGAAGAAAAATTATTTTTTACAGTAATCGCTGAGATTTTATTCAGTCCAAATTCATCCATACCGATCGATTTTACTTTTTGGGCAGCTTCAAACATATAACCTTTGCCTTCAAATCTTTCCAAAACGGAAAAACCGATATCAACGATATCTAAGCCTTCTCTTTCAAAAATTCCTACTCCACCGATTTTGACATTTCCTTCTTTTAAAACAATCACATAATTTTCGAAACCTGATTTCTCAAACTGAGGAAGAAATCTGGCTTTAATATAATTTTCAGCATCATCCAGAGAACGAATATCACGATCACCGATAAACCTGATGAATTTAGGCATGTTATACAGTTCTAAAATCAGATCTGCATCGTCTGCTGACATAGGACGAATGATCAGTCTTTCAGTTTCGTAGATGTTACTTTCGTTTTTTGACTGGGCTTTTCTTTGGCTCATCTTTCGGTTCTTCTTTCTTTTCTATTTTTAAAAGTCTCGGATTATTAGCGCATTTTTTATTGTAAAGCTGAATATAAGTTCCGTTGTCCTTTACATTGGTAACCGTTCCTGTAGATTTATTTACCGTCAAGGTAAAATGGGTTTTTTCATAAGGACACTCTTTTGAAGTAACCTTTCCCAGATCTAAATAGTAATTGGTTTTATCTTCATAATAATTGGCAGCAACATCTACAAACTGCTCGTCAATCATATATCCATCCAGAACTGCAGATAAAGCGGCTTCTTCAGGATTGTTGATTTTCCCCAAAAAATCTTTTAAATCTTTGGTTTCTGTGATATAATAAAGAGTGTTGCCTGCCGAATAAACGATATAATAAAAACTATCTTCTTCAGCGGGAATCAGATTAAAGCCGGAAAACTGCGGCATGTAATCTTTCTTTGTTCCAGAAGTTCTTATTTCCCTATTTTTACCATAGCTGTTATGAACCAGTGCCCAAAAATCAACTTTATCATTGGGAACAATCCTTGCTAAAACATGATCAATACTGGAAAATTTCTTTTTGGTCTGGGAAAATAAAGCCATCCCCAGAAAAAGAAAAGAAAAAAGAAAAATACGGTTTTGATATCGTTTCATCGTGTAGGATTTACATGTACTTCTCGCCTTTTTTAAGGCTTTTTAAATCTAAGACATAATCTTTGATCTGCTGGTCATGCTCTCTCGGGCAAATCATTAAGACTTTGTCTGTATCTACAACGATAAAATCTTTTAATCCGTCTATGACCACTGCTTTATTATTTTTAACATGAATAATATTGCCGGTAGAATCATATGTCTGCGCCGTTTTTATATTGATTGCGTTATCATCTTCATCTCTGTCGCTGTTTTCAAAAACTGAAGTCCAGGTTCCCAGGTCACTCCATCCCAGATCAGCCGGAATTACATATACATTCTGTGCTTTTTCCAGAATGCCGTTATCAATAGAAATTTTCTGAATTTTGGGATAAATGGATTCAATACATCCTGCTTCAGTTTCTGCATTGTATTCGCATACTGTAAACTGCTGGGTCATTTCGGGAAGAAAACTTTCAAAAGCTTTTTGAATAGAATTGACATTCCAGATAAAAATACCCGCATTCCACAGAAAGTCCCCACTTTCAAGGAAACTTTTAGCAATTTCAAGAATAGGTTTTTCAGTGAAGGTTTTTACTTTATAATATTCAGAATCTTTATTTTCTACAAACTGAATATATCCGTACCCTGTATCAGGTCTGGTAGGGGTAATTCCTAAAGTGACCAGATAATCATGTGATGAAGCAATACTGAATGCCAACTGCACTTTCTCTAAGAAAGTTTCCTCTTTTAAAATCAGATGATCTGCAGGAAGAATAATCATCGTAGCTTCAGGATTCACTTCAGCAATTTTATTGGCCATGTAAAGATTACAGGCTGCTGTATTTTTCATGAGCGGTTCACCCACAACATTTTCTGCCGGTATTTCAGGCAGCTGTTGATGAGATAAATGAACATATTCCTTATTGGTAATAACAAATATATTCTCATTGGGAATCACTTTGCTTATCCTGTCATAAGTCTGCTGAATCATGGTGCGACCCGTTCCTAAAATATCCTGAAATTGTTTTGGGAATTTCTGAGTGCTCAAAGGCCAGAATCTGCTGCCGATTCCCCCAGCCATAATGACACAGTACTGATCTGATTTTGACATATTTAACTACATTTTTTTCACTCTCGCCAACGGTCTGAAAGAATACTTTCTTCCGGTTGCCAGATTAACACAAAGATAGTTTTTTTTAATCAGACCTTCCAATAAATACGTATCGCCCCGATAAATGAAACGCTCTCCTTTTATAAGCCGTTCAATATATACCTTATCATCTTCATGATTTTCAACATGAAAATATTTTACCAGATCGGGGCTTGCCATAAAATTGGCTTTCGGAGACTTAGAAAATTTAAGAATAATTGGTTTTAAGTCATCTTCATAAACGTCCAGGCTTTCCAGCAGCATCAGTCTGAATGTATGTTTCCATTCATTTCCATGAGGAGAAATTCTCCTGCCATACTTCTCAAAGGCAATCAGATGGGCAAGTTCGTGCGTCAACACAAAGAAAAACAGCTGTGGCGCCAGGGTACCATTGATACTGATCTCATGTGACAGATCCCGAAGTTTTCTGTAATCTCCAAGCTTAGAATCTCGGTTTCGTGTTACTCTGATATGAATATAATAATCTGAAAACCAATTTTTTAAATATGAAGTTGTATTTTGAGGAAGATATTTTTCTAAAGACTGAATCGACATTTTACAAACTTAAAGGAATTCCTGCATAGAAATTCAATAATTTAAGACTGAAAAGATAGTTATACTTTGCCTGTTCTACCGAACCCTGGGCATTCGCATAATTATTCCGGGCAATATTTAAATCATAAATCGTTCCTCTTCCTGCAACATAGCTTTTATCAGCAAATTCCATAGCAAGCTTAGTGCTTTTCTCAGCTTCTACAGCAGCAAGATATACTTCATAGTTGGCATCAACATCAAACTGTGCTTTCTGCACATTCTGTCTAACAGTCTGCTTCTGCTGGTCTAAAGTGTTTTTGGCGATGTTTTCGTTTATTTTTGACTGTTCTACCTGCAGTTTTGTAATTCCTTTATTGAAAATAGGAATATTAAGCGAAACTCCACCCTGCTGACCAAAATTATCTTTATACTGTCTGAAGAATGATCTTTCATCTACATAGAAGAATTCATTTCCAACATTATTCGTATTCAGCAAATTATTATAAAAACTCCCAATCCCTACACTTGCCGTCAGGGTTGGCCAGAATGCTGTCCGTGTTACCTCGGTCTGAGCTACTGCAGATTTGATTCTGCTTTCCGCTGCTTTGATCTGTGGCTGGCTTTCATAAGCCGTGTTTAACACATCATCAACAGAAATGAGTTGTGGACTTAACTGTTCACCGATTTCCACATTTTCAACATCAAAGTCCTTATAATCCTGCAATTGTAAAAGTTGGGCAAGAGCAAAAAGACTTCGCCCCACATTGATTTCGGCTGTTTTCAGGTTTTGTTTTTCTCTTGCCCAGGCAGCTTCTGCTTCCGCAACTATGGTTTGAGCAGTTGTTCCTACCTGTGTTGTAATTTTTGCCCTGTCAAACTGTTTTTTTGCGTTTTCAGTAGCACTCTGCGCAATTTTTACAATTTCCTTATTCAGTAAAGTTGTTAAGTACTGCTGAGCAATCTGCAGGGAAATATCATTTTTGATGGTTTCAATATCATATTGGCTTGCCTCTACATCGAACTGTGTTTTTCTAACAGTCTTCTCCAGTCTTCCGTTGTTGTACAGCAGGATATCAGCTGAGAGGTTTGCATTATTGCTGAACCTGTCGTTACGGATACTCCCCGTCCCTAAAGATGCCTGTCCGAAACTTACACTGTTTCCCATATTGGCAGAGACTGAAGGCAGATAATTATTCTGGGCAATTTTCAGATTCACATCCTGAATTTGTTTTGAATACTGATTTTGAATGACCTGAAGATTATGCTCTACAGCGTAGTCTACACATTCTCTCAAAGACCACTTTTTCTGAGCATTTAAACCCAGACCAGCCAATCCTAAAATAATCATCAAAACTTTTTTCATAGGTAGATAGTATTTGCTTTTCTCCATTAGACGATGTATTTCAATTTTTGTTACAAATTAATGTAAAGAAATACTTTGTTTCTCCCACATTTGCTTGTATGCAGAATCTATTGAAATTAATTCTTGGTGGCTACCTCTTTCGATAAGTTTACCGTCTTGCAGGACTAAAATTTCATCAGAATTGATAATTGTTCTTAATTGATGAGCTATAAAGACAACGGTTTTCCTTGATTTCTAAATTCTTCTAAGGCTTTTTGGATAACTGTGAACATCAGTGCTAATGAGAAAATGACAATGAAAATATTCACAAAAATCTGTATCGCAACATCATTAATGAAAGTTCTAATTTTCACGGCATCATTCACTCGGGAAATAATCTCGTCTACTTTCATGGTATCGAAAAAACGCTGCGGAAGTTTCAAGAGATGTTTATAATATCCAAGAATCAAGTGTTTATCCATTTTCTGCCCAGTTTGTAAAACCAAAACGGATTTCATAGCACCGATAAAAATTTGAAACAACAAAATTACAATCATCCCGATTGAAAGCAGATTTAGCAATCTTAGGTTTCCGTATATCAGAACATAATCGGTAATTTTTCCGATATAAATTGAAGTGGATAATCCTGAAATAGTGTAAACAAAAGCACTACAAGAGCTTGGATTAGGCTCCTTCAGAAAAAAAATAAGTTCTGTACTATTTAATTATGATTACATATATTCTTTAATCCAAAGATTAGCAATCTTTAGCGGATTATAAGTTTTATACCTGGTAGCCAGGTAAAAATACAAAACTAAGTCTGTTAAAACAAAGACTACAGTTAAAATAACATTTGTTAATAAGTCACTCATATTGATAAATTAAGCATTACACCATTCAGGAATCTTATGTGAACCAGAATTCTGTAACAACCAGTTTCTGTAACTTAAGGTTAGGCCCACCCTAAATGGACCAAAGAAACCTCCTTTTATTTTTCCCATTTCTTTTTTATCTAATTCTTTTACTTTTAATTTTGATAGATTCATTTTTTTGAATGTTTAAATTAATAATTATTTCTTTTACACTTAAAAACATTTCGTGCACTTTTATTTTTCTTAATTGCTAAATTCTAAACTTTTCCTTGTATGAACAAATCTTAGTATAATATTTCATAGGAAATAAAACACGCACCTTTATAGATTACGTAAACAATTATTAATCAGTAAATTAAATTCCAAAACCAAGTATATACAGCATTTTAGCGCATAATAATATGTTGTATTCACATTTATCCATTATTTTTTATATTTGTCATACAAACACAACTACAATGAGGTATGAAAAATTAATTTTCACAAGGAGACTCAAAGGCTTTACTCAAAAAAACCTTGCACAACAAATTGCAATGGAACAGACAACACTATCCAGAAAAGAACGAGGCCTTTCACCAATTTCTGATGAAGAATGGCAAAGAATTGCTGCCGTTTTAAAAGTCTCTGTAGATGAAATAAGAGAAACTAAGAATAAAAACTATTCTCAAAATTTAGATCAGATCGTAAAATCTTATAAAGAACCACAATATATTACTATGCCTAAGGATATATTAGAAAGTCTTTTAAAGAGCAAAGATGATCAGATTGCCACTCTAAAAGAGTTACTAAAAAATAAATGACAAACGAAGAATATCAAAAAGCGGTAGAATGGCTTTTCGTTCAGACCCCTAATTACCAGATTGATGGAGAGAAAGCCTACAAACCCGGCCTTGAAAGCATTATCAGGCTTTGCGATTATTTCGGTAATCCGCAGGAGAAGATAAAATGTATTCACATTGGCGGAACCAATGGAAAAGGATCTACAAGCAATATGCTGGCATCCGTCCTTCAGGAAGCAGGATATACTATTGGTTTGTACAATTCGCCGCATCTTATTGACTTCACAGAACGGATCAAAGTAAACGGTGAAAACTGCGACAGAGAGTTTGTATTTCAATTTATCGAAAAGTTCAAAGCATTACCTGAAAATATCTCGCCATCATTTTTTGAATTTACCACCGTTATGGCTTTCGAATATTTTTACCGTAAAAATGTAGATTTTGCCATTATCGAGGTTGGCCTTGGAGGAAGATTAGATTCTACCAATATTATCAAGCCATTGATTTCCGCAATAACCAATGTACAGCTGGATCATCAGAATATTCTGGGAAACAGCATCGAAGAAATTGCTTTTGAAAAGGCAGGAATTATAAAACCTGATGTTCCAGTGATTTTTGGGGATGACAATGAAATTGTCAGAAACATTATTATTGCTAAAGCAGAGAAAGAACACACAGATTTTATTGATGCCACCTTGGTAAAAACAGATTTAACATCAGACCTCAAAGGCAATTATCAGGTAAAGAATATCAGGGTGGTCATTGCCTTAGTTGAAGAACTGAGAAAACTGGATGTTACAATTTCGCAGGAAAATCTTGAAAAAGGTTTATTAAACGTTCATCAGAATACCGGTTTCATAGGACGGTGGTTTGAGTTTTCTCAAAATCCGCTGACGATCTGTGATACGGCACACAATCAGGCCGGCCTGGAATATGTTTTTGCCCAGTTGAATTCGATTCCGAAATATAAACATATCGTTTTAGGGTTCGTCAATGATAAAAATATAGACGACGTGATGTCGTTGCTTCCTGAAAATTCTGCGTTTTATTTTGCAAAACCGGCTAACAACAGGGGACGTCATCCTCAGGAATATGAAGATTTACTCATCAGGGCAAAAATAATTTATAAAATTTTTGATTCAGTGCAGGAAGCCTATCTTTCTGCTAAACAACAAGCTACACTGGAAGAAATGATTTTTATTGGCGGCAGTAACTTTGTTGTTGGAGAATTTTTAGAAAAAAACTTGACTGATAAAGAATAAGTATGTATATTTGCACCACTCAAAACGAGAAATCGTCTAGGGCTCTTAGCTCAGTTGGTTCAGAGCATCTGGTTTACACCCAGAGGGTCGGGGGTTCGAATCCCTCAGGGCCCACAAAGGTTTACTGAAACCTTTCAAAAAAATTCAGGGCTCTTAGCTCAGTTGGTTCAGAGCATCTGGTTTACACCCAGAGGGTCGGGGGTTCGAATCCCTCAGGGCCCACAAAAACTCTCAGATTATTCTGAGAGTTTTTTTTATTTTATGTCTATTCATAGGAGTTTGCAGAGATTTTGGGATCAATACCAAAACTTGGGGACTAAGCAAAAAGTTTTGACAGTCTAAAGAGAAAAAATGATTTATCACGTACACCTCGAAGCTGCAGTGGATCAATATTAAACTTGGGGACTAAGCAAAAAGCTTAAAAAAATCAACGACAAGAATCCTATCTCATTCTTCTCAGCAGCAATCCTAATTTATACAGGTCAAGATTTTTTAAATACGGTTGGTCCGAAAGAAGATTTTTGACCAGTTTTTTTTCAATCAGATTATAGAAAAAAAGGTATCCATTACTCAGTCTCTTTTTTTTCAGCTTTTGAGCCACATAGAAGACCTTAAGATCTTGAATGTATGGCAGATTTTCAGGATTTTGAGAAAGCTGGTATAAAGAGCGGATTGCCGTTTCTGTTTTCTCTAAAAAAATCGCATTTTCCGTCCCGTCAACATGAATAACAGGATTATCAATGGCTGAAAATCTCACATTGGCCAACTGCATCCTTTTTGCAAAAATATAATCTTCATATCCGTAATGAAGCAGTTCTTCATCAAACGGAAACTTTTGGAATGTTTCTTTCTGAATGATAAAATTGACGGTTTTGAAAACTGAAAAATCTGTTGATCTGATGCCTGAGAAAATTTCTCTTTCAATGGAGTATCTATTCCGTAAACTCTGAGCATATAAAGGTGAAACTCTGAAGTTTCCATAGATAACCTCTACCTCATCATTTTGAGTTATTTCCTCTAAATAAGTACTGAGAAAATTTTTGCTGTCAATTTTAGCATCGCAATCCAGGAAAAGCAGGTAATCGCCCTGGGCATACTCTAAAAAAAGATTTCGGATTTTAGATCTGCCTACATTTTTTTCGAGAAAAACAAAGTCTTTTACTTTATTCTGAAGCTCTTTATTGACTGTATTGAATGAAGTATCAGAAGCATCATCAATTAAAATAATTTCTGCGTCAATCTTCTTATTAAGTATTTCATCTTTAAGATCAAAAACAAGCTCCCTGACATCAAAATTATATACCGGAATGCAGACAGAAAGCTTCATTGGAATTATATTTTGTCCATAATTTGCTGAACACTTATTTCTTCAAGACATGCCCAGTCTCCACGGTAGCATTCTTTATCCCCGAAAACAGAACAGGGTCTGCAGGTTAGATCATTGATCTGGACAACATCATTCTCACTCTGACCAAATCCGAGAAATCCGGCATAGGGATGCGTGGACCCCCATACAGAAACACATCGGGTTCCTACAATGCTCGCTAAATGCATATTAGCTGAATCCATTGAAATCATCACTTCAAGTTGAGAAATTTCGTTAAGCTCTTCTGAGAGAGTAAGTTTTCCCGCACGGCTTTTTGTATTTGGAATTTCATTTTCCCATCTTTCAAGTGTTTCCGTTTCTTTTTCTCCACCTCCAAAAAAATAAACGGTATGCTTTTTTGCTAAAATTTTGACGAGCTCAAAAGATTTTTCCAGCGGAAGCATTTTCCCTTTATGCTGTGCAAAAGGCGCAAAACCGACTCCTGATTTTTCTTTACAGAGTGGCCTTAACTGGTGAGAAAGCGTCAATTGAAAACCCATCTCGCGGAAAACATCTGCATACCGTTCTACGGTTTTCTTTAACTGTTCTTTTTCTAAATTCCAAACATCCGTAAGTTCTTCTTTTTCTTCTTTTCCTTTATTGATTTTAAAAACCTTTAATCCTTTTCTTACATAGATCTTATCTAAGATCTTTGATCGGATAACATCATGAAGATCAGCAATGTAATCAGGCTGATATTCTTTAAGCAATTCTTTTCCCAGGCGTCTTATTCCCAGAAAACCTTTATAATCATCAAGATTGATCCCGTGAAAAATTATATTCGGGATGTCCGAAAAAAGACTTTTAAAATTATTCCTGGAAACCATGATGATTTCCACATTGGGATTCTGTTCTAAAAACTCACGAAAAACAGGCATTGTCATAGCGACATCGCCAAAAGCGGAAAAACGGTATGCTAAAATTCTGATCACTACTAAGATTTCAGTTGGTATGCGACTGCGTAAAATTTAATCTGTTTGGTCATTGCCATCAGCCCGTTGGCTCTGGAAGGAGATAAAAATTCCTGCAGCCCGATTTCAGAAATAAATTCAAAATCCGAATCAAGAATTTCCTGGGTTGAGTGGCCGCTGTAAATACTGACAAGCAGAGATACGATTCCCTTTGGGAGAATTCCGTCAGAATCTGCGTTGAAAAACAGTTTTCCATCTTTAAATTCAGCATCAATCCATACTTTACTCTGACAGCCTTTGATCAGGTTTTCATCTGTCTTCCGGTCATCCGGCAGACCTTTCAGTTCTTTACCCAGATCGATAATGTATTCATACTTTTGCTCCCAGTCTTCCAGAAATGCAAATTCATCGATGAGTTCCTTCTGATTTTCTTTAATCGTCATTTCTAAATTCTTTCTGCAAAGATAGCCAATTTTAAAAAAATAATTTTAATGAAAACCATTTACAATCATCTGCTTTAATCATAAAGATGAACTCAATTTCTAAAGGGACAACTTTTTAGAATCTCTTATTTTGCCATTGGTTTTCAGAATAAGATTGTAAATACTTTTTACTATTTATTCATTAAAAGATGCAGATGCTTTTTTAAAAACTTCAAGCAGTTTAATTTCTTCGTTTTCCCAGCAAAGAGCATCAGAAGCTTCGTGTAATTCTGATTGATAACTGTACCTCCCTTTATTTAAAATTAAGCTGATGGCTGCAGCAATATTTTCCGGCTGATGATTTACGATGACTTCCCCTACATCAAACTGTCTTTTGATGTTGAGCATTTCAGGAAGCGGAGAAAGTATTAAAGGAACCCTCGCCTGGATGCAGTCTAAAACTTTATTGGGAAGTGAAAATTCATAACTTTCGCCACCGTTTTCCTCAATACTCATTCCTACATCCGCAGTGACGGTAATTTTCCTTAAATCGTCCGGAAGCAGTTTTCCTAAAAACAGAACTTTATCCTGAAGATTTTCCCTAATAACCAAATCTTCATATTCTTTCTTCATCGGTCCATCACCGGCAATTTTAAAAATTACATTTTCCAGATGATGCATGGCCAAAATGGCTTTGTCAATCCCCCTGAAAGGATTGATGGCACCCTGATATAGAAGGATTTTCGGAACATTCTCAGGAATCTCTATTGAGAAACCTGTTTTTCTGGGAGCATTCTGAACAACTGTTGCCACAATTCCATACTTTCTCTGAAACCATTGAGCATAACTTCCGCTCGCAGTTATCATAAACTGTAAATGTGGAATTATTTTCCTCTGAAGATATCGCCATAGCTTCTGAGACACCTTTCCCTGAACTGCAGGCATTTCCGAAAATATTTCGTGACTGTCAAAAACCAGTGGAATATTCAGCTTTCCGGCTAAAAGATAATTAGGGAGCAACGCATCCAGATCATTGGCATGAAGAATGGTATTTTTGTCAGCCTTTTTTTTAAGCTGCCGGTATAATTTCCAGTTGAACTCAAAATAAGCTGTTTTGAGTGTTCCGGATCTTAAGGAAATCCTTGAAAAAGGATATGGCCTTTGCATTACTTCTTCCCCACCCCAGTTATTGCCTATTAACTCAACTTCATATCCATTCTCATGCAGTGTTCTGCATACTTTTTCGATTCTCTGATCGGTATAAAGATTGCTGAATGCAGAAGTCAAAACTTTTTTGCGGGTCATTATTTCTTTTTTTCGGTCAGAAGATGATACAGCTGTACAATACAGATAATTGCATTGGGAATGATGACCGGCCAGAGCATTCCGCTGAAAGCTCCGTAGATGACAAAACAGATACAGCCTATCAAATTGACAATTCTGATTTTACGTAAATCTTTGAGTATAAAACTTAAAACGATGAAAAGCGAAGCGGCATAGCCGATATAAGTAGCGGTTTCAGGACTCATGAAAAAAAATTGAGAATAACAAACTTAGTCATTTTCAACAAGATAAAAAACATTTTCCTGCCATAAAGTCATTAATTGTGTTTTGGTAAAATATTTGTAATTTAGATATAGAATAAACGATAAATGTTATCGTTATTCCAATTTGAGATACAATATTATGGATTATAAGTTTTCACAAGGTTTGAGCCAGGTGTTCAAACAGAGCAAAAATGAAGCTAAGCGGCTGAAAAGTGAATTTCTTAATACAGAACATCTACTTTTAGGTATTATAAAAACAGAAAACTCTGCAAAAGAAATCCTTCAGGGGCTGAATGCCGATTTAACACAAATCAGAAGAAAAATTGAAACTTTAAATACAGCAAGTCTAAATCCTATTTCTGAAGAGGTTACCAATATTTCTTTCACGAAGATGGCAGATCATTCCATCAAGCGTGCAGAGCTTGAATGCAGACAATATAAGAGCAATGAGATTAATACCGTCCATTTACTTTTAGGCATTTTATACAAGTATGAAGATCCTACTTCAAGTATTTTAGGGGCTTACGACATTGATTACGAAGGTGTTTCAAGGGAGTACCAGACGATGCTGAAAAACTCTGGTCAGACGCCTCAGAACTCTGCTTATGACGATGACGATGACAGGGAAGAGTTTGAGCAGATGAGAAAACCTACAGGAAATCTTGGTTCTGCCAAAAGCAAAACACCAACTTTGGATAACTTTGGAAGAGATTTGACTTCTTTGGCCAGAGATGGAAAACTGGATCCTGTCATCGGTCGTGAGAAAGAAATCGAAAGGGTTTCACAGATCTTATCCAGAAGAAAGAAAAACAATCCGTTGCTGATCGGTGAGCCTGGTGTGGGTAAATCTGCTATTGCCGAAGGTTTGGCTTTAAGAATCCAGCAGAAGAAAGTTTCCAGAGTTCTTTTCGGAAAAAGGGTAATCACCCTGGATTTAGCCAGTTTGGTTGCCGGAACAAAATACCGTGGTCAGTTTGAAGAAAGAATGAAAGCGATCATGACGGAACTTGAAAAGAACCGTGATGTCATCTTATTCATCGATGAGTTGCATACGATTGTAGGTGCAGGTAGTTCTACAGGAAGTTTAGATGCATCCAATATGTTTAAACCGGCACTTGCCAGAGGAGAAATTCAATGTATCGGTGCTACTACCCTTGATGAATACCGTCAGTATATTGAGAAAGACGGTGCTCTGGAGAGAAGATTCCAGAAAGTAATGGTAGAACCTACCAATATTGAGGAGACCATTCAGATTCTGAATCAGATTAAAGATAAATACGAAGAACATCACAATGTTGTCTATACGGATGAGGCTATTCTTGCGTGTGTCAATTTGACATCACGATATATTACAGACCGTTTTTTACCTGACAAGGCGATTGACGCAATGGATGAGGCAGGGTCTCGCGTTTATATTAAAAACATGAAGGTTCCTACCGAAATCATTGATTTTGAAAAGAAAATCGAAGATATCAAAGATCTGAAACAAAAAGCTGTAAAAGCACAGGATTATCTGGAAGCAAGAAAACTGAAGGATGAAGAAGAGCGTCTGCAGATGGAACTGAATTCTGCACAGGATCAGTGGGACAAAGATGTAAAAGAGAAAAAAGAAACCGTATCTGAAGAGAGTGTAGCCGAAGTGGTTTCGATGATGAGTGGTGTTCCGGTAACAAAAGTGGGCAAGAACGAACTTGATAAACTCGCCGGAATGGATAACAATCTGAACGGAAAAGTAATCGGCCAGGAAGATGCTGTCAAAAAGGTGGTAAAGGCTATCCAGAGAAACAGAGCCGGGTTGAAAGATCCGAACAGACCTATCGGTACATTTATCTTCTTAGGAACAACTGGTGTCGGTAAAACTGAGCTTGCAAAAGTAATGGCAAGAGAACTTTTTGATTCTGATGAAGCTTTGATCAGAATTGATATGAGTGAATACATGGAGAAATTTGCCGTTTCAAGATTGGTAGGTGCGCCTCCGGGATACGTTGGATATGAAGAAGGCGGACAGCTGACAGAAGCAGTAAGAAGAAAACCGTATGCAGTAGTACTGTTGGACGAGATTGAAAAAGCACACCCGGATGTATTCAATATTCTTTTACAGATTCTGGATGAAGGACATGTTACCGATAGTTTAGGAAGAAAAATTGACTTTAGAAATACAATTATTATTCTTACTTCAAATATCGGAACCAGAGATATTAAAGACTTTGGTGACGGTGTAGGATTCGGAACCAATGCCAAGAAATCGAATTCAGATTCAAGAACGAGAAGTACCATTGAAAATGCACTTAAAAAAGCATTTGCTCCTGAATTCTTAAACAGAATTGATGATATCGTGATCTTCAACTCTCTTGAAAGAACCGATATTTCTAAAATTATTGATATCGAATTGGGCAAACTTTATTCAAGACTTGAAAAATTAGGATACAAAGTAGACTTAACTGCAGAAGCCAAGGATTTCATTTCTGATAAAGGATGGGACAAGGATTTTGGTGCAAGACCATTGAAGAGAGCTATTCAGAAGTATATAGAAGACCTGTTGGCAGAAATGTTGGTAAACAAACAGCTTTCTGAAGGTGAAACGGTAACTTTAGATGTGAATGAAGCAAAAGACGGATTGGAAGGGAAAAGTCAGAAGACAAAAAAGTCAACTGAGAAATCATCTTAATAATCCAATAATAACATAACGAAAGCATCGGGAATTTCCCGATGCTTTTTTGTTTATTTCTATCCAATTTAAAAGGATCATCTGAGCATTAACAAAAATCATTAAATCATTAAATTTTTTAATTCTTTAATTCTTTAATCTTTAAATCTCCTAAAGCCCCACCACAAATCCCACACTCGGAATCAGGCCTCCTGAGAAAACACTGTTGTTTTCTCTATACAGAACATTATACATCAGGCCGATCTGCATAAAAGAATTATTGCCGATCTGCTGCATATATCCGCCGCCCATATATAAAGCGGTTTCCTGCTGGTTGTTTTTAAAGTTGTAGAACTTATCTTCGTAATTGACAAAAAAATGCTGCAGATTCCCACTGACAAAGAAAGATCTTGCAAAATAATAATTTACGAATGGTCCTGCGCCAAACATTGTTGATTTGTAAAAATCTGACGTCTGCCAGGAAACACTCCCTATCAGGCCGGCTTCCAGATCATTGGTCAGCCGATATCCTACTCTGGGTGTTACCTGAAGATTAAAATAAGAATTACTTCCGAAGCCTACGCCCAAGCCGCCTCCGAAAGTCCATCTGTTGGTTTCAGAAGTTGGAGTTCCAACGGCTACCTGAGAAAAAGATAATGCTGAAATTAAGACGAGTGAGGAAATAAATAGTTTTTTCATGTTAAATATTTTTGTGTGAACTTAAATATCACTTATGTGATTCTATCGTTTTTATCAATGCATAAAATTATCATTTTTTTTGTGAACAGGATTATTGTAATTTTGCAGCTCAACTAAGAACTCCCGTTAAGAGTTTCGTAAAATTGAATAAATGAAAGTAGTAGTAGGCCTCTCCGGAGGTGTAGATTCAAGTGTGACAGCATATTTGCTGCAACAGCAGGGACATGAAGTTGTTGCTCTTTTTATGAGAAACTGGAACGATGCATCCGTGACTTTAGAGGATGAATGTCCCTGGATCGAAGACAGCAATGATGCACTGATGGTTGCTCAGAAATTGGGAATTCCCTTCCAGGTCATTGATATGAGCGAACTTTATAAAGAGAGAATCGTTGATTATATGTTTGATGAATATCAGAAAGGGAGAACGCCCAATCCTGATGTGTTGTGTAACCGAGAAGTGAAGTTTGATGTTTTTATGAAAACAGCAATGTCTCTGGGAGCAGATAAGGTAGCAACGGGTCATTATGCAAGAGTAGACTCAACAACTGACAAAAACGGAAAAGAGATATTTCATCTTCTGGCCGGGAAAGATAACAATAAAGACCAGTCTTATTTTCTTTGTCAGCTAAATCAGGATCAGTTATCCAAAGCACTGTTTCCGATTGGTGAACTCACAAAACCTGAAGTAAGGGAAATCGCAAAAGAAATCGGTCTTGTGACTGCCGACAAAAAAGATTCCCAGGGATTATGTTTTATCGGAAAAGTAAGCCTGCCTCAGTTTTTACAGCAGCAGCTGGTTCCTAAAAAAGGAGAAATTGTGGAAATTTTCAAAGATTCACCTCTGTTTTCCCAGGAAACTCCTGATTTTACATCAAAACAGGAAGAGCTTGAATATCTAAGCCGCAAAATCCAGTACAAAAAATCAGACGGAAAGGTTATCGGCAAGCATCAGGGAGCCCAGTTTTTCACGATCGGACAAAGTAAAGGACTGGGAATAGGCGGACATAAAGAAAGCTGTTTTATCGTGTCGAGAGATATGGAAAACAACATTATTTTCGTTGGAGAAAGCCACAGTTTTCCGGGATTGCATAAAAAGGCATTGAAAATTGACAATTCCGAAGTACATTGGGTGCGTGAAGACCTCAAATTGGAAAACGGAGGATCAATGGAAGTACTGGCAAGATTTAGATACAGGCAGGATTTGCAGAATGCAAAAATTTATCAGTTTGAAAATGCATTCTATATGGAATTTGAGAATCCCCAGTCTGCAATAGCCGAAGGACAGTTTGCTTCCTGGTACATTAATGATGAATTAATCGGAAGCGGAGTTATTTCGTAGATAATATAAAAAAGACTCGATCGGGTCTTTTTTATTTCTAAAATTCAATATTTTTATTATCAAGATCATCAGGGGATCAGATATTATTTCTCCAGCTGGATGATCTCCTTTTTTGCACTTTCACCGGTATTTCCAATAATTTTTTTTCTGTGTGCTATTCCCCACTCCGTCAGATTATTAATAATTTTTTTCAGAGATTTTCCGTGTTCAGTCAGCTCGTACTGAACCGTCACAGGCTGAGTATCCAGCACCGTCCTGTTTATTAATTTATTGATTTCCAATTCTTTTAATTCTTTACTCAACATCTTATTGGAAATTCCGGCAACATCATTTAGAATATCAGAAAATCTTCTCTTATTGTAATAACATACTGAAGAGATGATCTGTATTTTCCATTTTCCGTTAAGTACGTCCATGGAGTCCTGAACGGCCATCATCTCTTTTTTATGTTGTTCTTTTTGAAGGGGCTTACAACTCATAAGGTTACTTTTTTGTTACTGCGTTACCTCGCAGTTACTGTTACTTTTCGTAACAAAGTTACCAAAATAAATTTATTGTGATACTTTTGTTTAAGAATTTATAACAGTAAAATAATGGACAGATTAAAAAATAAGGTCGCTGTAATTACAGGTGCATCAAAAGGGATAGGTGCTTCAATCGCAAAGTATTTCGCAGCAGAAGGAGCTAAAGTTGTGGTCAATTATGCTTCAGGTAAAGAAGATGCAGACAGGGTGGTTGATGAGATCAGCAACAGCGGTGGAACCGCAATAGCTGTACAATGTGATATCTCTAAAAAATCAGAAGTTGTCAACCTTTTTAATGAAACAAAAAAAAATTTTGGGACATTGGATATTCTGGTAAACAATGCCGGAATTTATAATTATGAACCTATCGAAGATGTTTCAGCAGAAACATTCCTTAAGCAATTTAACATCAACGTTTTAGGAGCTATCTTCACCATACAGTCAGCACTGAAACTTTTTGGTGATCAGGGAGGAAATATTATCAACATCAGTTCAGGGGTAAGCAGATCACCTTTACCAACAGGTTCTGTGTATTCTGCTACAAAAGCAGCGCTCGATGCGGTAACTGTGTCCCTTTCGAAAGAATTTTCCGGCAGAAATATCCGGATCAATTCTATTTTGCCGGGTGTGGTGGAAACGGAAGGTTCCCGCAGTGGCGGATTTATAGGAAGTGAGTTTGAAGCAAAATTAATTGCCACAACTCCTCTCGGACGTACCGGTCAGCCGGAGGATATTGCAAAAGCAGCTGTATTTCTTGCGTCTGATGATGCAGGATGGATTACGGGTGAACAAATTGCAGTTTCCGGTGGAATCTACGGTATATAGAACTGGTATGAAATAATAACATTTGTTATTTAGAGTATTTTGATGTCACTCCCTTTTCAGGTAATAAATACTGCTCCGGATCTTAAGAAAGTCAACTGACTGATATTATAAAACCCGAAACGTTTTGTTTTGGGTTTTTTACTGAAAAGAAAAATTATACTATTCTATTTTACGGTGTGTCCCATGTCGTATTACGCTTCATTTCAGGAAAAAAAAGCACGAATGAATATATCAAAAATCCAGAATATAATTTCTATAAAAGGCATTTTATAGGTCTTTGGATTGTTATTAAATCTGAAATTGCACAAGTATCGTGCGGATTATGGTTACACTTGGCAATTAACATTTTTTATTTGCAGGAACGATTAAGTCAGGTGTTTCCACAATTAGCTTTTAGTTTCACACTTCCTCTGCGATCAATCACTCAACAATGATGAAGTGTTTAATGGCTGCCAGTTAAACTTTCATCTGAATCATTTTTAGCTCAGCCCACCAGCCAATCTTTAAAGTCTTTGACACGATCCCTGCTCACCGTAATTTCTTCCTGGGGCTGAAAGTTCAGCTCAACCTTATAATTAGGGGATGTATGGATATTTTTAATATATTCTGAATTAATAATAAACTGCCTGTTGACACGAAAAAAAACCTTATCATCAAGGACATCCGCCAATTCATCTAAAGTAAAATCTGAAGGATAAACACGGTCCGAAGTCTGTAAATAAACAATTTTATTTTCACTGAAGAAACAGCTTACCTCATGGGTTTGGACGATCTTTAAGTTATACCCTATCTTTACCAGAATTCTTGAAAGCGTAGTCTTTTCTTTCTTAATAAGCTGTTTGATATCTTCAGAGCTCACAGACTGATCTGAAGGGAGAAACGACTTGAATTTCTCAATTGCGCCTCCAAGATCCTCTTCCATAATGGGTTTCAGAAGGTAGTCAATACTGTTTAATTTAAATGCCTTTAAAGTGTACTGATCAAAGGCAGTCGTGTAAATCATGAATGCTTTGGTTGATATTTGCTCAAAAATATCAAAAGAAAGACCGTCTCCCAAAACAATATCAGAAAAAATAAGCTGCGGATGCTCATTCTCAGAAAACCATCTCACGGCATCTTCCACAGATTCCAGGTTGGCAACCACCTGTAATTCAGGAAAAAGACTCAACATTCTTTCCAGTTTTCTTGCTGCTGGCTTCTCATCTTCTATGATGACCGTTTTTATCATGGATATTGGCTTTAGTTTTAAATACAGAATTGAAAAGTATTTCTTCACTGCAAAAGTATCAAAAGAAATGATTGAAAAAAGAATTATAAACACGTAAGATTAAAATACCTGTCTATTCACTTATCAATCTTTTAACCCTATTTTTATCCCGGGAATGAATTTCATTTCACTTTGCGAATTTCTTCTTCAAGGATTTTATTCTCCCATTCTGTGTTTAAGATAAATAATTTTACCGCTTTTACTGTTAAAATAACAGCCCAAATGATCAGGATAAATGAAATACCAAATAATGATTCAGAAAGGTTTCCGGTTCTGAAAAATTTTCTGAAAAATAAGATTATAGTTACAATCCCAAACCACATACAGTTTGTATAAAATGCTTTGAGGTCTTTCATTCTTTGCTGTGCACTACTGTAATTCATTTTTTTATGTTTTAAAGGTTAGCTATTAAAGTGATTTTGAATTTTTTCTCTCCTCCTCCATCAATTGTTGAATTTTTTTCTCCTCCCAATCTCTCCCTATTCCAAAAGTGCCTGCTGCATGGATCGAAAGACCTACTCCCCAGCCTAACATCGGCCAGTAAAACCATAAGTGATCTGGCGAGGTTAAAAGATTTAGAATTAATAAAAATGGGATAACCAAACAGTATGATGTTAGGTTTCCGTAGAATCCCTTTAGATCTTTTACTCTCTTTGCTGCTTTTTTGTACGCCAAATTTTCTTTGTTGACTGATAAATTTTCCATAATATTTGTTTTAAAATTTATATTTGTTTGTTTTTCCTGAGTCAAATTTAGGTCAGCAAACAGGCACGATTCAACTTTTTATGACCGAACGGTAGATTTTCAGTACTGAGCTGCAAAATCCCGACTCTGATGAACCGGGATCTGTTTATTTTAAGATAAATCTGCTAAAAAACAAATGGAATCAACTTTTTCGTTTTCTTTTTATACACTGAATATTCATTTCCAAACTGTTCTGTCAGAGCCTGCTCTTCAATCCTGATCCGATACAGAAAAGCTGAAAATGGAGGTAAAAAGGCTAAGAACAGTGAGATCCAGTTATTCAGAAACAATCCAAGACCTAAAAATGTAAGAAGAGCAAAGGAATAAGAAGGGTGCCTCACCCACCTGTAAAATCCCTCTTTCTTGATCTGATGGTCTTTTTTAATGGAAACATCTACGGTAAAAAATTTACCTAGAGATTTAATGATAATCCATCGGAAAAGAATTCCGGTCACAATGAACAATTCACCCAGGTATAAAATCCAATACTGATTTCTGATATGAAATGACGTCAGTTTAGAAACAGTAACGGCTAAAAATACAGAGGGAATGATAACCACCCAAAGCATATTCAGGGTAGACTGATCTTTTTTCTCATCATTTTTTCCGGATTTAAATTTTCGCTTATAGTAAATTTCGCTTAAAAACCATACGATAATCGACCCATAAAACAATAAATACAGTGCATTCATTTTATTTGTTTTTATTCATTAATTCTCTTATTTTCTTTTCTTCCCAATCACTGCCGAGAATCAATGCAGGTAAAAAAACACTGAGACCGTGTGCTGCGAGACCAACTCCCCAAAGCAAAGGAAGTTTCAATAAATCCGGATCCCAGAATCTCTCTCCTGAATCTACATTGAGCGCTTTTGTACCAATGATAAAGATATTGACAAAAAAGTAAACCAGTCCATGAATGTAAAATCCTTTGATCCTTTTTACTCTTTTTACAGCTTCACGATAACGAACGCTGTCTTTATTCAAATTTTCCATTTCTATTCTGTTTTTCTAAAATTTCTTTAATTTTTCTTTCCTCCCAATTCCTGCCCACTGCAAAGGCACCCATTCCATGAGCGGCTAAGCCAATTCCCCACCCAAGCATCGGCCAAAAAAACCAGAGGTTTTTTGGAGAAGTAATCAAGTTTACAATCGTCAGGAACGGAATAATCATACAGTAGGCAATCAAATTTCCGTAGAAACTTTTTATTTCTTTCATTTTCTTTTTCGCTCTTTCATACGCATAATCATCCATTTGAGCTAAATTATTCACTATTTCAGGTTTATAGCTAAGCACGGGAAGTTTTACTTTAAAAAAATCTTCAGATTTTTCAATGAATACATTTTTATTGGTCAACAGTGCGTACCGCTGGACAATATTTGATAATCCTATTCCTGCACTTTCTTTGATCTGTTCACGAACCTGTAAATTATTTTCTATACATAAAGTATTTCCTTCTGTGAAAATTCTGATCAATAATGGTTTTGAAGATGTTGCTAAATTATGCTTAATACAGTTTTCCAAAAGCAGCTGCAGAGAAAGCGGAACAACAAATTTTCGCAAATCTTCATCTTTGACATCGAAAATAAAATTAACACTGTCTTCAAATCTCGTTTTCAGTAATTCACTGTAGGTTTTAGCAAACTCTAATTCATCTTCAATAGTTACCAGTTCTTTATCTTTCTGCTCAAGAACATACCTGTAAATCTTTGACATCGAAGCTGTAAACTTTTGAGCCTGATTTGGATTTTCATCGATTAAAGAACTCAGAACATTTAATGAGTTAAAAAGAAAATGTGGATCAAGCTGATTTTTCAAACTTTCAAACTGTGCGTTCGCAGATTTTGCAATAAGCTTCTGCTCGACAACTTCTTTTCTGGAAGTTTTCTTGAGTTCTGCCATAAACCCTTTTGCATGCAGAAAAGCAGAGATCAGCAGCGCAATATTAATGGTGAACCAATTGATAAAATTATATCTCCCGGAAAAATATTCCTGTGCAGAAACTGCTTTCTGGAAAACCACAAAGTTTATATAATTACAGAAATAAACCAAAATAGTGTTGGCAATAAGTATAGAAACAATACTGATAACCGCCCTCTTCGTCGTTGCTTCAGACCATGGGAATTTTTTGTTTAAAAAATCATTGATTAACGCATTCCCCGCACCTAAGAGAAAGGAATACATCATCGAAACAACTATAGAAATTAAAAAATTCTCAAACGTCTTGTCATTAGTAAGTGCAAAAAAGAAGAATAGTGAAGTTCCAAGAGAAATCCACAGCAATATGATAAGATCCTTACGTTTCATGATTCAATTTTCTGATTCAAAAATAATTCAAATTATGTTCAACAAAAATTATTTCTTACTGAATGGTTCATTTTTATAACTGAACTGTTGCCAAAAAAACCTTCTGGAGAAGAAGGTTTTCTTATCAATGAACTGAAACTATTTTGAAGAAGATTCTGATCCTATGAAATATTCGGCTTCTGCCTTCCCCCAGTCAGGATCTAAAGCCGTTTTTGGTTTAAATGTATTAAATTTCTCCAACGCCTTCTTAAACTGTTCCATTCCTTTTACTTTACTTCCTCCATACTGTTCGGGAGTAAAGTAGGTATCTTCTGCCTTTATTAAAAGCACCCGCGGATTTTCCGGATTCAGTTTTTCTGCTTTATTTAATTCTTCCTGAGCTTTCATCCCAAAAGTCATATACCGCTCCTGCGGATTGACCATCATTTTTAATGAATAGACCATTTTCTGAAGCAGTTGAATCTCTGAATTTTCTTTTTCTATACCTGTTGCAGCATCAATGTATTTTTGAGCCTGATCTGTAAGAGCATCAAGTCCTTCAAGTTTGTTTTCCCTCATAAGAGTTCTCCCCTTTTGGATGTATGCAAAAGCTGCATAATAATTAGGCTGCCACCTGTCCTTTTCTTTTTCGGCAATCCTCTCAAAATCGTTCGCCAATACCTGAAGGGCATCAGCAGATTTTGCGTTTTCAATTCTGTCGATCTTTTCTTTCATTACTTTTTCATAACTGTTCTGAGCAAAAGACAGTAAACTGATCAGAACTAAAGTAAAACTTAAAAACTGTTTTTTCATGACATATCTATTTAAAGGTTATTTTTTGATGAGATTAAAGATTATTATTAATGGCGTCCTGTGTTTTATCAACACCGAAACTGATAAACATTCCTACGAAAACAAAGGTATTAACGGGCGGAACAACAGCTGAATTTCGTGATCCGTTTTGTGAAAAATTGTATCCGTAAATATTTTTATTTCCTAAGACATTGGAAACGCTGACCACAAAGATCGTAAATGCTTTTGCATCTTTTTTACCCAGGTTCGGAAGATAATTGAAACTTAGATTAAGTGAATTATAGTCCTTCAGCCTGCCTTCGTTCCTAATAATATTTTTATCATTTTGAGTAATAATATCATAGTAAGGTCTCCCTTTTGCATAAGTATATGACAGATTAACCCCTGTTTTCCATTTAGGGATAAATCTTTTAGCCACTAATGAAACCGTATGTTCTGCAGCAAAATTAGGTTTTAAACTTACAGGATAATTCAGAAAATCTCGCCTAGAATCCAGAAATGAATAACTGATCCAATAATCAAAATTGTCAAATGTTTTCTTGTCTCTCCAGAATAATTCCAACCCTTTGGCAAAACCATTGCCATTATTGTTAAAAGCACTCTGAACCTGTTGATTCTGCTCACTGTCCGGAACAATATTCTGTGTTTTGATCAGTGCATCATACTGTTTATAAAAAGCTTCAAATCGAAGGCTTCTTCCCTCTGTTGATCTCTGAACCTGAAAAATATAATGCTGTGATCTTTGAAAATCTAAGTCTGCTGAAGAATTGATGTATTTACTTTCAGGATTCTGATAAAACAGTCCGTATGCGAAAGATGTTGTCCAGTCCTCCGCCAGACGGTATGCCAGGGCAAAACGGGGGGCAAAATTACTCTTATCAAGAAAAGAAGAATGCTCTCCCCTTACCCCAATCTTGGCAGAAAAATGATTACTGAAACCTAAATCTGTTTCAACAAAAACAGAAGAAATAAGATCCTGATAATTTTTGCTGATCTGACCGAAATTAAGTTTTTCATTCGTTTGATTTAATTCAATACCACCCCGCAATGCACTTATTTTATTAATTTTTCTGTCCGCAACAGCTTTGAAGTTAATATAATTTCCATCATTCAATAACGAAGTTTTACCAGATTCAATATTGTCTTTTTCAGTAGAAAACTGTAAATCAGACTGGTTATAAGAGTAAGAAGCTCCTGCATTAAAAAGGTACTTTCCGAATTTTTGCCTGAAAGATACATTGTGATAGGTGTTTTTTCCCTTTAGCCTTACCGCAGAAAAATCATATTCCGGCTCTAAGCTTTCAGTTTTTACACCCAATTTATTGGAATCATACATCCCATAATATTTTAAAAAGCCTCCTGATTTTGTCCTGATCCTGAAATTGGCATCGCCGTTAAAACCTTGCGGGGCATTCACAAAATCAGTATTAAAATTAAAAATATTCTGCATAAGATCTAATGATGAATAGCCTGCACTTGCTCCATACGAAACATTTTTATTATTGTTCAGCTTCTGAAAACTGCCGTTGAAAAATATTGGTGAAATACCAAAATCATAAGAACTCTGATCGGGAAGGTCTACACTTTCAAGCATCAATGCTCCCGAAAGTGCCTGTCCGTACAAAGCGGAATATCCACCGCTGGAAAAAATATTCCCCTTGAAAAGAGACGTATTGAAACGGTCTCTCCCTGCAATACCGGGAACGGAGCTGGAAAAGTAATTATTGATTAAACTTCCATCCATAAAAATTTTAGTTTCTGATCCTGTTCCACCGCGAACGAACAGGCCTTCTGTTTCTCCTACTTTCTGTACGCCCGGAAGATAATTTAAAGCTGAAGAAATCTGTCCGTCTGCTCCTGCTGTCGTGTAAATATCAATCGGTGTAAGAAGCGCTGTTGCCCTTTTCTTATCACTGGCCTCTATAGAACCGGCAGACACTACCACAGCATCTATTTCATTAATCTGCTCTTTCAGTTCTGCATTGACAGAGATATCGTGACCTTCAATAAAAACGGACTTTTCAATTTCATTGTATTTCGGATGCACAAAGGTGAGTAAATGACTGCCCGTTTCAGAAGTTTCAAAAGAAAAATTTCCTTCAGAATCTGTTGTACCTCCGTCATAAGTATCTTTCAGAGTTACGTTAACTTCATTGATCCCTCTGTTTTTGAAAGTTACTTTTCCCGAAATTTTCGTCTGGGCAGAATTTAATGCACACAGAAAAAATGGGATAAGAAAAAGTAGTTTTGTTTTCATAGCTGTCTTATTTCGATTCAAAAGTAGGCTGAATTTTGGCCTGAAATAATTTTTTGTTACTGAGCGGTAGATTTTGATTTCTGAATCGCTGTTTTTAATGTATAATATTACTTTGGCAAAGATTGTCCTGAAAAATCTACTTCCCTTTAGTTTATAAAAGACCTGTTCGAGGAATATGGATGATGGGTATCAAAATTCTTTCAATCCTGATATCTGTCTTTTAGGAAAAGAAATTTATCCCTGCTTTGAATTACTGAATGGGAATACAGAAATCAACGATCATTTTTCCTTCGGGATGTTCTTTGAAATCAGAATGGTAAATCTCAAAAGGAAATGCTTTGCGGGTTGAGTAGTTATTTTCTTTCATCCATAGAAATAATGATACCCATGATTGCTCAAACTCGGCAAGGGTGAGTTCTCCACTTCCGACGATGAATTTTCCGGCTTCCAGAATTTCAGGAAATATTTCTTCCTCCTGTTTTTTCATTGGCTCATTCAAAAGCATACAGGCGTGTATTCTCACTTTATCTGCTGCCGTTACTTTAAAGCTGTCATGGTAAACAGAGATCATTTTGAGGTCTTCCTGAGGGAATAATTTTCTTTCTTTAGCCCAGTCGATCAGGATGTTGAAAGATGTTTCTACATTAGCAATCCCAAGGCTCATGACGGCTGCAAGATTCATCTCCGGAAGTTGTGTTACTTTAATTTTTAGATTCATTGCGGTCCAGTGTATAAGGTTTTCCATATTGCAAAGGTAGGAGGCAAAAACAGTATCAACCTGTCCGTTATTGCTCTGTATCCTGGAGACCGTATGAAATTTTTCAGGACTGGCTTTTCTGAATTCTGTCGGGGATTTGCCGTAGTACTTTTTGAAAGTTTTATTAAAACCTGAATGACTGGAGAAACCGAGGTTCAGGTAAATATCTTTTACCTGTACATTTTTTCGCAGTGACAGGTAAAATGCGCTTTTCTCTGTCCTTTTTCTGGAAATATACTGCTGCAGTGTTTCACCGGTAATCAGTTTGAAGATTCTGTGAAAATGAAATGAAGAATAGGAACCAACCTCCGAGACTGTTTCTAAAGTAAGTTCAGTATCAAGATTTTCGTCAATATACTGAATGATTTTCACCATTCTTATTTTATATTCTTTCACTCTGTTTTTTTACAAAGGTATGAGGTTACTGTCAGTTTTAGTTGTCATTTATTGCTAATAAAGAAAACCGTCAGTTACCGGGTTTATGAAATTATTTGTAAATTTAGGTTGAAAACACATAAGTACTTTTTTTATGAAACCAAAAACTTTAATAGTATTAACAGGTTTAGCTGTATTATCAGCATCTTGCAGCTCAAGTAAAACCTATTCCATTTCGGCAAAAAGCGGAACACAAACAGAAGGAACTGCAAAATTTACACAGACCGGCAACGATGTAGTTCTAAATCTGGAAGTGAATAATTTAACTCCCGGTGTTCATGCCGTTCATATCCATGAAAAAGCGGACTGTTCCTCTCCCACTGCAGAATCCGCAGGCGGCCATTGGAATCCTTCAAAATCTAACCATGGAAAGTGGGGAAATGCACATTTCCACATGGGAGATATAGGAAACCTCGTAGCTGACCATCAGGGGAAAGCAAAGCTGACCTTTAGAACAGACAAATGGTGTCTGGACTGTCCTGAAGAGGCAAAAACCATTATGGGCAGAGGGCTAATTATCCATACAGGAAAAGACGATTATATGACTCAGCCTACAGGCAATGCAGGAGGAAGAGTAGGATGCGTGGAAATTAAATAAGTTCATTCATTATTCTGTAAAAAATAAGCGGCGCTGATCTGAGATCAGCGCCGCTTATTTTTATTATTTTGCTTAAGCCTTTGTTTTCATTTCGGCGATAATATTCATCGCTTCCTGAAGATAAGTGTCTTTCTTAAGATTCTTGATCCACATTTCAGATTTCTTCTTAAATGCTTCATCTTTTTTCTCTCTCTCCATTTCCGAAGGATACATCGAGAATTTAAGACCGTTTTCAAATTTGGTCAATGCCTTGAATTTTTCAATCTGCGCCTTTCTCTGCTTCATCAGTTCGTTGAATTTGGTCATATTCAAAGTGATTGTCTCTTCTTTATCCAGTTGTTCTCTCCATTTTGCGGATTCTAGCAATAACTGGTAATTGGTGTTTTTCGCCATTCTCTCATTGCTGGACTTCTCTAAAGCTTTAACATCAAAATAACTCAGTTTCTGGTAATTTGAACTAGGAATTTTGTCCCATGCCAAAGCAAAATCATCATACCTTTCACCCACTTCGGCATACGTAAAGAAATCTTCCATTCTGATATCTGAAACAATTCCTTTTCTCTGGTTAGATTCCCCGCTTATTCTGTAGAATTTCTGAATCGTCAGTTTTAAAGACCCGAAGTCATCTTCTGTATTTAAAAACCTGTTTAAGTCTACAAATGTCTGTACCGTTCCTTTTCCGAATGACTGTGGAGAACCTACAATAATTGCTCTTCCATAATCCTGCATAGCACCGGCTAAAATCTCAGAAGCTGAAGCAGAAAGCTCATTTTGCATGATCACCAAAGGACCTGTCCAGATCGGAGTTTCCTGTTTGTTTTTTAAAGTTTGGATTTTTCCGTTTCCGTCTTTCACCTGTACATAAGGACCTGCATTCATAAACAGTCCCATGATGTCACCGACTTCCGTCAGTGAACCACCTCCATTATTTCTGAGATCCAGGACGATTCCTTCAATTCCCTGAGCTTTTAATTTTATGATTTCGTTTTTGATGTCATCAGAAGCATTTCTTCCTTTTTCATCTTCAAAATCTGCATTGAAACTTGGTAAATTGATGAATCCGTATTTTTTTCCGTTAGTGGAATTAACGATGATACTTCTAGCAAAAGTATCTTCAATTGCTACTTCTTCACGGATCATTGTTACCTCAACAATTGTTTTATCTTTTTTCTGAACGGTTAAAGTAACCGGAGTTCCTTTTTCACCTCTGATCAGTCTCACGGCTTCATCAGAAAGCATTCCTACAACATTTACAGCATCTTCCTTCGGTTTAGATCTTACTTTCAGAATCTTATCTCCTTCAGAAAGTTTCTTTGATTTCCATGCGGGTGCACCGATCGTTAAAGCTCCGAGGAAAAGATTACCTTTTTTCTCCTGAATGATGGCTCCGATTCCGATGACCTTTCCTTTAAACTGAGTATCAAAATCTTCCTTATCTTTTGGAGAATAATAGTTGGTGTGGGGATCGAAAACTTCTGTATACGCATTCATATAAACCGTAAACCAATCCATTTTCTTTCTTTTCTTAAATCTTGTAAATGTTTCTTTTACAAGGTCTTTAACCTCATCAGTTGCCTTTAATTTCTTTTGATCAGGGGTAAGGATCTCAAGTTTGATCGTATCATTAAGCTTGTATTTCTGCACAGAGTCTTTCTTTTCTTTCTGAGCTTCTTCTTTGCTGTTCATGGATTCGATTTCCTGAAGAATATTATACTTGATAAATTTTCTCCATTCATTGTACTGCTCTTTTTTATCTGCAGGAACTTTTTTAAGTTTTGACTCCAGTGTCAGCGTTTCGTCTTCTTCCAGATTGATGGGCTGGCTGAAAATTTCCTGAGTGATTTTATCAATTTCATCAACTCTCTGGTATAATCTGTCAATGGTGAGTTTATAGAAAGACAGGTCTCCTACATTCAGATAATCGTCAAGTTTGGTTTCATGCTTGCCAAATTCCGTCATGTCTGACTGCAGAAAATATCTTTTCCCCGGATCGATCATTTCAAAATAATGTTTATAAACATCCTTTGAATAAGCATCGTTGATGGGTTTTGGACTGTAGTGTAAGTAAGATAGTGTATTTTTAACGCTCACCATTATCGTCTGCATTTTCTCATCGTCATTCTTGGGCGAGTTGAAACAAAACATAAGACTTGTTAATGGAATAAGGAGTAGAAATTTATTTAGTTTAAAATTTTTCCACATAAATCTGTAATATATTTTTATTAAATTTATTTAAAATCATATAATAAGTTGTATTTATTAAACGACTGTTACAAACTATCAAATTTAATACCTTATTTATAATTATCAATTAGTTTTAAGTAATTTTGTTAAAATTTAATTTTTATGGAAAAACCACTAATTCTGGTAACCAATGATGATGGAATTACAGCTCCCGGTATCAGAAATCTTATAGAATTTATGAACGAAATCGGAGAAGTAATCGTGGTTGCTCCCAATTCTCCGCAAAGCGGGAAAGGCCATGCCATTACCATCAACTCGACACTGAGTTACGAAGAGGTACAGCTTGAGGGACCACAGACTGATTATTCATGCAGCGGAACGCCTGTAGACTGTGTAAAGATGGCTCTGGACAAGATCCTTCCAAGAAGGCCTGATATTGTCGTTTCAGGGATTAATCACGGTGCAAACTCTTCAATTAATGTTATTTACTCCGGGACTATGTCAGCAGCAGTGGAAGGCGGTGTAGAAGGTCTTCCTTCCATCGGGTTTTCACTTTTAGACTTCAGCTGGGAAGCAGATTTTGCGCAGGCAAAGGAATACATTCAGAATATTGTAAGGAAAACCCTGGAAAACCCTATGCCTAAAGGTATTGTTCTCAACGTCAATATCCCCAAACTTCCAAAAGAGGAAATCAGAGGGATTAAAATCTGTAAGCAGGCCAATGCAAAATGGGAGGAAAGTTTTGATGAAAGAATCAACCCGCATGGTAAAAAATACTACTGGCTTACCGGATATTTCAATAATATGGATGAATCAGAGGATGCTGATGAAACAGCTTTGGCAAACGGATATATTTCTATTGTTCCGGTTAAGTTTGACCTTACGGCTTATGAGTATATAAATACACTGAATGAAATCATGAAATTTGATTAAACATAGTTTTTAGTCTTGAAATAAAATTACCTTCGTAAAGTTGCTGATGCTATTTCAAGACTTTTACTACTAAAATTTAATCCTGATTTCCCAAAACTTGCGCAAATTCGCTATTTGTTCTTTGATTCAAAATTTTTCTTTCGCTTTGTAAAGTGGTAATTTTAATTCAAAACAAAACCCTATCCTCTCTTCTTAATTCTTCAAGATATTTACTTTTATCATCACGGTAAAATAAATTCATGGTCTCAAATGGAATCATTTTAAGGTCTTTATTGACAATATGAACGCATGATTTTTTGACTGCCCGAACGTCAAAATCGTGGGCATCCATAAAATTCATAATGATAATTCTGAACAGGTTATCGTAATCTAAATTCGGTGCAGAAACTTCCGGCAGACAGCAGAGTAACTGGTTGACCTTAGGCTGTACCTGATCTACTGATATTCCGGTGCTGAAGATATCCAGAAGCTGCATCTGTAAACCTGCATCCTGCTCATAAACAATGGTATTCCTGGTTTCATTGTTCAGCAGATCAGCAGGATTGATATATCGGGTCAGAGGAATCGTTTCACCTTCAAGCTTTAAAATATATCCCATTGCCAAAGAATCCGGGTTACACGGAACAGGAATGATATCATCTCCATTCAGGAGCGGAAACTGATTTAATATTTCCTGACGAACTTCCGTTAGCGTAATTTTTTCATGAGCAGAATCCTCCCTGTTCCTTCCTGCAACCTCAACAGGCTGAAAAGTAATTCCACGGACGCATTTCTGCTTTAAAGCAAAGTCAATCAGCTTTCCTATTTCGTCAATGTTTTTTCCTTTCTGAAGGACGATAACAAGTGTTGTGGAAAGATTTAATTCATTTAATTTCTCCAAAGCTTTCATACGGACATTCGTCAGATCTTTTCCTCTGAAATTTTCCAGAACTTCGGGTCTGAATGAATCAAACTGGAGATAAATTTCAAATTCGGGAGCGTACGCTGCCAGTTTTTCTGCGAAACCGGGATCGTTGGCAATCCGGATTCCGTTCGTATTGAGCATCAAATGTTTAATGGGCTTTGATTTGGCAATATCCATGATCCTGAAAAACTCAGGGTGAATGGTCGGTTCACCGCCACTGATCTGTACAACGTCTGGCTGCCCCTCGTTTTTGACGATGGTATCAAACATTGCTTCGATCTGTTCTAAGCTCCTGTGGCTGCCGTAATGCGGTGAAGACATTGCATAACAGGTGGGACAGGTGAGATTACAGCGGTCTGTTACTTCCACTATAGAAAGGCAGCTGTGCTGCTCATGATCAACACATAACCCGCAATCGTAAGGGCATCCGTATTCTACATCTGTTCCGAAATGAACCGGCATTTCAGAAGCTTTATTGTAATTTCTTATATTTTTATAATATTGGACATCAGAAGCAATCATCGTTTTGAAAAAACCGTGATCCGGACATCTTTTGGTCATAAAAACAGATTCATCCTCAATGATGATTTTTGCGCCTACCCTTTTCAGGCATTCCGGGCAAAGACTGATCGTATAATCGTAATAGGTATAATTTCTTACAGGCATAATTTCATTTTTAGCTACATTCCGCCACAGACAAAACCACTGATCAGGCCACAGATCAGCAGTGAAATCAACATGGTCTGCCAGAATTGTTTTTTAGAGAATTTTCTTCCGTCTCTGCTTTCATAAATCAATTTTACAAAAACAGTAATTACTAATGATACAATAGAGGCCACCCCTAGGATCATTAAAATAATAATGGCGACTAAACCTTCCAGTCCGCCAACTTCAAGAATGGTTAGCATTTTCATATTTATTTTTTTTGGTGCTGATTAAAACTGATGTATTTTTAATTTTATAAATGTAATATATAACCATACAGATACATACCAGCTGAATGGTTCCTAAATTACCGATAATATTTATTTTAGGCTTAATAAAATCCAACATGAACCTGAAGGTAAAGTAACTCAACATAAAGAGCTGAAAAACAAAGCCGGAAGGATATATTTCCTTTCTGCTTATTCTCTTCAGCACGATCCAGAGCAGAATTAAAAATCCTATTTCATACAGTGCTACAGGATGTCTCAGATATTCATCGCCGAGATCCATTCCAAATATTGAATCCGTTGGCAATCCGTAAGTTTCCTCATGAACTCCCGTAAGAAAACATCCTATTCTTCCTATAATGATAGCCAAAATTAAAGGGAAAACAATAAGATCTCCAGTACTTTCCTTGTGTCCCACGATTTTTTTGGCTATTTCTACACCTGCTAATCCTAAAGCCAGGCCTCCAACAATCGTATTATTCGTCCAGATTTTTTTGAAACTGAAATTTTCGAACAGGACATACGGATTTTCCAGGTTTCCGATAAGCTTTGAACCCAGCAATGCACCGGCTGTCGCACCGATAAGAACTGCTGCCGATGTATTAAATGACAGTTTCTCAGATGAATTTCTTTTTAAATAGAAATAAAACCTCATCCCCAGAAATATTCCGACGGTTTCAAATACCGGATGCGCAAGCACGGTTTTACCGAAAATTTGAAATGTTACAGGAAAATCCATCCTTTCAAAAGTAGTATATTTAAGGTAAATTACTGATCTAAATATTTAATTAAAATAAACTTCACCAAAATGCGAATAGAAAATGATATAAAACTGGGCTTTAAGGATGTCATGTTCAGACCGAAACGTTCTACCTTAAAATCCCGCTCAGAGGTTGATCTGGAAAGAGAATTTACTTTTCTCCATACAAAGAAAAAATGGAAAGGAACTCCGGTTATTGCCGCGAATATGGATACGGTAGGAACTTTTGAGATGGCTGTTGAATTGGCAAAAGATAAAATAATCACTGCTGTACACAAGCACTACACCGTTGAAGAATGGAGCTCTTTTCTTGAAAATCAGCCGGAAAGCATTCATCAGTACATCGCACTCAGTACAGGAACGGGGAAAGCTGATGAAGAAAAAATAAAAACTATTATTGATCAGCACCCCAAAATCGAATTTTTGTGCATTGATGTAGCCAATGGTTATTCAGAACATTTCGTTCAGTTTGTCAAGAAAGCCCGGGAAAATTTTCCGGATAAAATTATCATTGCAGGGAACGTAGTCACCGGTGAAATGGTGGAAGAATTACTTCTGGTGGGTGCAGATATTATCAAAGTGGGTATCGGTCCCGGATCTGTATGTACAACGAGAGTAAAGACCGGTGTCGGATATCCGCAACTCTCTGCAATAATCGAATGTTCAGATGCAGCACATGGTCTGAAAGGACATATCATCGCAGACGGAGGGTGCAAAGTTCCCGGAGATGTTGCCAAAGCATTTGGAGGAGGGGCCGATTTTGTTATGCTGGGCGGAATGTTTGCCGGACATGATGAAAGTGGCGGCGAAATGCTTGAAGAAGATGGGAAAAAATTCAAACTGTTCTACGGGATGAGCTCAAAAACAGCAATGGATAAACATGCGGGAGGTGTAGCTGAATACAGAGCTTCTGAAGGAAAAACCGTAAAGATCAGATACAAAGGTCCGGTGTCGGAAACCGTAAAAGATATCCTGGGCGGTGTCCGTTCAACATGTACCTATGTTGGGGCATCAACGTTGAAAGAATTATCAAAAAGGACAACATTTATCCGGGTTCAGGAGCAGGAAAATCAGGTTTTTAACGACTGACGACACAAAAAATCCCTTTCATTCAATTGATGAAAGGGATTATATTTTCAGTCTTAAATTTCTTCTTAAGTAAGCATTCCGCCATCCACATTCAGAACCTGTCCTGAAATATAGGAAGACATTTCGCTTGCGAAGAAAACACATGCATTAGCAACATCTTCCGGCTGTCCGCCTCTCTTCAATGGAATTCCGTCTCTCCAGTTCTGAACAGTTTTTTCATCCAGAGCTGCGGTCATCTCAGTTTCAATAAATCCAGGGGCAATAGCATTGCAACGGATATTTCTTGATCCTAATTCCAGGGCTACAGATTTTGTAAAACCGATTACGCCTGCTTTTGAAGCTGCATAGTTCGCCTGTCCGGCATTTCCTTTTACTCCGACAACAGAAGTCATATTGATGATTGACCCTGATTTAGCCTTCATCATCGGCTTGATAACTGCTTTGGTAAGGTTGAATACGGAATCTAAATTTACTTTGATAATCGTGTCCCAATCATCTTTAGACATTCTCATCAACAGATTATCTTTTGTAATCCCTGCATTATTTACTAAAATATCGATTTTACCAAATTCTGCCATTACTTCTTCCACTAATTTTTGAGCAGCATCGTAATCTGACGCATCAGACTGATATCCTTTGATCTGCGTTACTGAACTCAAAGCAGTTTCTAATTCTTTGGCTTTTTCTACAGAACCGGCGTACGTAAATGCTACCTTTGCTCCGTGCTGAGCAAAAATTTCAGCAATACCTTTCCCGATTCCTCTTGTAGCTCCGGTAATTAACGCTACTTTTCCTTCTAATAGTTTCATATAAATGATGATTATTTATCTAATAAGTTTAGTTTGAATGTGCAAAGATATTGTTTATCTTAAAATAATTTTCATCCCTGCACCAAATAGCAGTTACTTTAAGGAATTATTCACAATCAGAACAATTTCTCCTTTTAAAGTTTTACTCTTCGAAAATTCAATCAATTCACTGATTGTCCCTCTTTTTGTTTCTTCGAATTTTTTTGAAATTTCCCGGCTTAAGCTGGCTCTTGTTTCCTCTCCGAAGAATTCTCTGATCTGTTCCAGAGTTGTGTTGATTTTGTGAGGACTTTCATACAGAACAATGGTCTTTTTCTCTTCTGCAAGCTGTTTCAGTTTTGTCTGTCTTCCTTTTTTTGGAGGAAGAAAACCTGCAAACAAAAATTCATTGTTCGGCAGCCCCGATACCACCAATGCCGGGATCAGCGCTGTTGCGCCAGGGAGGCAGATCATCTCAATATTGCTGTCTGAGCCTGCTTTTGCCAGCAGATAACCCGGATCAGAAATCCCGGGAGTTCCAGCATCTGTAATGATGGCGATATTCTGGCCGCTCTGCAGGTCAGCAATCACTTTCTCAGTAGCTGTATGCTCATTATGTAAATGATAAGATTTTAAGGGTTTTGAAATTTCATAATGCTTCAAAAGAACTCCGGAAGTACGGGTATCTTCACATAAAATATAATCGACTTCTTTCAGCACCTTTATCGCTCTGAAAGTCATGTCTTCTAGGTTCCCGACGGGTGTGGGAACGAAATATAGGATTCCACTCAAAATTATAAGAATTTATTTTCTACCAATATCCAAAGCCTCTGTGCGTATTCATCCACTTTATTCCATTTCCTGTCGTAGTAGAGCTCGCTGAGATATTCTTTTGCCTCCTCCAGATTTCTGCATCTGTTCAGCTCCGCTACAGCCTGATTCAGATCAGTCTGGCTTCCTGCGAAAAGCAATTTTGTAAAAGCCATTCTGTCATTCAGGTCTAACCTGAATTCAGGTTTCTGCTTCTCTGCCTCCATATAATCTGTCGGAATATTGGTCTTCAGGAGACTTCCTGCATCTTCTTTTATGATGGGTGCCGGTTTTTCCTGAGGAACGATTTCGCTTTCCAAATGATCATCATCAAACAGGGTCTGAATGTTTTTCAGTCCTTTAATATTAGCCAACCGTATTTTTTTCTCCTGCTGATATGCTTCCAGGTTCTCAAAACTTTCATCGGAAGCAGGCTTTTCCTTTTCAGATACCGGCTTATCGATTTCTACAATTTTTCGTCTGTATGACTCATCAGATGCCAGGATTTCATCATGATGTGTCTCAGAATCCTTTTTTATTTCAGTAAGAATGCTTTCTACATTGGAATTTTCAGTGACAATTTCATCTTCATCATGTTTAAAATCATTTGAAACAGATTCATTTTCAGGCTCTTCAGTTAAAATACCATTTTCAGATTCATCTGATTTCAGCTCTTCCTCAAACCTATTTGAAATCTTTTCGGAAGAATGAGTTTCTGCACTTTGGGCTTCATAATGATCCTGAATCTGTTCTTCTTCTTCAAATGAATTTGAAATGCTTTCATCGGAAATTTCATTTTCAAATTCTTCAATCTCATTTAACTGGTTGTTAAAGATGACCTCTTCTTCAGTCACACTCTGATCAAATATTTCTTCATCAATATCCTCTTCGTCTTCAGGAACTGAATTTTCCAATACCCTCTCTTCATCTATAAAACTTAAAACCTGAGAAGCCTCTTCAGATTTTTCATTTTCTTCAATTTCATCCAATTGCTGATTAAAAAGAGATTCGTTTTCAACAATTTCATTAGTAAATTCTTTTGGAATTTCGGTTTCAGCATTTAAAATTTCAGAATGTTCTGTCTCCTGATTTTCTACTGCGAGATTAACCATGTTTTCGTGGAATTCATTTTCAACAATATCATTTAATTGATTGTTGAAAATAGCCTCTTCCTCCATCATCTGATTGTGCAGATCACCTTCCTTTTCCTCAATTTCATTCAGCTCATTATTAAAAATGGCTTCTTCTTCCGTTACCTCATGAGAAAAATCCTGAGATTCTCTGTATTGTGATTGCAGATTACCGGGCTGAATTCCCGAAAAAAGCAGATCCGAATTTTGGTAGTACTCAACTTTGTCTTTCAAAAGCTGAAGAAAGGAAATTCTTTCAGCAAGATCATTCACAAGATCCTGCTTAGAAAGTAGTTCGTCAACATGGTTTGTTTTGTCCAGAATACCGATGATATTCTTGGATTCAAAAAAAATCTTTTCCTGTAAATCTTGGATGTTCTGCATAGAAGAATCTTATTAAAATTGCTTACTTTTGATCTTAAAATATTACGGCTAAAATAACAAATGTTTTTAGAAAATACAATTAATCATTCCAAACAAAGCGGTTGGATGGAAGTTATTTGTGGCTCAATGTTTTCAGGAAAAACCGAAGAGTTGATCCGGAGACTGAGAAGAGCTGAAATGGCGGGGCAGAATGTAGAAATTTTTAAACCCAAAACTGATACAAGATATTCTGATGAAGATGTTGTTTCACACAATAAAAATAAAATCCGCAGTACTGCAGTAGAAAATTCCAGTGAAATTATTCTCTTGGGATCAAACTGTGATGTAGTAGGAATAGATGAAGCGCAGTTTTTTGACGAAAGTATTGTAGAAATAGCTAATCAACTGGCAAACAATGGGATCCGGGTAGTCATTGCAGGTCTGGATATGGATTTTCTGGGACGGCCCTTCGGACCGATGCCAAATCTCATGGCCACTGCAGAATATGTGACGAAAGTGCATGCCATCTGTAAAAGAACCGGAAATCTTGCCAACTACTCTATGAGAATTTCCCAGGGAAATAACCTGGTAGAATTGGGAGAAACCGAAAGTTATGAAGCAGTAAGCCGCCGGGTTTTTATAGAAGAAGTACTTTCTAAACGGGAATAATTATTAATTTAGGCTGAGCTTAAGACAAGAAATTTATCTGAATCTGATTTTTCCAAAATTATTTTACTCCTTAGCAAATAATTGATGATCATATCAAGCACACCGAAAACAAAATACAGCAGTAAGGGCACCAATGAACTACACCGTACAACAAATTGCAGAGATCACCGATGCTGAAATCATTGGAAATCAAAATTTAACTGTCAGAAATATCGTTTTTGACAGCAGAATTATTTATTCAATTAAGAACATTGCTTTCATTGCAATCAATACAAAAAAAAATTCAGGTGAAAAATTTATAGAATCTGCAATTGAAAGGGGAATTGATGTTATAATTTCAGAGCATCATGATCCACAGTTTGATAATGTAACCTGGATTATCGTGAAAAACTCCGTTGAGTTTCTTCAGAAATTAGCAAAATATCATTTTAAACATTCAGCAATACAGACAGTAGGAATTACAGGCAGCAATGGTAAAACGATTCTTAAGGAATGGCTGTACCAATGTGTATGGAATGAATTTCCGACGGTAAAAAGCCCAAAAAGTTTTAATTCACAGATCGGTCTGCCTCTTTCATTGCTTCAAATCAATTCAAATCACCTTTTAGGGATTTTTGAAGTAGGTATTTCGATGCCGGATGAAATGCAGGTTCTGGAAAATATTTATCAGCCGCAAATAGGTTTATTGACCCATATCGGAACTGCCCACGCTGCTAATTTTAGATCTGAGGAAGATTTAATAGATGAAAAACTAAAACTTTTCAAGGATTCTGAGATTATTATTTTTAACGGAGACAATGATCTGGTTTTAAATAAAATAAATAAATTATATTCAAGTAAAAAGTTAATCTCATACGGATTAAAAAATACCAACAATGTCACTTTCAAAAATAACATTTCAAAAAATGAAAATGTTGTCGTAAAATATTTGGATGAAGAAATCAGCTTTCCGGTTCATCAAAGGGATGAAGCAACTTTAACCAACGTTCTTGCACTGCTGACCGTCCTGAAGGAACTGAAAATAGGTAATGATAAGATTGTTGAAAAAATAAATGCCCTGAAAGCCGTTGAAATGCGACTTGAAGCCATTGAAGGAATAAAAAACAATATAGTGATCAATGATTCTTTCAATTTGGATCTTGATTCCCTGAAGACCGCCTTACAGTTTCTCAATGAATATAAGAAGCCAAAAAAATCTTTGGTTCTAACCGATATTATCGGTGTAAATGCCAATTCTCAGGAACTGTATGAAGAGGTTTCAGAACTGGTCAATGAACAGCAATTTGACCATGTATTTCTGGTTGGTGAGGAAATTACTCTGTTTAAAGAATTATTTAAATCTAAAACTTTTACTTTCATTGATACGAAAGAATTAATTCACAGTAAGCATCTTACTGAAATTGAAAATCAGATTATCCTTCTGAAAGGGGCCAGAAAATTTGAGATTGAAAAACTAAAAGATCTTTTAGAACTCAGAAAACATGATACGGTTCTTGAGGTCAATCTGAATGCAATACTCCACAACATCAATTATCATAAATCCCTGCTTAGCCCATCTACAAAAATGATGGCTATGGTAAAGGCAAATGCTTATGGTCTGGGAAGTTATGAAATTTCAGAATTTTTGCAGCACCATCATATCGATTATCTCGGAGTTGCTTATGCTGATGAAGGAATAGAACTTCGGAAAAAAGGAATTACCACTCCTATTGTCGTAATGAATCCTGAGCAACACAGTTATGATGCCGTTGTGCAATATAATCTGGAACCTGAGATCTACAGTTTCAGGGTTTTGGAGCTGTTTTATGAGGCTGTTCAAAAATCCGGATATGATAAGAAATATCCGGTCCATTTAAAGCTTGAAACGGGAATGCACCGCCTTGGATTTAAAGAAAATGAACTGGATCAGCTTATTCAGAACTTACAGGATAAAAACCTGACCGTTCAAAGCATTTTCAGTCATCTTTCGTCTTCTGATGTACCGGATGAAAAAGATTTTACCCTCAAACAGCTGGAGACATTCAGGAAAAACTCAGATTATTTAATTGATAAACTGGGTTATCATCCTTTACGACATATTTTAAATTCGTCTGGAATCACCAGTTATACGCATTATCAATATGATATGGTCCGAATTGGTATCGGCATGCTCGGTGAATCCCCAAATCCGGAAATTCAGAAACAGCTGCAGTCAACAGTAAGTTTTAAAACTGTTATTTCACAGATTTCTTCAGTAGATCATGGAGAATCTGTAGGATACAGCCGTAAATATAAAACGGATCATCTCACAAAAATTGCAACAATTCCTGTGGGATATGCAGACGGAATACCGAGATTGATAGGAAACCAGACCGGAAAGGTGGGAATCAATAAAACCCTGGTACCAATTGTTGGGAATATCTGTATGGATATGATGATGATCAGGGTAGATGATATATCCCACGTGAAAGAAGGTGATACAGTAACGATTTTTAATGCAAAGCCAAGTCTTAAAGAGTTTGCCGGATACTGCAAAACCATTACCTATGAAGTTTTAACCTCAATCTCTCCCAGGGTAAAACGGATTTATATAAAAGATTAAAAATGAAACTGTCATTAAAAGGCTGTCCTGAAAAAGTAAACTTTTAATACCTTTCGAAATACATAGCTAATATGAAAAAACTTCTTGTTCTCTTATTTGCGTTTCAACTCCTGGTTGTCCATTCACAGATAAAAAAGGGTCTGGTCATTCCGAAAAATCCTAAGATAGGACTTTCTCTTGCGGGAGGAGGTGCAAAGGGATTTGCGCATGTTGGAGTCTTAAAAGTTCTGGACTCTTTAGGAGTGAAAATTGACTATATTTCCGGAACCAGCATGGGATCTATCGTTGGAGGTTTGTATGCTGCAGGATATACAGGAAAAGATATCGAAAAAATAGTAATGGATACTGATTTCTATTCCTTGATAAGAGATCCTAAATCACGTACTGAAAGTACATTTTTTAATAAATCAGTAGACAAATACCTTTTATCTATTCCCCTGAAAAACGGTAAAATCAATCTCCCCTCCTCGATCAGTTCCGGACAGAAAAATGTCTACCTGCTGAAAGAACTCTTTAAGAATGTCTCAACAATCGAAGATTTTTCTAAACTGCCGATTCCCTTTATGTGTGTAGCCACTAATCTGGAAAGCGGGAATATGCAGATCTTTGAAAAAGGAGATCTGGTACAGTCAATCATGGCAAGTTCTGCATTCCCTTCATTAATGGATCCTGTAAAAATCGGGGACAGTATTTACATTGACGGTGCAATGACTGTCAATTATCCTTCAAAGCCTCTGAAAGATAAAGGAATCGATATTGTCATCGGTGTAGATCTGAATCAGGATCTGTCAAAGAGAGAAGATTTAAACAATATCATCTCCATTCTCAATCAGGTCATTGATTTCGGAATTCAGAAAGATACCAGAAGACAGTATAAATTTACAGATATCAATATCAAGCCCGATCTGAAAGGAATGACTGCTACAAGCTATGATGAGAAGAAAAAGATTCTTGACAGCGGCTTTGTAGAAGGATTAAAATACACAGATATCCTCGATGAGCTTCCAAAACGTTCTTTTGACCGCCTCAGACAGCCCGTAAATCCAATATATTCTAACGTGTACAAGATAGACAGCATTGAACTTGAAGGGAGCAGAATATACGGTAAAAACTATGTCCTGGGTAAAATGGGTCTACGTCTTCCCTCTATGCAAACGTATGGAAGCATTAATAAAGGAATTGATAAGCTCGTTGCTACAAACAATTACCGTTTTATCAATTACGATATTGTAACAGAAAATAACGTCAACTATCTGAAACTTTACGTCACAGAAGACGATGCAAGACATTTTCTAAAATTCGGACTGCATTATGATGAAATTTTTAAGACAGGATTACTCCTTAATTATTCAGCTAAGCGATTGCTTTTTAAAAATTCAAATCTTTCCCTTGATGTTGTTGTAGGAGACAAGCCGAGATATTACCTGAATTATTTTGTTGATAACGGCTACATACCGGGATTCGGTCTTTATTCTTCAGGAATGAGTTTTGATCTCAAAGGAAATAACAATATCAATGTTGACAAATGGGAATGGCTGCGAAACGAAATTTATATCCAGTCTATCTGGAAAGATAAGTATGCTGTAGGAACAGGACTAAGCCACGATTATTTTGAAGCTGAAATGAATGGTACCAATAAAAGGTACAGTCGGTTTATGAATCCATATATTTTTCTTAAAAGTGATACACAGGATGATAAAGACTTTCCACGCAGGGGATTTTATTTAAACGCAGAAGGAAAGGTAATTGATCTGTTAAAATCAGCAGTTGATAAAAGAATAGTTCAGGTAAAAGCAGATATTAGGGTCAATATTCCTTTATCCAGACAATTCAGTTATCATCTTAACCTCTATGGCGGAATTACCATTGGTGATAATCTCCCACAATTCTATCAGTACAGGCTTGGAGGAATCTTTGAACAGAATATTGTCAATTTCAAAACATTTAACGGTTTTTATTTTGCACAGTTAAACAGCAATAACGTAGCACTAATTTCAAATGATATTCAATTTAAATTTTACAAGAATTTTTTCCTGAGCGGTAATTTTTCTTTTGCCAATCTTTCAGACGATATCAGTTTTGAAGATGCAGTTAAAGTAAACTACAGTTCTTTGGGAATCATGGCTGGTTATAAATCCCCGTTTGGACAGATTAAATTCAACTTCAGCCATTCACTTAAAAATAATCAAAAAGGTATATTCAGTGTTATTTTAGGACACTGGTTTTAAAAAAATGATACAGTTCTTTTACGAAAACCTGACCGACACTGTCAGTACAGACTACAAAAAATGGCTGGAAGAAATCATTCTTTCAGAAGGAAAAAAAACGGGTGATATCAATTACATTTTCTGTGATGATGAATATTTACTCAAGATTAATCAGGATTATCTGCAGCATGATTACTATACAGATATTATCACTTTCGATTCTGTGAAAGGCAAAACAATAAGCGGAGAGATTTTCGTATCTTTGCAGCGCATTTCAGACAATGCTTCTACCCTGTCTAAAAACTATGAAGAAGAATTAAGAAGGGTCTTAGCTCATGGTATTCTTCATTTGTGTGGTTATAAAGATAAGTCAGAAGCAGAAGAACAGGAAATGCGAAGAAAAGAAGACTTTTATATCGCAAGATATAATTAGGAGCAGTTTCCCGCTGTCCGCAATCGCTTTTTTCATTTTTCAAATAAAAAAAGCTCAGCAAATACTATTAACGGGGCCGAAAACTACGGAATACAGGCGCTTTTAAGCCCTTTTTCGAGATAATGTTTCACGTGAAACATTTATATAGAATTTAAAAATTTGAGGCTTAAATAAGCAATTAAAATGATTTCAGAAATATATGATGTAATTGTAGTAGGCGCAGGTCACGCAGGATGTGAAGCTGCTGCTGCTGCTGCCAATTTAGGATCCAAAACTTTATTGGTTACTATGAATATGCAGACCATCGGACAGATGAGCTGCAACCCGGCAATGGGTGGAATTGCCAAAGGACAAATTGTAAGAGAAATAGATGCGATGGGAGGCTACTCCGGAATTATTGCTGACAAATCTGCGATACAGTTTAAAATGCTGAACCTTTCAAAGGGCCCTGCCATGTGGTCTCCAAGAACACAAAACGACAGGATGCTTTTCGCCGAAGAGTGGCGCCTGGCATTAGAAAATACTCCTAATCTCGACTTTTTCCAGGATATGGTAAAGAGTTTAATTATCGAAAACAATCGTGCTGTCGGTGTGATAACTTCATTGGGAATTGAAATCAGATCTAAGTCTGTTGTCCTGACAAACGGAACATTCCTCAATGGTTTGATCCATGTTGGAGACAAGCAATTAGGCGGTGGAAGGATGGGCGAACCAAGAGCTTTTGGAATCACTGAACAGTTAGTCTCTCTTGGTTTTGAAGCAGGAAGAATGAAAACAGGTACGCCTCCTAGAGTAGATGGAAGGAGTCTCGACTACTCCAAAATGGAGGAACAGAAAGGAGATGAAAACCCTCAAAAATTCAGCTACTTAGACAGTCCTAAATTAACTAAACAATTAAGCTGTCATATCGTTTACACAAACGAAACCGTACATGAAGTTTTGCGTGAGGGATTTGACAGAAGCCCGATGTTTAACGGTACTATTCAGAGTTTAGGCCCGAGATACTGTCCCAGTATTGAAGATAAGATCAACAGGTTTGCAGAGCGTACCAGACATCAGCTTTTTGTAGAACCGGAAGGATGGAGAACAGTGGAAATATATGTTAACGGTTTCAGTTCATCACTGCCGGAAGATGTCCAGATTAAGGCAATGAAACATATCCCGGGATTTGAAAACGTAAAAGTATTCAGACCAGGTTATGCCATTGAATATGACTACTTCCCTCCTACTCAGCTAAAGCATACTTTAGAAACAAAACTGGTGGAAAATTTATATTTTGCGGGACAGATTAACGGTACTACGGGATATGAAGAAGCAGCCGGGCAAGGTTTAATGGCCGGTATCAATGCACATAATAAAGTACATGAGAAAGATGACTTTATCCTAAACAGGGATGAGGCTTATATTGGAGTTCTTATTGATGATCTGATCACTAAAGGAACTGAAGAACCTTACAGGATGTTTACATCACGAGCTGAATACAGATTGCTTTTAAGACAGGATAACGCAGATATCCGACTGACAGAAAAAGCGTATGATCTGGGTCTTGCAAAAGAAGACAGACTAAAGAAAGTCGAAGAAAAAATCACTAAAAGTCAGGAACTTGAGACCTATTTGAGAGAAACTTCTTTAAAGCCAGGGATTATCAATCCTATCTTAGAAAGTATTGAAAGTAATCCTGTCGATCAGGCATACCGTGCTTCGCAATTTCTTACCAGGCCGAATATTACTTTAGATAAACTCGATCAGATCGAAGCAATCAGAGAAGTAACCTCTCAGTACAGCGACGAAGTCAGAGAACAGGCTGAAGTGAATATTAAATACAAAGGTTATATCGAGAAAGAAAAAGAAAATGTTGCTAAATTAAACAGACTTGAAAATGTAAAGATTCCGGAAGATTTTGATTATATTAAAATATCCAGTCTTTCTGCAGAAGCTAAACAAAAAATGAACAAAGTACGACCTAAAACTTTGGCTCAGGCAGGAAGAATCAGTGGTGTATCCCCTGCTGATATCAACGTTTTAATGATCTATTTAGGAAGATAAATAAAATATGTTTCACGTGAAACATATAAAATAAATCAAGGTATTTAGAAGCTTAAAACACTTTTCTGAATACCTTTGTTTTTAAAATACAATACTCAAAATGAAAATAAAGGATCATTTTCTATCTCAGGAAATATTTGAAATCAAAGAAACCGAAACAATAGGAGTTTTTAAAACCTCCCCTATTCCATCCAATATTTCAAAATATTATGAAAGTGAAGATTACATTTCTCATCATCAGGATTCAGGAAGTTTAAAAGAAAAACTGTATAAATTTTTGCAGTCTTTTAATCTGCAGTATAAAAAAAACATCCTCGTTGACAGAATAAAAAAGAATTCCAAAGTATTGGATTATGGTTGCGGTGCAGGAGAGTTTGTAAAATATATTGAAAATGATTTTGAAACTTTTGGATTTGAACCGGATCCGGATGCTAAAGCCGCTGCATCAAAGAAAGTTTCTAAAGCAAAAATAATTGCGGATATTGATCTCATTGAAAATGAAACTTTAGATGCCATCACTCTATGGCATGTCTTCGAGCATATTGAAAATCAGGATGAGATGCTAGAAATTTTCAACTCAAAACTGAAAGAAAAAGGCCTGCTTATCATTGCGGTTCCCAACCCTACTTCATACGATGCAAAACACTATAAAGAATTTTGGGCAGCTTATGATGTACCAAGACATATCTATCATTTTTCAAAATCCGGAATGGAAAATCTCATTTCTAAAAAACCAAACTGGAAAATGAGAAAAATTAAACCTTTGGTTTTAGATTCATATTACATCTCTATGTTGAGCGAAAAATACAAAAAATCATCCATATTTTGGCTAAAAGCAGTCGTTCACGGAACGATTTCGAACGTAAAAGCACTTTTTTCTAACGAATTTTCAAGTTTGATCTATATTATCGAGAAAAAGTAGAAAATCGATTTTTAAGCTATTTATGAAAGCCAATTATAAGGTGTTTTGACGAATTTTTATAAAACCTCAGGATTTTTTCCTGAGTTTTATTTTTTCAAGTATAAAATTTATCATCTAAAATAAAAATTTAACGAATTCAAAATTTTTATAAAAATATTCTGCTTAATAAAAATCCTCTTAAAAATCAAAATTGAATTTCCAAAAGATTTATAAATTGTAAGATTGCAAATAAGCACGCTCCTTCATTCCGGAGAAATGACAATAAAGAACAGAATATAAAAAATTAGATTATTCGAGGAGGAGATATTTAGAAAAAGTACAAAAATTATAAAATGAGCAATACAAAAAGAAATTTCTGACAAAAACACCTGTTTTAAGCAGTATTCTAAAAATTCTACAGTAATAATTCAGAAAACTATTCTTTTTAAGTTTGATGTATTTGTGAAAGCAGTTTTTCATCGGTCTTCTGAAAAAAAGTCCGTCGAAAATTAGAAACAAATAAAAAAGTCTGCTGAAAATTTCAGCAGACTTGAAAAATATTTTAAATATTAGATTATTTATTAATCGCAGCAATACCCGGAAGCTCCAATCCTTCCAGACTTTCCAGCATTGCCCCACCACCGGTAGAAACATAACTTACTTTATCCTCATAACCGAACTGCTTAACAAAAGCAACGCTGTCTCCACCTCCGACTAAAGAAAACGCTCCCAGTTTTGTTGCTTCAGCAATACTTTCGCCCAGTGCTTCAGTACCTGCAGAGAAATTTGACATTTCAAAAACACCAATAGGACCATTCCAAAGAATAGTTCTTGAATTCAATAGAACATCATTAAACTGTTTTCTTGATTTTGGACCTGCATCCATTCCCATCCAGTCTTCAGGAATTTCATAAATGTCAGATTCTTTTCTCTCAGCATCATTACTGAAACTTTCAGCAATAACTGTATCAGACGGGAGATAAACTTTAACATTATGTTCTTTCGCTTTTCCCAGAATTTCAAGTGCCAAAGGTAATTTATCCTCTTCAACCAATGAATTTCCTATCTTACCTCCAAGTGCCTTGATGAAAGTAAAAGCCATACCTCCACCGATGATCAGATTATCAACAGCTGGCAGTATATTTTCAATAATGGTAATTTTAGTTGAAACCTTTGAACCTCCTAATATTGCTGTAACAGGCTTTTCACCACTTTTTAAAACTTTATCAATTGCTTTTAATTCATCAGCCATTAGTAAACCGAAAAACTTAGTCGATTGAAAATAATTAGCGATTACCGCTGTCGAAGCATGAGCCCTGTGAGCTGTACCAAAAGCATCATTCACATAGGCATCTCCTAATTTTGATAGTTTTTCGGCAAAAGCTTCATCTCCCTTTTCTTCTTCATTATGAAAACGAAGATTCTCCAATAACAGAATTTCTCCTGGCTGAAGTTCGGAAGCAGCTTTCTCCGCTTTCTCTCCAATTGATTCTTCAACAAATTTCACCTCATGACCCAAAACAGATGAAACATCTTTTACGATGTGCTTTAAAGAGAACTCATCTTTAACCTCTCCTTTTGGTCTGCCTAAGTGTGCCATTAAAATTACGGAACCGCCATCCTGCAGAATCTTTTCAACAGTAGGTTTTACCGCTGAGATTCGTGTATTGTCTGTCACTTTCAGCTGATCGTCCTGTGGAACATTGAAGTCTACTCTTACTAAAGCCTTTTTATCCTTAAAATTAAAATCGTTGATTGTTTTCATAAATAAATTTATCTTTTCGTCTTACAGAACCACTTTTTATACCAAACAGAAAGTTTTTACATCCAAAGCGATTTCGTTTATTTTCTATTGATTTTTGTTTCACAAATGTAAGATTTTAAACTTTTGAAAAAGATCCAAAAACATAAAAGTTTTCAAAAACTTCCCACAGAACCTTACTCACCAATCAACACTAATTTTCTTTATAGATAAAAAAAAGAATGATAGTTGTTGTTGAGTGTTGTGAGTTTCGGGGATAACTTTTTGATTAAAACTTCATAACATGTAGTTTGAATTCAATTCATATTTAATTAACAATGTAAATCATTGACCATCTGATAAATTTAAGACTTATTAACAAATATGGATAACTTTTGAACATCAAAGATATTAGTTTCTCAATTATGGAAAAGGTAAAGATTAATCCCCGGAAAGATTTTGAAAGTTTTGTATTGACTTTCCCAAACTTTAGTCCATTAACAAATTTTCGCTTCAAAAAATAATTTAGTTCAGAAAAGTTTTCCACAGTTATTCACATTGCTTCTAACATTTTATGAGCAGCTAAATAACAATTTGTTTATTAATACTTAAATTTGCAGAATAATCTGAATGATAAGATGTAAGAATGGATTTGTCAATATTGATTGCCGAAAAACAATCTGATAATCAGTTATTTGAATTTAATAATAAAAAATAGATCTATATATATGAAAAGAAAGATAGCTATTGCCGGAGATCATGCCGGTTTTGAATACAAGGAGATTTTGAAAAAACATCTTGAGGAAACATTCGAAATCCTGGATTTCGGAACTTTTTCTACAGACAGTGTAGATTACCCTGATTTTGTACATCCTGCTGCAAGCTCTGTTGAAAATGGGGAAAACGAACTGGGAATCTTAATCTGTGGAAGCGGAAACGGCGTGCAGATTACAGCAAATAAGCACCAGAAAATCAGATGCGCGCTTTGCTGGATGCCTGAGATAGCAGAACTGGCAAGACAGCATAATGATGCGAATATGATTTCGATCCCAGCCAGATTTATTTCCAAAGAAGTTGCGATTGAAATTGCAAATAGATTTCTGTCTACTGATTTTGAAGGTGGAAGGCATCAGACAAGAGTTGATAAAATAGCTTTCTGCTAAAGATAAAGGCTTGTAATTCAGTTTACAAGCCTTATTTATTTTTTATTTACTATATTTGCAGTATCAAAAAGAATTTACTTATCTGTTTATTCCTCTTTGAACCTACAAAATTCTTCAATATTATTAACAGGTTTTTCTCTACCCTTCTCCTATTTTGTATTAAATTTATACAAACTAAAATTTCAATCATTGAAAGTGATTCGAAAAGACTTAATTCATCATCAATAAAAAAATGTCATACAAATGTATGCGCTTACAATACATAATTTTCAAAGGAATTTGATCATTACATTATAATTTAAAAGAATAAAATGCCAAAAAAAAATAAATACATCAGTCAGAAAAATGACGCAAAACTCGTGGAAATCGGCAGATTGATTCTCCGTTTCATGAATCAGAATCAAACCAAAATATACAATTACAAACAGATTTCAGACGGAATCGATTATAAAAATCCGAGACAGCGCGAGCTGGTTATCCAGTCCTTACACAAGCTTTTGGCAAATAAAAGAATTAAGGAAACGGAAAAAGGAAAATTCAGTATTAATCTCAATATTGAAGGCACTTTAACAGGGGTTATAGATTTTAACCAAAGTGGAAATGCTTATGTAACTGTTGAGAATCTCAAAGATGATGTTTTCGTTCACGCCAAAAATGTGAAAGATGCATTACAGGGTGATAAAGTTCTAATCGTAACCTACAATTTTAAAGGAAAGAAAATGGAAGGCTCCGTGCTTGAAGTTTTAGAAAGAAACCGTACAGAGTTTGTAGGAACTTTCCAGCTGGTTCCGCATAAAGAATTCGGATTTGTAGTTTGTGATAAGAAGACAATTAACACTGATATTTTTATTCCAAAAGGTAAAATTAACGGTGCCGAAAACGGCGATAAAGTCGTTGTAAAAATGTTGGAATGGAAAGCTGGTGACAAAAATCCTGATGGAGAAATCATCAAGGTTTTAGGGGCTCCGGGGGAACATGAAACAGAGATCCACTCTATTTTAGCAGAATACGGCTTGCCGTACAGTTTTCCTGAAGAAGTGGAACAGGATGCTGAAAAAATCGACAGGAGAATTACTGATGAAGAAGTTGCAAAACGCAGAGATATGCGTAAAATATGTACTTTCACCATTGATCCTAAAGATGCAAAAGACTTTGATGATGCATTATCCATTCAAAAACTGGACAATGGAAACTGGGAAATCGGTGTACACATTGCCGACGTTTCTCATTACGTAGTTCCGGGAACAATGCTGGATGATGAAGCGTACGAGAGAGCAACGTCCGTATATCTGGTTGACCGGGTTGTACCGATGCTGCCGGAAGTCTTAAGTAATGACGTTTGTTCATTGCGTCCGAATGAAGATAAATTCACTTTTTCAGCTGTTTTTGAGATGAATGATAAAGCTGATGTGGTTAATCAATGGTTTGGAAGAACGGTGATTCACTCAGACAGAAGATTTACCTATGAAGAAGCGCAGGAAAGAATTGAAACTCAACAGGGTGATCTGACGGAAGAAATTCTTACGCTTGACAGGCTTGCAAAAATTATGCGTGAGCAAAGAATTAAAGACGGAGCCATTACTTTTGACAGAAGTGAAGTCAGGTTTAATTTAAATGAAAAAAGCGAACCGATTGGGGTTTACTTTAAAGTCAGCAAAGATTCAAATCATCTGATTGAAGAATTTATGCTTTTGGCGAACAAAAAAGTTTCTGAATTTGTATCTCTTAAAAAAGGAAAGCCCAGCAGCAATACCTTTATCTACAGAGTTCACGACGACCCGGATCCTGCGAAACTGGAAGCTTTAAGAGATTTTGTATCAACTTTCGGATACAAAATGGATTTGGCGAATACCAAAAAGGTAGCTGAATCTTTAAATAATTTACTGCTTGAAGTGAAAGGTAAAGGTGAAGAAAATATGATTGAAACTCTTGCAATGCGAAGCATGAGCAAAGCGGTCTACTCTACCGAGCCTATCGGTCACTACGGTCTTGGGTTTGACTATTATTCTCACTTCACCTCTCCTATCCGTCGTTATCCCGATCTACTTGCTCACCGTCTGCTTCAGCATTACCTGGATGGCGGAAAACCTACGGATAAAAATGAACTGGAAGAAAAATCCAAACACTGCAGTGCAAGAGAACGTCTTGCTGCAGATGCTGAAAGAGATTCAATTAAATTTATGCAGGTGAAGTTCATGGAAAAACATTTGGGAGAAACTTTCACCGGTGTTATTTCCGGAGTGGCTGAGTTCGGTTTCTGGGTACAGATTCCTGAGAATGGAGCCGAGGGTTTAATTAAATTACGTGATCTGATGGATGATTCTTATTCTTATGATAAATCGACCCATGCAGTATACGGTTCAAGAACAGGAAACAAATACCAATTGGGGGAAGAAGTTAAAATCAAGGTGGTAAAAGCCAATTTAATTCAAAAACAATTGGATTTTAAGATTGTTGATTGACTTTTTTAAATTGATAATGAGACTGCCAAATCAGGCAGTCTTTTTTATTTAATAGCATTTATGCTATAATTCAGACTTAAAAAATTCATTTTTACAGGCAAATAGAAATATAATTTTTAAATTTGGGATAGAAACAAATTTTAATGTTTGAACTTGTATTATCGGCCGTTGGTCTGGGCTTTATGCTGAGCCTTGTTTTCATAGGTCCTATTTTTTTCCTCCTGATCGAAACCAGTTTCACAAGAGGCCCCAGACATGCTTTAGCACTTGATTTCGGTGTCATTACAGCAGATTTACTGTGCATTATAGCAGCCTATTATGCAAGTGCTGATATTGTTAATCTTATTGATAAGCATCCCGGTTTTTACAGGATAACGTCTATCCTGATCCTCTCCTACGGTATTGTGATGCTGGTGACCAAGACCAAAATGCATTTGCCCGGCGAAGAAAAAATTATCAGTCAGAATTACTTCAGAACTTTCCTGAATGGTTTTCTCCTCAATCTTTTGAACGTAGGAGTGGTATTATTCTGGCTGGTTACGGTAATCGGGGTCAGAAATCAATACCCGGATACCGAAAGTATGGTCCTTTATTTAGGTTTAGTTATCTCAACCTATTTAATGATTGATTTTCTGAAGATCTTTCTGGCTAAACAATTTCACGACAGGCTGACCCAAAGACTTGCCAACAACATCAGGAAAGGTGTAGGAGCAGTTTTGATTTTATTCAGTTTTTTCATTTTCCTTCAGAGTTTCAAAAAGTTTAATCAGTTTGATAAAAAGCTTGAAGAAGCAGAAAGAAAAGAATTAAAATACAAAAAGAACTGATCAGTAATTACATAAAACATCAATGAACAAAATGAAAAAAATATTTCCGGAGTCTCTCAAAAAAGGAGACCGAATTGCCATCATCTCCCCTGCCGGAGCGGTAGAACCCGCACATCTTGAAAGAGGTATTAAATTAATTAAAAGCAAAGGCTTTGAACCTGTTTTAGGTGAAAATTTATATACGAAATATTCTAATGGGTATAATTATGCCGGAACTGAAAAGCAGAGATCCAAAGATATTAACTGGGCATTAAACGATCCGCAGATTTCTGCCATCTGGGCTTCGCGAGGAGGTTATGGCTGCCAGCATTTAATTGAAAATCTCAATATCAAAAATTTTGTAAAAAAGCCGAAATGGTATATTGGGTATTCAGATAATACAGTGATACAAAGTTATCTGCTCAGAAAAGGTTTTGCATCCATCCACGGACAGACCATTAAGACTTCAGGTTTCGGAGTTACTGACGAAAGTTATGATCAGATCTTTAAAATCCTAAAGGGAAAACCTTTAAAATATACCTTAAAATCGAATCAGTTTAACAGAGAAGGCAATGCAGAAGGCGAATTGATAGGAGGAAATCTGGCGTTAATTTATGCGCTTTTGGGTACAAAATACTCGTTTGACTTCAGAGGTAAAATTTTATTTATTGAAGATATAGGTGAAAACTTTTATGCACTTGACAGGATGTTGATGAGTTTGGAACTTGGAGGCGTATTCAGTAAAATAAAAGGACTGATTGTAGGGGGCATGACCAATATGGGAGATGTCAAAGAGAATAAACAGTATGATGAAAGCTTTGATGAATTTGCCTACAAACTGATAGCAGATAGAATTTTGAAATACAGATTCCCTTTTATGTTTGGTTTTCCAAATGGACATATTCATAATAATATACCGTTGATTATCGGAGCTGAGGTTTCATTAAAAGTCGGACAAAATGTATCATTGAACTTTAATTCGTAATTATGTTTTATTCAAAATTTATACTTGCATTTTTATTGGTCTCAGCCGGGATTTTTCATTTTGTGAAACCTTACTTTTTCATGAAAATTATGCCTGATTATATTCCGTTTCATTTACAGATGGTTTATATCAGCGGTATAGTAGAAATTTTGTGTGGGATTCTTCTTCTCTTCCCGCAGACTCAAAAGTTGGGTGCTTATTTATGTATCGCTTTATTTATAGCAGTTTTTCCTGCCAATATAGAAATGGCAAGAAAGTTTTATCACGCTCATCATCCGTATTTCTGGCTGACCGTTTTGAGGCTTCCTTTACAGTTTGTCCTGATTTGGTGGGCTTATCAATTCAGAAAATAATGTCATGGCAGATCACAATGAACTTGGTCAGATCGCAGAAGATCTGGCAGCAGATTATTTAGCTAAAAAAGGGTACAGAATTATCGTTAGGAATTATCGTTTTAAGAAAGCTGAAATTGATATTGTTTCCGAAAAAGACAATTTGATTATTGTTACAGAAGTTAAGGCACGATCAACCGATTTTTTTATCCTGCCTCATGAAGCGGTTACAAAGACTAAAATCAAATCAATTGTATCGGCAGCCAATCACTTTATGGAAGAATTTAATAAAGATCAGGAGGTAAGATTTGATATCATTTCAGTGCTTCCCGACAAAACAGGAAAGTTAACTATTGAACATATACCAGATGCTTTTCAGTCATTCGATGCCAATTAGATAATGTAACAATCTATTCAGTGTAACAATTTACCAGTAATGATAATGTAACAATGTCGCAGTGTAACAATTTACCAATGATGAAAATGTAACAATGTATTCAATGTAACAGTTTATCAATGATGGAAATGTACCAGTGAAAATGTGCAATATCGTAATGCAGCAATTTACCAGTAATAGGATGTATCAATAAAGTGATTGCCGATAGTCTTTTCACTTTTCATCATCATATTTTTACATCGCTACATTCAAAATAGTACTACATTGTTATATTATTACACTGAGAAGATTGTTACATTGAAAAGATTATTACACTGAATAAATTGTTAAATTGGTACATTAAACAGATTATTACATTAAATAGATTATTACATTAAATAGATTATTACATTAAATAGATTATTACATTGAAAAGATTATTACACTGAATAAATTGTTAAATTGGTACATTGAATTCATTGTTACATTAAACACACTGCTACATTAAAAATATGAAAACTATACTCATCACCGGTGCTACTTCCGGAATCGGAAAGTCTACTGCGGAGCTATTTGCAAAACAGGAAAACAGAATCATTATATGTGGAAGAAGAACAGAAGTTCTGGAATCTGTAAAAACAGAATTATCTAAATTAACCGAAGTTTTTAGTTTAAAATTCGATGTCAGGAATCTTAAGGAGGTTGAACAAGCAATCGCATCCCTTCCGGAAGAATGGAAGAATATCGATGTTCTTATCAATAATGCAGGAAATGCACATGGTTTAGAGCCTCTTTCGGCAGGAAATACGGACGATTGGGATTCTATGATTGATGGAAATGTAAAAGGTCTTTTATACGTTTCAAAAACGCTTATTCCCATGATGAAAGAGAGGAAGTCCGGACAGATTATCAATATCAGTTCGGTCGCAGCAAGGCAGACTTATGCCAATGGGGTGGTTTACTGTGCTACCAAAAAAGCAGTTGATGTAATTTCGGAAGGAATGAGGATAGAGTTAACAGAATTTGGAATAAGAGTTACCAACATTCAGCCGGGTGCTGTAGAAACCGACTTCTCATTGATCAGGTTCAAAGGGGATCAGGACAGGGCGGCAACAGTATACGCAGGATACGAAGCTTTAAAAGCGGAAGATATCTCTGATGCTATTGCTTACTGTGTGAATGCTCCCCGACATGTTACAGTCTCTGATATGACCATTTACCCGAGTGCACAGAGCGAACCGAGGACGATTTACAGAAAAGAATAATTTGAAAATGGTTTAACCTGAGAATTTGAATATGAGATTTTTTTGTGGAATTCTTTTATTGTTTTCTGTTTTTGGATATTCTCAACAATACTCAAAAGCAGAAAAATTGGTTTTGATTCAGGCAGAAAAATTGGATTCTCTGATGAAGAATAATGATTCTGAAATTGTGAATCTGTTTTGTCCGGATGTTTCTTTCGGTCATTCTAACGGCTGGATTCAGAATCTGAATGATTTTAAAAAAGATTTCCACTCAAAGAAAGTCGTTTACAGAAAGATCACTCAAACCGAAGTCTCTGAAATTAAACAGTTCAGAAAAACGGTCAGCCTCAGGAGATCCATCAGAGTACAGGGATTATACAAAAATCATGATTTTGAAATGAAGCTGGCACTCCTTGAAATTTGGATTAAAAAGAAATCTGACTGGAAATTATGGAGCCGCCAAAGTGTGGAAATAAAGCCATAAATTTGTAATAAACATACAAATAATGAATGAAGAATTTCAAAAATTTCTAATTTATCAAACACCGAACGATCAGGTTCGGGTTGATGTTTTCTTACAGAATGAAACACTTTGGCTAACCCAAAAGGCAATGGCAGAATTGTTCGATGTTTCAAAATCAACTATAAGTGAGCATTTGTCAAATATTTATGCTTCTAATGAACTTTTGAGAGAAGCAACTGTTCGGGAATTCCGAACAGTTCAAACTGAGGGTATAAGAAAGGTTAACAGAAACCTCGAATACTATAACCTTGATGCTATTATTTCTGTTGGTTATAGAATAAATTCCGCTAAAGCAACACAATTCAGAATTTGGGCAACACAGACTTTGAAAGAATTTATTATCAAAGGATTTGTTATAGACGATCAGAGATTGAAACAGGGACAGACCGCTTTTGGGAAAGATTATTTTAAAGAACTGCTGCAGAGAATCCGTTCTATTCGGACAAGCGAGCGACGCATTTATCAACAGATAACAGATATTTTTGCGGAGTGCAGTATAGATTATGATAAAAATTCTGACATTACCAAAAACTTTTACGAAACAGTTCAGAATAAATTTCATTTTGCCATTACAGGAAATACGGCAGCTGAAATTATTTTTAAAAAGGCTGACCGCAGTAAAGAAAATATGGGTTTGACTAACTGGAAATATGCTCCGGACGGGAGAATTTTGAAGTCTGATGTGGTAGTTGCCAAAAATTATCTGGCAGAAAAGGAAATAAAGCAATTAGAGAGAACCGTAGCTGGTTATTTGATTATATTGAAGGTCTGATCGAAAGAGAAAATACTTTTACGATGGACATTTTAGCAGAAAGTGTGAATAAGTTTTTAAACTTCAATGAATACAAAATTCTGGAAGGCAACGGAAAAGTCGCCAAACTAGTAGCCGCTAAAAAAGCGGTCACGGAATACGAAACCTTTAATAAAACCCAGAAAATAATTTCTGATTTTGATAAGGAAATCAGAAAAATAGGGAAAAACCCTGATTAAAGTTTACGAGAATCTACTTTTAAACTGTTTAAAAACTAATAATAGGGTAACAAAATCATATTTTACCTCTTGTAAAGTGTGCAATCTTTTTTTCAATCATTTCTTTTGATACTTTTGTGGTGAAAAGATTCTTTTCATGATTAAATTTAATTAAATGAAAATACTATACCTGGAGACTTCTTCCAAAAACTGTTCAGTAGCTGTTTCTGATGATGAAAAGTTGCTTTGCGTATGCGAAGAGGTTTCAGAAAATTATAAACAGTCAGAAAGTCTTCACTCCTTCGTCGAATGGGCTTTGGAAGGCGCAGAATTATCTATAAAAGATATCGAAGCCATTTCATTAGGAAAAGGTCCGGGATCTTACACCGGCTTAAGAATTGGTGCTGCTTCCGCAAAAGGTTTTTGCTATGGTCTGAAGATTCCTCTCATAGCGGTCAATTCATTGGTAAGTATGGCAGAGCCTTTTTTAGGCCTGAACTATGATCTGGTCATTCCTTTAGTCGATGCAAGACGAATGGAGGTTTATACGGCTGTTTATGACGGAATAACAGGCGTCGAGCTAACTCCTACTGAAGCCAAAGTTTTAGATGAGCAGTCATTTCAGGAACTGAGAGGTAAAAAAGTTTTGTTTGTTGGTGACGGAACGAGAAAGGCTCAGGAGATCATTCAGCTTCCTGAAGCTGATTTTAATGAAGACGTCTACCCTTCTGCAAAGAATTTAGTCAATAAAACGCTGGAGAAAATAAAAAACAGAGACTTTGAGGATATTGCTTATTTTGAACCTTTTTATTTAAAAGAATTTCACGGGGTTAAGAAGAAAAAGAATCCGTCTCACAACTGAGGCGGATTTTTTTTGGTTATAATTTTTATTTTCCTTATATTTATATA